>NZ_JAQGJD010000333.1 GCF_028290785.1 Tardiphaga sp. | reverse complement strand
CCTCGCACGAAGGATGCGATTTACGACATCGCCATCCTCGACACGCTCCCCTCCATAGCGACGGTCGATTTCGGCGAGTGCAAGTTTCATCCCGCGGAAGTAGGCCCCTTGAGCCATGTTGATGTTCATGGCGGTGGGCGCGGCCGCCACGTTCTCGATCATTTGCCTCAGGACATGATGCTTCGTCGGCACCAGACCGTTCATCTGGAGCATGGTCAGGTGACGCTGGACTGCCCCAATGTCAGCTCCCGAGAGGCCGTCGGACTTCATGCGGAGGCGATCCTCCTTGCGCACGATGGCCGCGGGGCCCTGCGCGTCGAGCAAGGTGTAAGTCCATAGGGCCCGCTTGTCGTCAGATCGCGCCTCCTCGACATCGAACCCGGGCGCGCACTTTGCAGCGAGGGCGACCCGCTCCAGCTTGGTCAGCTGCCGCTCGACGACTGCGCCAAGCATTGTCTCGATCTGGGACCGTGACAGGTGCAAGTCGGCGTTCTCGGCAAGCATCGCGGCGTCTTCCAGAATGGCATCGAGTTGGGTCGCCAGCCGACGCGCCATCACCGGGCTCGTCGTCCTCAGGCTCAAAAAAAGATGCGGGCGGTTCAGGCAAATGGCAAGCGCGCGGGGCGTGCGACGCCGCCAATAGTAGGTCGCCTCGCGGCGAAAGATGTGGACAGCCATCAGAACACGACCTCCTGTGCAGCAGGAATGTGTCGCAGTGCTGTGCATCAGCACCCCAGCCAGGCCGATTTTGCCGTGTTTTCAATTGCCGTCGGCGCGCTGGCTGGGGCGGGAGGGTTCGAACCTCCGCATGGGGGAATCAAAATCCCCTGCCTTACCACTTGGCGACGCCCCAACAGCCGGCGGCTACGCGCAGAGCGGGGCGACGCCCGCGCGGTTTCCCCCGGCAACGCCGGTCTATAGAGAGACCTCCCCCATTTCAACCACCTCCCCGGCCTGTTCCGGTCGCGGAATTCGCCGTTTGGCGTGTTGAGAGCCGGCCCATTTCGTGGGAATACGGCTTGCAACGGCTCCAAACCCTTCGAGAGAGAACCGGTCATGACCTACCGCGCGCCGATCCACGACATGCTGCTGGCCCTCAACCATGGCGCCGGCCTGCAGGCCGCCGTGCAGGCCGGCCATTATGGCGACTTCGACGGCGATATCGCCGCCGCCGTGCTGGAGGAGGCCGGACGCTTTGCCACCGACGTGCTGGCCCCGCTCAACCGGATCGGCGACAAGAACGGCATCCAGCTTAAGGATGGCCAGGTCACCACCGCGCCGGGCTGGCCGGAGGCCTATAAGCGCTGGACCGCGGCCGGCTGGAACGCGGTATCCGGGCCCGAAGCCTTTGGCGGCCAGGGCCTGCCGCTGGCCATTAATGCGGCCTGCACCGAGATCTGGAGCGCCTCGAACATCGCGTTCGGCCTGTGCCCGCTGCTGACGCTCTCCGCCATCGAGGCGCTCGACGCCCATGGCAGCGACGAACTCAAGCAGATCTATCTGGAGAAGCTGGTCACCGGCGAATGGACCGGCACCATGCAACTGACCGAGCCGCAGGCCGGCTCCGACGTCGGTGCCCTGCGCAGCCGCGCCGAACGCGCAGCCGACGGCAGCTACCGCATCTTTGGCAGCAAGATCTTCATCACCTACGGCGACCACGACATGACCGACAACATCGTGCATTTCGTGCTTGCGCGAATGCCCGATGCGCCTGCGGGCACCAAGGGCATCTCGCTGTTCCTGATCCCGAAATTCCTAGTCAATGCCGACGGCTCGCTCGGCGCCCGCAACGACATCTATCCGTCAGGCGTCGAGCATAAGCTCGGCATGCACGCCTCGCCGACCTGCACCATGACCATGGGGGACAAGGGTGGCGCGGTCGGTTACCTGATCGGCGAGGAAAACCGCGGTATGCTGTGCATGTTCACGATGATGAACCAGGCCCGTATCGGCGTCGGCCTCGAAGGCGTGGGGATCGCCGACCGCGCCTACCAGCAGGCTCTGGCGTTCGCGCAGGAGCGCAAGCAGGGCCGCGGCATCGGCAGCAAGACCACCGGCATGGACCCGATCATCGTGCATCCCGACGTCAAGCGCATGCTGATGCAGATGCGCGCGCTCACCGCCGCCGCGCGGACCATCTGCTACGCCACCGCCGTGGCGCTCGATATCGCCGCGCGCAGCACCGACGCCAAGGTCCGCTCGGAGGCCGCCGCCCGCGGCGCGCTGCTGACGCCGATCGCCAAGGCGTTCTCCACCGACATCGGCAACGAGGTCACCTCGCTCGGCGTCCAGGTCCATGGCGGCATGGGCTTCATCGAGGAAACCGGCGCGGCGCAGCACTATCGCGACGCCCGCATCACGGCGATCTACGAAGGCACCAACGGCATCCAGGCGATCGATCTGGTGACGCGAAAACTTGGCGCCAACGGCGGCGCCTCGGTGTGGGCGCTGCTCGACGAACTGTCGGAGATCGTCGGCCGCGTCGAGGCTTCCAACGATCCGGCCTTCGGCACAACCGGCGCCAAATTGCGCGACGCGCTAGGCGCGCTGGAGCGCAGCAGCAAGTGGCTGCTGGAGCGGCTGGCCTCGGCGCCATCGGACGCGCTGGCCGGCGCCACCCCCTATTTGCGGCTGTTCGGCTCGACGCTCGGCGGCTGCATGCTGGCCGGCGAGGCGCTGGCGGCGAAAGACATCAGTGATGGCGGCGGCGACCCGGCACGCTATGTCACGCTGGCGAGGTTCTTCGCCGAAAACATTACGGTGCAGGCGGGATCGCTGGAACGCACGGTGATCGACGGCGCTGAATCAGTGACGTCCGCCGACGCGGTGTTGCTGGCCTGATTTCCCTGTCATAGCCGTGCGGGACAAGCGCGAGCGGCAATCCAAAAGGACGCACGATGATCGGCCACGTGATCGTTACCGACGAAGACGCCACCCGCGTGATCATGCTGCGGCGACCGGAAAAGAAAAACGCGGTCACGCAGGACATGTACCGTGGCATGAGCGAGGCGATCGATACCGCTCAGAACAATCCGGAGATTCGCTGCATCATCATCACTGGCGGCTCCGGTGTCTTCACCGCCGGCAACGATCTCGAGGATTTTCTCAAGGACAGCGCCGAAAAGGCGGACTCCCCGCGGGCGTCGAACGCCGTGAAGTTCCTGTATTCGCTGGCGCAGAACACCAAGCCGATCATCGCCGCGGTGGACGGCATCGCGATCGGCATCGGCACCACCATGCTGTTTCACTGCGACTATGTGCTGGCCTCGACCACCGCGACGTTCTCGACGCCGTTCATCCATCTCGGCCTGGTGCCGGAAGCCGCCTCCAGCCTGCTGATGCCGCGCGCGATGGGTCATCAGCGCGCCTTTGCGACGCTGGTGATGGGCCGCAAGGTGACCGCAGAGGAGGCCCGCGAAGCCGGCTTCGTCAACGTGGTGGTGGCGCCCGGCCATACCGAGGCCGAAGCCCGGAAAGTGGCGCGCGAAATCTGCGCGCTGCCGGCGGAAGCGGTGGCGATCTCGCGCCGCCTGCTGAAGCTGCCGCCGGAGGACCTCACGCGGCGCATCGACCAGGAAGGCCAGTTATTCGGCGAACGCATGAAATCCACGGAAGCGATATCCGCGTTCAAGGCGTTCTTCGCGCGCAAGAAGGCGTGAAGGCGACCTCTCCCCGCTCTTCGCGGGGAGAGGTCGCACTGCGCGCGAGCGCAGTTCGGGTGAGGGGCGAGGCAGATCTGCCTTGATCGGGCCGTTGCATGCCCTCCCGATCCAAGACGGCTCCACACTAGAAATTTTGCATTATGAAATCTGCCATGCGAGCCGAAACGTTCTGCCAGCGCCAAGTACCTTGCTCCGCCCCTCACCCGGATCGCGAGAGCGATCCGACCTCTCCCCGCAAAGGGCGGGGAAAGGTTAGGACGGCGCGGATCGCAATCGCTGTGCTCGCCGCGTCGCTGTGGAGTTGCACCAGCGCCCATGCCCAGACGCCCACCTCCCCTGTCGATCTCACCCTGCTCGCCATCAACGATTTCCACGGCAATTTGCGGCCGCCGCCGGGCGGCATTTCGATCGACGATCCCGCTGACAGAACGAAAAAGATCACCGTCCGCGCCGGCGGCGCCGAGCATATGGCCACGCTGGTGGCGCAGCTCCGCGCCGCCAAGCAGAACTCGGTGTTCGTCGCTGCCGGCGACCTGATCGGCGCCAGCCCGTTCCTGTCGGCAATGTTCCACGACGAGCCAACCATCGAGTCGCTCTCGATGATGGGGCTGGAGATCGCCTCGGTCGGCAACCACGAATTCGACGAGGGGCTTGCCGAATTACGGAGGATGCAGAACGGCGGCTGTCATCCAGTCGACCATTGCCAGGGCTCGCATCCGTTCGCCGGTGCAACGTTCCGTTATCTCGCCGCCAGCACCATCGACATCCAGACCGGACAGCCGGTGCTGCCGCCCTACGAGATCAAGACCTTCGACGGCATCCCGGTCGGCTTCATCGGCCTGACGCTGAAGGGCACGCCGGGACTGGTATCGCCACCCGGCGTCGCCGGCCTCAGTTTCAAGGACGAAGCCGAGACGGTGAACGCCCTGATACCGGAACTGAAGGCCAAGGGCGTCGAGGCCATCGTGGTTCTGATCCACGAAGGCGGATTCCCCACCGGCGATTATAACGAATGCCCGGGGATTTCCGGGCCGATCGTCGAGATCGTCAAGAAGTTCGACCGCGCCGTCGATGTCGTCATCAGCGGCCACACCCACCGCGCCTATACGTGCGAGATCGACGGCCGGTTGGTCACCTCAGGCGACAAGTACGGCACCCTCGTCACCTCGATCGACCTCAAGCTCGACCGCACCACGCGCGACGTCATCAGCGCGAAGGCGAACAACCTCATCGTCCGCACCGATACCTATGCCGCCGATCCCGCGCAGACGGCGCTGCTCGCGTCCTATGACAAGGTCGCAGGCCCGATCGCCAATCGTCCGGTGGGATCGGTCACGGAAACCCTCTCGCGCATGCCGAATCCCGAGACCGGCGAAAGCCCGCTTGGCGACGTTGTCGCCGATGCGCACTTAGCCGCGACTTCGGCGGAAGCGCTTGGCGGCGCCGTCATCGCCTTTACCAACCCCGGCGGCATTCGCGCCGATATCGTCAAGCGGTCGGAGGGTCCGGTCACGTACGGCGACGTGTTTGCCGCGCAGCCATTTCGCAATCAACTGGTCACGCTGACGCTTACCGGCGCGCAGATCAAGGCGATGCTGGAGCAGCAATGGCTCGATCCGAAGCGGCCGCGCATCCTGCAGGTGTCGAAGGGATTTTCCTACGCCTGGAACGACAGCGCGACTTCGGGTAGCCGCGTTGCAGCGGAACGCATGATGTTGAATGGGCAAAAGATCGATCCCGCTGCGAATTATCGCGTGACCGTGAACCAGTTCATGTCGGTCGGCGGCGACGGCTTTACCGTGTTGAAGGGCGGTCTCGCGCCGCAGGTCGGCGTTTACGACGTCGACGCGCTGGATGCCTGGTTCAAGATCAACAGCCCGGTGGCACCGGGGATGCTGGACCGGATCGGAAAATTGAACTGAGCTGGGATGCGGAGCATCGCCAAATAGCACGAGGACGCGCGGGCGCCGATCAACCGGCCTACGCCACGTCGCGCCGGATCGTCTCACGCCCGGCGCCGGTCATCTCGCTACTGATATCGAATGGTTCCGGCCTGCCAACGGCATAACCCTGCGCATAATCGACGCCGATTTCGCGCAAAGCTTGAAAGATCTCCTCGCTTTCGACGAACTCTGCGACCGTTTTCTTACCCATGATCTTGCCGATATGGCTGATCATTTCGACCATCGCGCGGTCGATCGGATCGACCAGCATGTCTTTCACAAAACCGCCGTCGATCTTGAGGTAATTCACCGGAAGATGCTTGAGGTAAGCAAACGACGACATGCCGCTGCCAAAGTCGTCAAGCGAGAAACGACAACCTAGCTGTTGCAGCGAGCAAATAAACTCGCCCGCCTTGGCCAGTTTAGCTATCGCACTGGTCTCTGTGATTTCGAAACAGATGATCGTTGCCGGGATTTTGTGGGCGAGAAGCTGGTTGCGGACGTAATCTGGAAATCCGTCGTCCTGGAAAGTCGAGCCGGAAAGATTGATGGCACAGGTAGCGATCGGAATTGAAGTCCGATCGGCCCTTCGGTGGGCCAGGATCGCGAACGCGTTCCGTACCACCCAGCGGTCGATCAGGGTCATCAACCCATAGCGCTCCGCGGCAGGAATGAAATTGCCAGGCGCGATGAGCTGGCCATCCTCGTCCCGCAACCGCAACAGAAGCTCGACGTGCAGACCACCCACGTCGCGGTCGTCAAGCGGGACAATCTTCTGTGCGTGCAGGCAGAACCGATTTCCTTCCAGCGCCTCGTGAATGCGCTGCACCCAGGTCATTTCGTTAACCCGCCGCAACAACTCGTCGTCGCTCGAATGGTGAATCTGAACCCGGTTGCGGCCCTTCTCCTTGGCCATGTAGCAGGCGACGTCGGCTGTCCGCAGCGTGTCTTCAATCGTGGTATTGGCCTCGGCGATGCACACCAGACCGACGCTGACGGTGATGTTGAACACTCGGCCGTTCCAGACGAAATTCAATTCTTCCACCGTCTGCCGGAGACGCTCGGCGGTGCTCGCGGCCAGCTCGGCCCCGCAATTCTCCAGGAGGACGGCGAACTCATCGCCTCCCAAACGAGCCAACAGATCGCCGGGGCGCAGATGTTTTTGCAGCATTCCCGAAACCTGGCGGAGCAGCTGATCGCCAGCGGCATGACCGCAAGTGTCGTTGACGACCTTGAACTGGTCGAGATCGAGAAACATTAAAGCGTGCTGCGCCGAGCTCATGCCGACCCGCGGCAGCGCGTCCTCCAGGCGACGCTCGAACTCACGTCGATTGGCCAGATCGGTCAGCGTATCGTGCGACGCCTGGTGGGCCAATCGCGAGATATATTCCTGCTCCCGCGTCATATCGTGCAACACCATCACAGATCCCGCCGCCTCGGCTTCAATCAGCAACGGTGCGGCAACCCATGATACGGGGACCGAACTGGCGTCCTCCCGAATCAGCAGATGAGGTTGCCCGCCGCCGTTGACGGTCTTGCCGGCAAGGGCCTGCCCGATCAGGATTTTGTTGTCGACTCCGTCATCTTGATCGACAATGTGAAACAGTGACGTCAGATGTTTTCCCAGCGCATCGCCAACCCGCTGGGCCACCAGCCGCTCGGCCGTTGGGTTCATATATTCGACACAGCCATTCGCATCTGTACTGATCACGGCCTCGCCAATTGAAGCGAGTGTAACCTGCGCACGCTCTTTTTCAGCCTTCAGCGCATTCTCGAATGTCTGACGCTGAATGAGAAGTTTGCGGGTACGCCAGACTCCAAGCAGAATCAGCAGGGCAGCCGTGAAGATATTGACGACCGCCAATATCAGCTGGAGAAGTCGCGATCCCTCGCCGAGGCGCTCGGAAAAGGCTACTGCCAGCGGTGTAGTCCGTTCGTCAATCTCGTGGATTTTCGCCTTGAGTGCCTGGATGCGCTGCGGCGCGAGGGGCCCGCTGGCGACTTCCGAATGGATGGAAGCGGCAATATCGGCCAACTCATATATGACAAGATCAGCTGCCCGCCATTTCTCGATCGCCTTGGCGAGGTAGCTGACATCGCCGAAATAGCGAAACAGCCAGATCATGCCGTCGATGTCGTCGGTATGGTTGCCGCCCTGCAGAAAGCCCCCATACGCGGCGCCCAGATCGGGGACTGGCTTTTCGAGAGCGCGACGTGCTTTGAGATCACCAAGGGGCACGGCGATCGTCGATTGATAGCGACTGTAATATCTTTCGTCGCCGGTTTCGGTATAGAGGCTCAGGGCGTAAACCGCCTCCTTCTGTCCTTTTGACCAGAGGCTTTCGCCAGCGACGTAGGCGCGCACCGACGACAGCGCGTTCATGCTGATGCCGGCGACAATAGCCTGCAACAGCACCATCGTGGTGAAGGGCAGAACCGAACGAAGTAGGTGGGGAACTCCCGGGGAACTTTTCAATGAGCCCTATGAATCGTGAAAGATCGCGGTTGGCGTTCCGATGCTTCCAATGCCCTAACGGGCATAACTTCAGAAGCATGTGCGTAATGTGAAGACCGCTATTTCAACGATATTCACCAGAGGTTTCAGCATATCAAATTTCACCCGACGAACCGGCCGAGAGTGGATCATCCTGAATCAGCAGTTAAATGCAAATGACAATGACAAGGCACTGCTCCTGATAGCCGGAGCGTTGGCCAGCAAACCTCTCTTTGGTTCGCACGATGGATGCGTAGGCGCTATCACAGGCCTCCGGCGCTGCCGTAACGCCACCATCCCTATCCAAAGCGAGGACACCACCCCTTTCGGAACCCGGTTCCAGCAATTAAGCTACCCTTCAACACCCGCGCATCCCGCGCCTGGAATCCCTGTATGACGCTGCTGCTGTCGCATCTGGCCTGCCTCGATCACGATACGCCGCCCGGCCACCCCGAACGTCCCGACCGGCTGCGGGCGGTGGCGACGGTGCTGGGTGAAGCGCGCTTCGATGCGCTGGTGCGCGGCGAGGCGCCCGAGGGCAATCTCGACGTGGTCGGGCTGTGCCATGACGGGCACTACATCGACGAGTTGCGCCACGTCGCGCCGTCCAGCGGCATGATCTATCTCGACGGCGACACCTCGATGTCGCCCGGCACCTGGGAAGCAGTGATGCGCGGCGTCGGCGGTGCGGTCGCGGCGACCGACGCGGTGATGAAGGGCGAGACCACCAACGCCTTCGTGGCCACGCGGCCGCCCGGCCACCACGCCGAGATCAACAAGCCGATGGGCTTCTGTTTCTTCGACCAGGCAGCGATTGCGGCGCGTTACGCGCAGCGCACCTACGGCATTGGACGCGCCGCAGTGGTGGATTTCGACGTCCACCATGGCAACGGCACCCAGGACATTTTCTGGTCGGATCCCACGGTGATGTATTGCTCGACGCACCAGATGCCGCTGTTTCCCGGTACCGGGGCGAGCGGCGAACGCGGCGAGCACGACACCGTGGTCAACGCGCCGCTGGCCGATGGCGACGGCGGCGCTAAATTCCGCATGGCGTTCGAGAACCTGATTCTGCCGCAGCTGCAGAAATTTGCGCCGGAACTGATCATCATCTCCGCCGGCTTCGATGCACATCGCCGCGATCCGCTGGCTTCGCTCAATCTCGACGCGGAGGATTTCGGCTGGGTGACGCGCAAGCTGATGGACCAAGCCGACAAGAGCGCCGGCGGCCGCATTGTCTCGGTGCTGGAGGGTGGCTATGATCTGCAGGGCCTGAAGGAATCGGTGGCGGCCCATGTCACCGCGCTGATGGGCGCATGATTCCCGCCACACTCCGCCCTCAAACATCATCTTGAATCGGCGTCCCCGAGGGCGCGCAGCAGGAACGCGATATGGCCGAACCGACCCATGCGGACGTCAAGAAGCTGACCTTCGAGCGCGCCATCGAAGAGCTCGAGACCATCGTCAAGCGGCTGGAAGACGGCAAGGTGCCGCTGGAGGAATCAGTAGCCATCTACGAGCGCGGCGAGGCCCTGAAGCGGCGCTGCGACGAGTTGCTGCGCCAGGCCGAGGCCCGGGTCGACAAGATCACCACGGATTCCAGCGGCCAGGTCACCGGCACGGAGCCGCTGGACGTCGAGTGAGCGGAAACAGTCCGCCCGAATTAGCGCTTCGCGCATCCATCGGGCTATAGTCCCGCACTCATTCCGGGGAACCAGCGTGCGCATCCAGCACCGTCATGTCATCTATGTGCAGGGATACGATCCGCGGGGCCTCTCGCAGTATTACCGCATGTTTCGCACCGAACTGCGCAAGTTCGGGCGCCTGTACGACCTCGCCACCACGGTGAGCCGGCCGAAGGGCCCGCCCGACGGCGAGTTTTCCGCTGAATCCGCCTCCTGGAGCATCGAGACCTCCGGCCAGGGCTGGCAGACCCGTACCGATTACGATTTCCTGCGCTGGGAAGACCTGATCCAGCGCGATTTGGCGTGGCCGATCTGGCGTACGCTGGCCTATGCCATCGCGATCTACTGGCGTCTGGTGTTTTCCGGCACCATGGGCCGGTTCTGGTCAGCCCATTGGCGATTTGCCACCTTCATCAGCTATCCGCACGTCCTGCTGCTCAACGAGGCGATCTGGTCGGCTGCGATCGCGTGGGTGTTCGGTTTCGGGCTGCAATGGCTCGGAATTCACGGCTTTCTGGTCGGCGCCGGGGCGCTGGCGGTGTTCGTGGCCGTGCTCGGCACGCTGCTGAGGACGACCGAGCACCTCAGCTACCTGCTCTATCTGATGTCCGACACCATCTTTACCTGGCAATTCTCCCACGGCCAGCGGCCGGACTGGGACGCCCGGATCGATCGTTTCGCGCAGCGCCTCGTCGAGGTTGCCCGCACCAGCGAGGCCCAGGAAATCGTCCTGGTGGGCCACAGCTCGGGTTCTTTCCTCGGCTCCGAAATCGTCGCGCGGGCGCTGAAACTGGATCCCGAGCTGGGCCGTCACGGCCCCCGGGTGGTGCTGCTGACGCTGGGCGGCAACATGCCGATCGTCGGCTTCCACAAGGCCGCGACCGGATTTCGCGACAACCTGCGGCGGCTGGCGGTGGAGCCGTCGATCGACTGGATCGACTGCCAGTCACGCAAGGACGTGATGAACTTCTTTCCGTTTGATCCGGTCGCCGGCCACGGCATCGACGCCGGCCCCCAGAAGCGCAATCCTACCATTGTACCGGTCCGGTTCCGCGAAATCATCCGCGCGGAACATTACAACCGCTTCCGCTGGAAGTTCTTCCGGGTGCATTTCCAGTTCGTCATGGCCAACGAGCGGCCGCATTCTTACGATTTCTACATGATAGTCTGCGGCCCGGTCCCGCTGAAAGAGCGTTTCACCAAGCCGACCGCTGCGCTGGCGCTGGTCACGGGCGACCCCATATCCCGCCAAAATGCATGGCAGAGACTAGACTTGGGGACCCAAAGCCTGCATCCCGCCGATGCAGGGGCTCCCGAACCGGTCGCCCGCCGCCTTGGTTAATGCTACTAGAACGTGTATAGTATCTAAACACACCCTCCAAAGATGTGGCAGCGCGGTTGGCTTTGGTCGCTGCTTTGGTGTAAAGGGACTGAGACTATGCGCTGACGGGCGGGCTGAAATGCCGGTCCTTAACGTTGATAAGCGCTTCAACCATCTGACAAAAATGTTCAGAGGGAGGGAGCTGCCAAGCATGCTAGATATCACAGTGAAACAGCGAAGCCCATTACAAGGCTTCGAACAAGGCTTCCCGGTTCTGGAGGCTGCGAGTGTCCGGATTGTGACGCGCGGAAACGCCGCCACCCCGGGCCGGACGCAGTCCCGGACATGTAAAATTGGAATAGTGCCGTGACCGATTTTAGTAAGACACCGCTGCTCGATACGATCAAGACTCCGGAAGATCTCCGCAAGTTGAAGGTCGAGCAGATTCGACAGGTCGCCGACGAATTGCGTCAGGAGACCATCGATGCCGTGTCGGAGACCGGAGGCCATTTTGGCGCCGGCCTAGGCGTCGTCGAACTGACGACCGCCCTGCATTACGTATTCGATACCCCGCGCGACCGCCTGATTTGGGACGTCGGCCATCAGGCCTATCCGCACAAGATCCTGACCGGCCGCCGCGACCGGATTCGCACCCTGCGCACCGCGGGCGGCCTGTCCGGCTTCACCAAGCGGACCGAGAGCGAATACGACCCGTTCGGCGCCGCGCATTCCTCGACCTCGATTTCCGCCGGCCTCGGCATGGCCGTTGCCCGCGACCTTTCGGGCGGCAAGAACAACGTTATCGCCGTGATTGGTGACGGCGCGATGTCAGCCGGCATGGCCTACGAGGCCATGAACAACGCCGGCGCGATGAATTCCCGCCTGATCGTCATCCTCAACGACAACGACATGTCGATCGCGCCGCCGGTCGGCGCCATGTCGGCCTATCTGTCGCGGATGTATTCGGGCAAGACCTACCGCTCGCTGCGCGACGCCGCCAAGCAGCTTGGCAAACATCTGCCGAAGGTGATCGCCGATCGCGCCGGTCGCGTCGAGGAATACTCCCGCGCCTTCATGGCCGGTGGCGGAACGCTGTTCGAGGAGCTCGGCTTCTATTACGTCGGCCCGATCGACGGTCACAATCTCGACCATCTGCTGCCGGTGTTGCAGAACGTCCGCGACATGGAGACCGGCCCCATCCTGGTCCATGTCGTGACCCAGAAGGGCAAGGGCTACGGCCCGGCGGAAGCCGCGGCCGACAAGTATCACGCGGTGGTCAAGTTCGACATCGCCACCGGCGCACAGTCCAAATCCAAGCCCAACGCGCCGTCCTACCAGAACGTGTTTGGCGCCTCGCTGGTCAAGGAAGCCGCCAAGGACGACAAGATCGTCGCCATCACCGCGGCAATGCCGTCGGGCACCGGCGTCGACATCTTCAACAAGGCCTATCCCGACCGCACCTTCGACGTCGGCATCGCCGAACAGCACGCAGTGACTTTCGCCGCGGGTCTGGCCACCGAGGGCTACAAGCCGTTCTGTGCGATCTATTCGACATTCCTGCAGCGCGGCTATGACCAGATCGTCCACGACGTCGCGATCCAAGGCCTGCCGGTGCGTTTTGCCATCGACCGTGCCGGCCTGGTCGGCGCCGACGGCGCTACCCATGCGGGCTCGTTCGACAACGCCTATCTCGGCTGCCTGCCGAACTTCGTCATCATGGCGGCGTCCGACGAGGCCGAACTGGTCCACATGGTCGCCACTCAGGTCGCCATCGACGACCGGCCGAGCGCGCTGCGTTATCCGCGCGGCGAAGGCCGTGGTGTCGAGATGCCGGAAGTCGGCATCCCCCTGGAAATCGGCAAGGGCCGGATTGTCCGCGAGGGCACCAAGATCGCGCTGTTGTCGTTCGGCACCCGTCTCGCCGAGTGCGAGAAGGCAGCCGACGAACTCGCCACGCTTGGCCTGTCCACCACCATCGCCGACGCGCGCTTCATGAAGCCGCTCGACGAGGACATGATCCTGAAGCTGGCGCGCGACCACGAGATCCTGCTGACCATCGAGGAAGGCTCGATCGGCGGTTTCGGCAGCCACGTCATGCAGTTCCTGTCCGACAACGGCATGCTCGACGGCGGGTTGCGGATGCGCTCGCTGGTGCTGCCCGACGTCTTTCAGGACCACGATTCGCCGGCCGCGATGTACGGCCGCGCCGGACTCGACGCCAAGGGCATCGTGAAAAAGGTGTTCGAGACCCTCGGCAAGGACTTTACCGCCGAGACAGTGAAGCTGGCTTAAGCCGGGCCTGACACGACAGCGCTGCGTTCGTCATTGCGAGCGCAGCGAAGCAATCCAGAGAGCCACAACGCACATTCTGGATTGCTTCGTCGCAAGTGCTCCTCGCAATGACGATGGATGCATCCGGCATGAAAATCTACCTCGCAGGCCCCGATGTCTTCCTGCCGGACGCCGTCGCCATCGGGCGACGCAAGGTCGATATCTGCGCCCGGCGCGGCCTGATCGGGCTTTACCCGCTCGACAACATCATCGATCTTGCGGCTGATAGCGCCTCGCTACAAATTTTTCGCGGCAACGAGACCATGATGAACGAGGCCGACGCGATCATCGCCAATCTGACGCCGTTTCGCGGCCCCGGCGCCGACGCCGGGACGGTGTATGAACTCGGTTACATGGCGGGGCGCGGGAAGCCCTGCTTCGGCTACAGCAACGACCCCACGCTGTACGTCGATCGGGTGCGCGAACGCTCGCAGGTTACCTCGCAGGATGGCCATCTGGTCGATGGCGACGGACTGACTGTGGAGAATTTCGGGCACACCGACAATCTGATGATGATCCACGGGCTTGAACTGCACGGCGCGCCGCTCGTCGTGCCGCACCGGGCGCCCGATGACCTCTGGCATGACCTGACCAGCTTCGAGGCCTGCGTCCGCCTCGCGGCAGCGCTCTGATCATGGCCAAGCGCCCCGTCAACGCGCCTACCGCACGCAAGCGCGCCGACCTGCTGCTGGTCGAGCGCGGATTGTTCGAAAGTCGCGCGAGGGCGCAGGCGGCGATCGAGGCCGGCCTGGTGATCGCCGACGACAAGCGGGTCGCCAAGGCGTCGGAAAGCATTCCGGAAGACGCCGTGATCCAGGCAGAGCCCGCGCATCCCTTCGTCTCGCGCGGCGGCGTCAAGCTGTCCGGCGCGCTGGAGCGCTACCCGATAGAGATCGAGGACCACGTCTGCCTCGACGTCGGCGCCTCGACCGGTGGCTTCACCGAAGTGCTGCTGGCCAATGGCGCCAGCATGGTGTTCGCCATCGATGTCGGCCGCGGCCAGTTGCACCCCTCGCTGCAGGGACATCCCAAAATCGTCTCGATGGAAGAGACCGACATCCGCGCTTACGAGAACAAGCGGCTGCCGGCGCGGCCCGATGTCGTCGTGATCGACGTCAGTTTCATCTCGCTGAAGGCCGTACTTCCGGTGGCTTTGTCGCTGGCGGCAGCGCCGATGCATCTGCTGGCGCTGATCAAGCCGCAATTCGAGGCGCCGCGCCAACATTCCAAGCGGGGCATCATCAAGGACGCTGCCGTCCACCAGGCGGTGTGCGATGACATCGCCGCATTCGCTGCGACACAAGGCTGTACTGACATTGACATCTTCCCCTCCCCCATCGCCGGCGGCGACGGCAATCTCGAATTCTTCCTCGGCGCGCGCCGTGGTTGAACGACTCACCATCGACCATGTCGGACAGCGCGGCGACGGCGTCGGCTATGCGGCGGGCGAAGCGCTGTTCGTGCCCTATACGCTGGCCGGCGAGATCATCGAGGCCGAGCCCGTCGCCGGCCACGCTGAGCGCCGGCATCTCATCCACGTCGAGACCCCCAGCACCGAACGCATCGATCCCTTTTGCACCTATTTCGGCCGCTGCGGTGGCTGCGCCATCCAGCACTGGCAACCCGATCCGTATCAGGCCTGGAAGCGGCAGACCGTGGTCGATACGCTTGCCCACGCCAGGATCGAATGCCCGGTCGATCCGATCATCGATGCCCATGGCGCCGGCCGTCGCCGCATCACCGTGCATGCGCGGCGCGGCGGCGACGGCAACCTGCGCGTCGGCTTTGCCGCCGCTGCCAGCCACGCCATCATCGCCATCGACGATTGCCCGATCCTCGATCCCGGCCTGAAAGGCGCACTCGATGCGGCGCGCGCGCTCGCGGAGCTGCTGAAACCCACCAACAAGCCGCTCGACATCCAGGTCACCGCGGCCAGCAACGGCCTCGACATCGACGTGCGCGGCACTGGCCCGCTGCCGGCGCCGCTGATCGCCGCGCTGTCGCGGCTTGCCGAAACCCACAAGCTCGCAAGGCTGACGCGCCATGGCGAACTGGTCCTGATGCGCAACCCGCCGATGATCCAGGTCGGCGCTGCGCAAGTGGTCCTGCCGCCAGGCTCGTTCCTGCAGGCCACGGCCGCCGGCGAGGAAGCCCTCGCCGCGCTCGTGGTAAAGTACTGCAAGGGCTCGAAGGTGGTCGCCGACCTGTTCTGCGGCGTCGGCCCGTTCGCGTTGCGGCTCGCCGCGAAATCGCGGATTGTGGCGTTCGACAGCGACGCCGGCGCCATCCTGTCGCTGCAACAGGCGGCAAAAGACACATCGGGTTTGAAGCCGATCCAGGCCGCGGTGCGAGACCTGTTTCACCGCCCGATGGTGGCGCAGGAGTTGCGCGACATCGACGCCGTGGTGTTCGATCCGCCGCGGCAGGGCGCGCAGGCGCAAGCCGAAAAGCTGGCGGCCAGCAAGATCCCGACCGTGGTCGCGGTGTCCTGCAACGTGCAGAGCTTCGTGCGCGATGCCAGGATCCTGATCGATGGCGGCTACAAGATCGACAGCGTCACGCCGGTGGACCAGTTCCGCCATACACCGCATGTCGAACTGGTGGCACGGTTTCGAAGATAGTATTTCGCGCCACGCGCGTGCTCCTTCGCCCCGCTCTTGCAGGAAGAAGTTAAGACAACGCCCGTGCTAGGATTGATTTAAAATCAAGAATCAAAATCCAGCGGGAGCGAACGCCTTGGACCCTATCTCCTCCGATATTCTGCCATCCGGAATTCGCTCGCGCTTCGTGGATGATATCAAGGGCCTGCGCATGCACGTGCTGGAAGCCGGCTTCGAGAGCCAGGGCCGGCCCTGCCTGCTGCTGCTGCACGGCTTTCCGGAGCTCGCCTTTAGCTGGCGCAAGGTGATGCCGGCGCTCGCCGCCGCCGGCTACCACGTCATCGCACCGGACCAGCGCGGCTATGGCCGCACCACCGGCTGGGATGCGGACTATGACGGCGACCTCGCACCGTTCCGGCTGCTCAACCTGGTGCGCGACGCGCTGGGGCTGGTTTCGGCGTTCGGTTGTCGTCATGTCGATGCCGTGGTGGGACACGATTCCGGCTCGTCGGTGGCGGCGTGGTGCGCGCTGGTGCGGCCGGATGTGTTTCGATCCCTCGCCTTGATGAGCGCGCCGTTTGCCGGGCCGCCGCCGCTGCCGTTCGACACCGCCAACAAGCTGGCTGCGCCAAAGCAAGAAGATCCGGTTCATCGCGACCTCGCCGCTCTGCCGCGACCGCGCGAGCACTACCAATGGTATTATTCCCGGCGTGACGCCAATGCCCACATGCAGCACGCGCCGCAGGGCGTGCATGATTTCCTGCGCGCCTACTATCACCACAAGAGCGCGGACTGGCCCGGCAACACGCCGTATCCGTTGCAAGGCTGGACGGCGAACGAACTGGCGAAACTGCCGACCTATTATGTGATGGACCTCGGCAAGACCATGGCCGAGACCGTCGCCGAAGAGATGCCTTCGCCTGTCCAGATCGCATCCAACACCTGGCTCCCGGATCGCGAACTCGCTTTCTACGCTGCCGAATATGCCCGCACCGGGTTTCAGGGCGGGCTGCAATGGTATCGCTGCGGCACCTCGGGCATCTTCACTGCCGAATATGAAACCTGGTCCGGCCGCACCATCGACGTGCCGTCCTGCTTCATCTCGGGAAAACAGGACTGGGGCATCTACCAGCGCCCCGGCGTCATCGAGGCGATGCAGAACACCGCCTGCACCGACCTGCGCGGGGTGTATCTGATTGACGGCGCCGGGCACTGGGTGCAGCAGGAACAACCGCACGAAGTGAGCCGGCTGCTGCTGCAGTTTTTGCGCGAGCCCCATGCGCCGCGCTAGGCTTGCACGCCCCGTCTGAACTGCGCACTCTGCTGTCCGATCATCCGTCAGCAGGAGCCTGTCTTGACCGCATCAGTTTCCGTTTTCGCGACCGCCACCGAAATGTCGGCCGCGCTGAAGGCCAGAAGTGTATCTGCCGTCGAACTGGCACAGGACGCCATCGCGCAGATCGAAAAGCACGACGGCGACGTCAACGCGGTCTGCGTCCGCGACTTCGAACGCGGCCTTGATGGTGCCCGGGCAGCCGACGCGGCGCTGGCCCGCGGCGAGACCAGGCCTTTGCTCGGCATTCCCATGACGGTGAAGGAATCCTTCAACCTCGCCGGCACGCCGACCACTTGGGGCTTTGTCGCGCAGAAGGATTTCATCGCTTCCGAAGACGCGCTGGCGATCACGCGGGTCAAGGACGCCGGCGGTGTGATCCTGGGCAAGACCAACGTGCCGCTCGGGCTTGGCGACTGGCAGAGCTACAACGACATCTACGGCACCACCAACAACCCGTTCGACCTCGGCCGCACTCCCGGCGGTTCGTCCGGCGGCTCCTCGGCGGCGCTGGCTGCCGGCTATGGCGCGCTGTCACTCGGCTCCGACATCGGCGGCTCACTGCGGGTGCCCGGCCACTATTGCGGCATCTATGCGCACAAGCCTACTTTCGGGCTAGCGGCGACCCGCGGCCACCTGCCACCGCCCTTTCCGCCGCTGCCATCCGGCCGCGAACTCTCGGTGATCGGGCCGATGGCCCGCTGTGCCGCCGATCTCGGCCTGCTGCTCGACGTCATCGCCGGCCCGGATCCTTGGCAGGAAGGCGTCGGCTACAAGCTCGCGCTGCCGTCCGCACGACATACGGCGCTGCAGGATTTTCGCGTGCTGATGCTCGATGTGCATCCGCTGATTCCAAGCGGCCGCAGCGTGCGCAGCGCGGTTGAAATGCTCGCCGCGAATTTGACCAGGGCCGGGGTTCACATTGTCAGAGAAAGCCCGCTGCTGCCCGACCTCGCAGCCAGTGCGCGGCTTTATATGCGGATGCTGGTGGGACTGCTCGCCGCGGGCGCACCACCGGACGCGTATGCCACGGGCGTCGCCGCCGCGACGAAACTCGATCCCAACGACAGCAGCCTCAAAGCCGAACGCCTGCGCGGCGCCGCGCTGAGCCACCGCGACTGGCTGATGGCCGATGGCAGCCGAACCCGCTTGCGCGCACAATGGCGCGAACTGTTCAAGAGTTTCGACGCCGTGATCTGTCCGGTGATGCCGACGCCCGCCTATCCGCATGATCATGAGCCGGATCAGGACAAGCGTCATATCGACATCGATGGCATCAATCATCCATATGTCGATCAGCTGATCTGGCCCGGCCTCGCGACTTTGCCCGGCCTGCCCGCCACCGCGATCCCGGTGGCGATATCGAATGAGGGATTGCCGATCGGCCTGCAGATTATCGGCCCCTGGCTGGAAGATCATACCACGCTGAAACTCGCGGAACTGATCGAGCGCGAGTTCGGCGGGTTTGTCGCGCCGGAGGGCTTTTGACGTAGCCCGGATGAGCGAAGCGACATCCGGGACCAGCCGTTGCGTTGAAGATCTGTCCCCGCATGTCGCTCCGCTCATGCGGGCTACAACTACGTCACTACCAGCGCGCCCGCCTCCGCCATCCCTACATCGCGCTCGCTCAACAGGTGCTCGACAATCGCCCGTTGCGTGTCGCTCTCGATCGCCGCGAAGGGGTCCGGCGCCATCAGGCGGTGATCGATCACCAGTCGCGACAGCAGCAGCCGGCGCGCATCACCCCGCATGGCGTGGATACGATGGCTCTCCCATGCCAGCGTCACCGCACTGGCCACATGATACAGCGAACTCGTCGCGCGCCGCGCGTCGGCTTCATTGTCGGCGTGAGCAGCAACTTCCCGTGCAAAGCCGATGGCGTGATCGACAAGGCCATGCAGCCGGTCGCGCCAGATCTGCGGCACACTGGCGGAATCGTCGAGCCGCGCATGCAGATCGGCGGCCAGCGCGGCCTCCGCGCCATGACGACCAACGGCGCGCTTCAGGGCATCCAGCGCCACGATGTTGCCCGTGCCTTCCCAGATCGAGCCAAGATGGGCATCGCGTAGCAGGCGCGCCGTGGCGAATTCCTCGATGTAGCCGATGCCGCCACGCATCTCCATGGCGTCGCCGCAGACTTTTCGCGCATCACGGGTGGCGCGAAATTTCAGCGTTGGCGTGAGAATGCGCAGCAGCGCCGCGGCGTCCTGGCTACCGGCTTCGGCGCGGTCCAGCGCATCAGCGGTGAGAAAACTCATCGACAGCGCCTGTTCGGTCGGCAGCATGATCTTCATCAACTGCCGACGCGCCAGCGGCATGTCGATGATCCGGCTTCCGAACACCACCCGGCCGCGCGCCACCGCCATCGCGTCGTGATAGGCGCGGCGCATCAGCGATGTTGACTTCACGCCGTTCGACAACCGACTCGAATTCACCATCTCGGCCATCTGCACGAAGCCGCGGTCGAGCTTGCCGACCGCGTAGGCCACCGCGCCTTCCAGCTTGATCTCGCCGGAAGCCATCGAGCGTGTGCCGAGCTTGTCCTTCAGCCGGACAATCCGGTAGTGGTTCGGCGAGCCGTCGTCGAGGCGCCGCGGCATCAGGAACAGACCGACCCCGCGGGTGCCATCCTCTGCGCCCGCGGGCCGCGCCAGCAGCATCACGATCTCGGCGTCGGCATTCGAGCAGAACCATTTTTCGCCGGTGAGGCGCCAGTGATCGCCTTCCTGCACCGCCGTGGTGGTCAGCTTGCCGACGTCGGAGCCGCCTTCCTTTTCGGTCATGAACTGGCCGCCTTGCGTCAGCCGGCTGATGTCGGTTTGCGTCAGCCCGTCGAGGTATTTCGCTTTCAGCGCAGCGTCGCCGAACTTCGACAGCAGCTTGGCGGCGCCGTCGGTGACGTTGATCGGGCAGCCCATGCCGAATTCGGCCTGGTTGAAAAGGAAGGTGAAGGCGTGCTTCGCCGCCACCGGATAGGTGCTCGGCCAACCCAGGATGCCCGCGCGATGCGACATCGCGTGAATGCCGAATTCGCCGAACGCCGCGTGCTCCAGTTCGCGATAGGCGGGATGATACTCGATGCGCTGCGCATCGCGGCCGAACCGGTCGCGCTGGTGCAACACCGGAACATGCTTGTCGGCCATCCTCCCGGCTTCATCGAGCGGCCCGCCGACCAGCGCACCGAGGCGGTCAAGATGCGGCTCGATGTGCGCGAACAGCGCCTGCGGCAGATGAATGCGCAGCAGATCCGCCAAGGCCGGATCGGCGCGATAGAAATTCATGCCCGACGTATCCGGCGCGATCATGTTGTCGATGTTTCCAGCAACGATTTTACCCTGGGCGTTCATGACGACCTCTTGTTTGTTCGAACGGCGTTTCCATCTCCATCATGCGCCTCGAGCGCGGCTGAATAAAGTGCCCCCCGGAGAATGATCGCCCATGGATATTCCGCATTATGAAACCGCTTTGATCGTCGGCGCCGGCGAAGGCATCAGCGCATCGCTGGCGCGTTTGCTGGCGAAGCAAGGGCTGCGGGTGGCGCTGGCCGCGCGCAACGCCGCGAAGCTGGATGCGCTGTGTCAGGAAACCGGCGCCAAAGCCTTCGCCTGCGATGCCACCAGTGCCGATGACGTCGCCAAACTGTTCGTCGAGGTGGAGCAGCAGATCGGCAAGCTCGATGTGGTCGTCTACAACGCCAGCCAGCGCGCCCGCGGGCCGTTCGTCGAACTCAAGCCTGAGGATGTCGCGCAATCGATCGCCGTCAGCGCGTTCGGCGGGTTTCTGGTGGCGCAACAGGCGCTGCAAAGGATGCTGCCGAACCGGCACGGCGCGATCCTGTTCACCGGCGCCTCCGCCAGCATCAAGGGCTTTGCGCAGTCGGCGCCGTTTGCGATGGGCAAGTTCGCACTGCGCGGCATGGCGCAGTCGCTGGCCCGCGAATTCGCGCCGCAGGGCATCCACATCGCTCACTTCGTCATCGATGGCGGCATCCGCAGCTCGGTCCGCGCCGAGCCCGCGGACCGGCCGGACTCGATGCTCGATCCCGACGCCATCGCCGTCAACTACTGGAACGTGCTGCAACAGCCGCGCAGCGCGTGGAGTTCAGAGCTGGAAGTCCGGCCGTGGGTGGAGAAGTTTTGAGCGAGGCGAGAGCTTACGAAAAATCAGTGAACCAAGGGCGCATAAGCACCTAGCTCGGCCCTCACTCGCCAGCTCGCGCACTGAATATCTTGCGGCACGATCGTGATGCGTTTCTCGAACCGCACCTGTTTCCAGTCTCCGGGCGTTGATACGAAGCTGAAGCCTGCCTTGCGCGCCAGCGCCTGCATCGCGTCGTTGGAGCGCAGCGTATCCCCGAACAGGGTTTCAGCGCCAAGCGCGGCGGCGCGGCATGCGAGGTTGGACAGCAACGCCAAGCCCAGGCCCTTGCGCTGCAGCCCATCGTCGATCGACAGCCCGAACTCGAAGCGCGCGGTATCTTCATCGAGGGCGTAGCGAGCTTCGCCAACGATGCGATCAACGCCATCGGCTTTCATGGTCGCCACCACCGAGAAGCTGCCGCCGTCCCCGACGTGGATGAATTTCTCCAGCTGCCCTACTGGCAACTCGCTGGCCGCGCCCATCAACCGGTTGTAACGCGAGCGCACCGACAGATTGCGGAAATAGGTCTGCAGCGCGGCGGCGTCCGTGACCTCAACGAAACGCAACGTTACGATCTCACCGCCGCGCGTCAGCAGTACATCAGAATACTGGCGGAGATCGCCTGGTTCGATGGTTTTCATGGCGCGCGCTCCTTTGGCGTTTACGCGCGCCAGAACGGCTTGCTGGCTTCGTACCTCACATCGCCCCACGACAGGCCGGCATCGCGGACGTCGCGTTCGCTCCACTCGATAAGTTCGCGGCGCTGGCGAATCCGTTCAATCCAGATGTGAAGCACGTGGCCGGCCTCGGCGAACACGCTCGGCGCATGATGATTTGTCATCGATTCATGAGTATACGTAGACATTTTTCTCTCCTCGGGCTAAATTTCTGCCTTAAATATCGTCGCATTTGGCGCGTCCGACAAACGACATTGTGCACCGCGTCACATGAGATAAACTCATGGACGGAGCGAAGGGAGACCATATGAGTGCCCGGCTGCCGTCGCTCAATGGGCTGCGCGCCTTTGAATCTGCGGCGCGCCATCTCAGCTTCACCAACGCCGCCGCCGAACTGAACGTCACGCAGACGGCGATCAGCCATCAGATCAAGCGGCTCGAGGAAGAGCTCGGCATCCCGCTGTTCATCCGGCAGAATCGTGCGCTAGCGCTGACGCCACAAGCGCGGGATTATCTGCCCGGCGTCCGCGCCGCCTTTAACGACCTGCGGCTGGCCACCGACCGGCTGCTGCGCAAGGACAACGACCATGTGCTCACCGTGAGCACGCTGGCCTCGCTCGCCGCCAAATGGCTGCTACCCAAACTGTCGGCGTTCCAGGCGGCGCATCCGAACATCGACGTCCGTATCACCACCTCCACCGGCATGGTGGATTTCAAGAGCGGCGATGTCGACGCCGCGATCCGCTACGGCCGCGGCCACTGGCCTGGGCTGCGCGCCGACTGGCTCACCGCCGACCAGCTGTTTCCGGTCTGCAGCCCGGCGCTGCTGCAGGGCGACTGGCCGCTACGGACGCCGCAGGATCTGGCGCACCACACGCTGCTGCATTCCAGCGGCGGCTATGACGACGACTGGCGGCTGTGGCTAACCGCCGCCGGTCTCCCGACGGATATCTCGAAGCAGCCGGGGCTGAGCTTCGACATGATCTTCATGACCCTGCAGGCGGCGATCGACGGCCTTGGGGTCGCGGTGGGCCGCACCACCTATGTGGAGGGCGACCTTGCGAATGGCCGGCTCGTGGTGCCGTTCCAGATCAGCCTGCCGGCGGATGCCGGCTTCTATCTGGTATCGCCCGAGACCGCGTCCCACGCGCCGAAGCTGGTGGCGTTCCGGGAATGGCTGCTGGCTGCCGTTCAACCCAAGGCGTGACGATCGCCACACGCTCCTGCATCGGCTTTTGGGGATTGGCCCGGCTCCGCCCCCGTGGCAGAATGCCGCATCAAGCAGTCGAGCTGCAACGGACGCGCGTTTGCGCGCCGTAATCTCCGGGGGAAACCATGACGTCGCCAACCACCCATTCGCCGCCTGCGGAAATCAAATCCCGGCTCGGCGCCATTTTGCGCTCAACCTCCGGCAATTTCCTCGAACAGTTCGATTTTTTCCTGTTCGGCTTCTACGCCACCGCGATCTCCAAGGCGTTTTTCCCTCCTGGCAATGACACCAACGCGCTGCTGCTGACCTTCACGACGTTTTGGCTCGGCGCCCTGATGCGCCCGGTCGGCGCGATTTTTCTGGGCGCCTATATCGACCGCATTGGCCGCCGCAAGGGCCTGATCGTCACGCTGGCGATCATGGCGATGGGCACGATCTTCATCGCAGTGTGCCCGACCTATGCTTCGATCGGCATCGCCGCGCCGATCATCGTGCTGATCGGCCGGCTGCTGCAGGGGTTTTCCGCCGGCGTCGAACTGGGCGGCGTCTCGGTCTACCTGTTCGAGATCGCCACCCCCGGCAAGAAAGGCTTCTACACCTCGTTCCAGTCGGCGAGTCAGCAGGTCGCAATTTTCGTCGCCGCCGTCATCGGCTTCGTGCTCAGCGAAATTTTGCCCGCCGACGCCATCACTGCCTGGGGCTGGCGGATTCCGTTCTTCATCGGCTGCATCATCGTGCCCTTCATCTTCGTGCTGCGCCGCACGCTGGAGGAAACCCCGGCCTTCCTGGCCATGAAGAAACATCCGTCCCCGTCCGAAACCTTCGCCGCGGCAGCGCTGAACTGGCGCATCATTTTCTGGGGCATGATGATGGTGGCAATGACCACCGTCACGTTCTACTTCGTCACCGTGTACACGCCGACCTTCGGCAAGAACGTGCTCAAGCTCAGCAATAGCGACGCCCTGATCGTCACCGTGTTCGTGGCCATCAGCAATTTCATCTGGTTGCCGATCGGCGGCGCGTTAAGCGACCGCATCGGCCGTAAACCGGTGTTGCTGGCCAGCGCGGGACTGTCGCTTCTGACCGCCTACCCGCTGTTATCGTGGCTGGTGAGTGCCCCCTCCTTCAGCAAGATGATGATCGTCGAACTGTTGCTGTCGTTCTTTTACGGCATCTACAACGGCGCGATGGTGGTCGCCCTCACCGAGATCGTGCCCGCGCACGTACGCACCACCTGCTTCTCGCTGGCCTATGCGCTGGCCGCGGCGCTGTTCGGCACCTTCACGCCGTTGGCTGCGACCTGGCTGATTGACCGCACCGGTGACAAGGCCTCGCCCGGCTTCTGGCTGATGTTCGCCGCGGCCAGCGGTCTGGTGGCCACGCTGACGATCTATCGCGGCGGCAAGGCGATGGCGACACGAGAGGCCGTTCCCGCATAGCGGGCGCTCTAAACCTCGAACTCGCGCAGCCGACCCGCTGCGCGCGTTCACGCGTTCGGCAACGGACGGGCGTGCGAACCATGCTACAAGGCGGCCTGTCTCGTACGGAGTTCGTCATGCATCGGAATATACTGGCCGCGTTCGTCACCCTGGCAACGCTTGCCGCTCCCGCCTTCGCCCAACAGCAACCACCCGCGCCGCCGGCTCCGGATTTTTCCAAGGTTGAAATCAAGACCACCGACCTCGGCGACGGCACCTATATGCTCGAAGGCCAAGGCGGCAACATGACGCTGGCCACCGCCAAGAACGGCGTCATTCTGGTCGATGGCGAATTCGCCCCGCTGCATGACAAGATCAAGGCGGCTATCGCGGCGGTGTCGCCGCAGCCGGTCAAGTATCTCGTCAACACGCATTTCCACGGCGACCACACCGGCGGCAATGCGCCGTTCGCCAAGGAAGGCACGACGGTCGTCGCCAACATCAAGGTCAAGACCCGGCTTGCGACAGGTACCCAGAATTTCCTGACCGGCGTCGACAATCCGCCAGCACCCAAGGAAGCGCTGCCTGCCACCACCTATACCCACCAGCTCAAGCTCAGTCTGAGGGGCCGCATCGCCGAACTCCGGCACATCGAACACGCCCACACCGACGGCGACACCTACGTCTACTTCAAGAGTGCCAACGTGCTGGCCACTGGTGACACCTTCACCAATCGCCGCTATCCCAACATCGACTTCCTCAACGGCGGCAACATCAAGGGCATGATCGCCGCCACCGACGCCTATCTCAAGCTGGCTAACGACAAGACCAAGATTGTGCCGGGTCACGGCCCGCTCGCCGACAAGACTGCGCTGATCGAGTACCGCGCCATGCTGGTCACCGCGCGCGACCGGATGGCGAAACTGGTGAAGGAGGGCAAGAGCGAGGACGACGTCCTGGCGGCGAAACCGTTCGCCGATCTCGACGCCACGTGGGCGTTGAGCGAACAGGCCGGCAAGAACTTCATTCGCGTCGTCTATCATTCGCTCGCCGACAAACCGGGCAAGAAATCATGAGAGAGCTTGTCGCGCTGGCGGAAAGGATTGCGGTCGAATTGATCGCGCGCAAGCAAAAGATCGCCGTGTCGGAATCCTCGACGGGCGGCCTGATTTCAGCGGCCCTGCTCGCGGTGCCCGGCGCATCGGCGTATTTTCTCGGTGGCGCCGTCATCTACACCCGCGACGCGCGCCGAATCCTGGCCGACATCGACAATGATGCGATGAAAGGCCTGCGCTCCGCGTCCGAGCCCTATGCCGAATTGCTTGCGAAGCGGATCCGGGAACGCTTTGCCTGCGACTGGGGACTGTCCGAGACCGGCGCCACCGGTCCGACCGGCAACAGCTACGGCGACGCGGCCGGCCACAGCTGCATCGCGGTGGCCGGACCGCATCACGATGTGATGACGCTGGAAACCGGCAGCAGCGATCGGCTGGGCAACATGCATGCGTTCGCGCATACGGCGTTGACGTTCTTGCTGAAGAATTTATCGGCGTGATTTCGGACCAACGAACGACCTCTCGTCGAGTGACCGTCCTCTCCACGTCATGCCCGGCGCTATGCCGGGCATCCACGTTCTCGCGGAACATCGTGAATGGCCGGGACAAGCCCGGCCATGACCACGTACAGACTAACTAGACCACCACCGCTGCCGGCTCCGCCAGAATGCATCGCGCCATGCGGTTGCCTTCCATGTGGACGTTCGGCGGCGGCGCCTCGACGCAGCGCGGCTGGGCGAAGCTGCAACGCGGCGCGAAGGAGCAGTTCACCGGCGCCTTGTCGAGCGAGGGCGGTGTGCCGGGGATGGTTTCCAGCCGGGCGCCGCGCTTGGCGCCATGCACGGTGGAAGCCAGCAATCCGCGTGGATAGGGATGCACTGCCGAGCGCACGATCTGGCTCAGCGTGCCCTGCTCGACGATCTGGCCGGCATACATCACCGCGACGCGGTCGCAAATTTCGATCGCGACGCCGATATCGTGTGTGACGAAAATAATCGACATGCCGAATTCGCGCTGCAGCTCGCGCAGCAACAACAAAATCTGGATCTGGACGGTGGCGTCGAGCGCCGTTGTCGGCTCGTCGGCGAGCAGGATTTTCGGCTTGCAGGCCAGCGCCAGCGCGATCATCGCGCGCTGCCGCATGCCGCCGGACATTTCGTGCGGATAGGCGTCCAGCCGGCGTTTCGCCGAGGGGATACGCACCACCTCGAGCATTTCCAGCGCGCGCTTCATACCGTCGGCCTGGCTCTTGCCCTCGTGGCGCATCACGCTTTCGGCGATCTGCTGACCGATGGTGTAGACCGGATCCAGCGCCAGCGCCGGTTCCTGAAAGATCATCGACACGGTCTGACCGCGAAACGCCGACAGCTCCTCGTCATCGAGCGCCAGCACATCCCTGCCCAGCACATTGACGGTGCCGGTGATCTGCGTGCGCTTCTTCGGCAGCAGCCGCATCAGTGCACGCAGTGTGACACTCTTGCCCGAGCCGGACTCGCCGAGCAGGCCGAGCACCTCGCCCTCGCCCAGTGTCAGGCTGAGATCGTTCACCGCATGGACGGTGCGCTCGCCCGAGAACTTGATGTTGAGATTGCGGACCTCGACCAGATTGCTCATGCCAGCTCCGGACACCTTGTGTGGAAGTCGGTAGCCCGCTGGAACGCGGCGCCGAGGGTCAGCAGCGTCGCTTCGTCGAACGGACGGCCGATCAGCTGCATGCCGACCGGCAACTGGCTGGCGGTGAATCCAGTCGGGATCGAAAGCGCCGGCACGCCGAGATAGTTGATCGGCCGGGTGAAGCGCGTCAGCCGCTGGATCAACGCTTCGGCGCCCATGCTGTTGCCGACGTCGGTCTCGGCGATGGTCGGCGCTGGCGCCGGCGACACCGGGGCCAGCACCGCATCCGTGCCGGTGACCGCCGCCAGGTAAGCCGCGAGCGCCGGCCCGCGCCAGCGCAGCGCTTCCAGATAGGACACGCCGGGAATCGCAAAGCCGTTCTGCAGCCGCATCAAAACCTGCGCGCCATAATCCTGCGGCCGCTCGATCATCCATCGCTTGTGCAGGGCGGCGGCTTCCGTCGCCAGCACCAGCTGACAGGCCGCGGTGAGCTGGCGCTGGTCGGGCAGATCGACCTCGACGATATTGACGCCTTCGCGCTTCAGCGTGGCGATGGTGTCGTCAAGAATTCTCGCGGTCTCGGCGTCGAGATCGTCCACATAGAACGCCTTGGGAATACCGACGGTCATGCCCTTGGCGGACGCACGAGTCGCCGCCAAGTAGTCCGGCACCACGCGGGTGCTGGTGGTGGGATCGAGCGGATCGGCTCCGGCCATCAGGCCGGTGAGCAGCGCGCAGTCTTCGGCGGTGCGCGCCAGCGGCCCGACGGTGTCGAGCGATTGCGACAGTGGCATCGCGCCGGCGCGACTGACGAGGCCCACGGTCGTCTTCAAGCCGGAGACGCCGCAGAAATGCGCCGGCATCCGGATCGAACCGCCGGTGTCGGAACCGAGCGCCGCAAAGGTCAGTCGCGCGCCCACCGCTGAGCCGGAGCCCGACGACGAACCGCCGGTGACGTGATCGACATGCCAGGGATTATGCACCGCGCCGTAATGCGAATTGTGGCCGGTCGGGCCGTAGGCGAACTCCACCATCTGCAGCGAACCAAGCCGCACCGTGCCGGCATCCTTCAGCCGCTGCAGGGCGGTGGACGTGGTGGTGGCGACCCAGTCGTGGCGGATCTGCGAGCCGCAGGTCACCACATGACCCTTATCGTAATACATGTCCTTGTGCGCCAGCGGCACGCCGTGCAGCGCGCCCTGGCTGTGGCCTTTGGCGAGCGCCGCATCGGCGGCATCGGCGGCCGTGAGCGCAGCCTCGGACTCGATCGACATATAGGCGTTATGGCTGGGCTGCCATTTCGCAGCGCGGTCGAGGCAAGACTGCGTGGCTTCGCGCGACGAGATTTTCTTCTGCGCAATGGCCCTGGCGACGTCGGTGAGCGACAGCAATGCGGGTTCGGTAGCGCTCATTTCGCAGCTTTCGAGTTCTGCACGACGAGATAGGTCGCGGGCTCCAGATCGAACGGCAAGGTGCCGGCAATGGCGACGAAACCTTCGAAGGCAGGCCCGATCGAATTGGCGATGCGCGTGGCGACGTCATCGGCAACCGGCAGACCGGCAACGTCGGTGACGGCCTTGATCTGTTTGGCGGTGGGCGGGGTCATGGGGCAACGGCTCCTGTCGGTGGCGCTTTGCTGTGGCCGGAGCCCGGGATGAACATGTAGCAGGCAACCTGATGGCCGGCCGCGTCGATATCAGACAATTTTGGGCTTTCGCCCGAACAGACCGCTTCGACGAACGGGCAGCGGGTGTGGAAGCGGCAGCCCGACGGCGGGTCGATCGGGTTCGGCGGATCGCCGGTGATCGGCGGCACCTGCGTGCGATTGTCGGGATCCGACGACGGCATCGCCGCCAGCAGCGCCCGCGTATAAGGATGCGCAGGTTTGTCCCAGACATCATCGACCGGGCCGAGTTCGACGACCTCGCCGAGATACATCACCAGCACGCGGTCGGAGATGTAACGGACCACGTTGAGGTCGTGGCTGATGAATAGATAGGTCAGGCCGAATTCACGCTTGAGATCGACCAGCAGGTTGAGCACCTGCGCCTCGACCGACTTGTCGAGCGCCGACACGGCTTCGTCGAGAATGACGAGACGCGGCGACAGCGCGAGCGCGCGAGCGATATTGACGCGCTGGCGCTGGCCGCCGGAGATCTCGTGCGGATAGCGGTTGGCAAAATTTTCCGGCCGCAGCCCGACCTTGCCGAGCAACTCGCGCGCCAGAGCCCGCGAGGCATTCTCGGCCATGCCGTGGACCTTCGGCCCGAACGCGATCGACTCCTCGATGGTCAGGCGCGGATTGAGCGAGGCGTAGCTGTCCTGAAACACCATCTGCATGCCGCGCCGCAACTCGCGCAAAGACAGCTCGCGGCCCACCGTGCGGCCATCATAGATGATGTCGCCGGAATTGCGCTCCATCAGGTGCATCAATAGCCGTGCCGTAGTGGACTTGCCGCAGCCGGACTCGCCGACGATGCCGACGGTCTCGCCCTTGGCGATGGCGAACGACACGTTGTCGACGGCGCGTACCGTCTTGCTCTTCGCGAACAACCCGCCGCGCACCGGGAAATGCTTGGTCAGGCCGTCCACCTGCAGCAGTGGCTGGGCGACGCCGCCGATATCCGGCAGCGGCTCGAGCTTGTCGATAGGTTCGATGATTTCAGTCATGACATCAGTTCCGGATGTCCATGGCGCTGCGCATGCCATCGCTCAACAGGTTGAAACAGATCGACACCGCGAAGATCATCGCGCCGGGCAGCGCGGCGACCCAGGGGTTGACGTAGATTGCGGTGCGCAGCGTGTTCAGCATGAGGCCCCATTCCGGCTCCGGCGGCTTGGTGCCGAGACCGAGGAACGAGAGGCCGGCAGCCAGAATCATCGACACCGAGATCAGACCGGTGGCATAGACGAAGATGGTACCGAGCACGTTGCCGAGCATATGCACGCGCATGATGGTGAAGGCGTCGGCGCCGGAGGCGCGCGCGGCCTCGACGAAGTCGGCGTTGCGCACGCCGGTGGTGACGCTCTCGGCGACGCGGGTGATTTGCGGCACGAACACGATGGTCAGCGACACGATCGAATTGACGATGCCCGCGCCGAGCGCGCCGGAGATGGCGATCGCCAACAGCACCGAGGGGAAGGCGTAGAAGATATCGACGGTGCGCATGATGCCGGTGTTGATCTTGCCGCCGACATAGCCGGCGACGAGGCCGAGCGAGGTGCCGATCACGAAAGCCAGGATTACCGGCAGAATGCCGATCAGCAGCGACAGCCGGCCGCCATAGATCAGTCGCGCCAGCATGTCGCGGCCGAGTTCGTCGGTGCCGAGCGGATAGTTCGGCGTGCCGATATGGCGCAGCCGGCGGATCATCGAGCCCTGATAGGGATCGGCCAACCCGATCCAGGGCGCGAACAGCGCGCCGAGCAGGATCAGCAGCAGGATCAACGCGCAGGCCATGCTGACCTTGTCGCGGACGATACGTCGGCCGACGGTGGCCCAGTAGCCACGCGCGGCGTGCGCAGGGGCGGCCTGCAGGGCGGTGTCTGTCATCGCGGTCATGAGGTGAAGTCCGGCATGGTCAGCTCCGCTTGATGCGCGGATCGATCGCGGCCTGCGCGATATCGACCAGGAGATTGAGGAACACGAAGAACAGCGCCAGCACCAGGATCGTGCCCTGCAGCAGCGGCAGATCGCGCTGGAAGATCGCAGAGTTCAACAGCAGGCCGGAGCCCGGCCAGGAGAACACCGTCTCGATCAGGATCGAGCCGCCCAGCATGTAGCCGAGCTGCAGGCCCATGACAGCCAATGCGGTCGGCGCGGCGTTCTTGATGACGTGACGAAACACCTTGGTTTCGCGCAGGCCCTTGGCGCGCAGCGCCTCGACAAAATCCTGCGAAAGAATGTCGCCGGTCAGCGCGCGCACCGTGCGGGTGATGATGCCCATCGGAATGACCGACGTGGTGATCGCCGGCAGCACCAGATATTTGATGTGCTCCCAGTCCCAGCCCCACGAGCCGGAGCCGCCGGGACCGGCGCCCACCGCAGGCAGCCAGTTGAGCTGCACCGAGAAGATGATGACCAGCACCATGCCGAGCCAGTAGTGCGGCACCGAGACGCCGGCGATGGCAATCGAGGTGGCGACCTTATCGACCCAGGTGTCGCGGAAATAGCCGGCGATCAGCCCGAAGAACAGGCCGAGGGTGAAGCCGATCGAAGCCGCGGCGATGGCCAGGGTCACGGTGTTACCGACCGCGCGCAGCACTTCGGCGAGCACCGGGCGGCCGGTGGCAATGGAATTGCCGAGATCGCCGTGCAGCGCGCGCCACAACCAAAGCCCGAACTGCACTGGCAGCGGCCGGTCGAAGCCGTAGGCGATCCGCAGTTGCGCCGCGAGCTCCTGCGACGCGTCAGCAGGGAGAATGGCGACGAGCGGATCGCCGGGGGTGATGTGCACCAGCAGGAAGCACACCAGCGCCACGCTGACGACGATCGGGATCACATAGACGATACGCCGCGCAATATAGACGAACAAAGGTCACCTTCGATTCAGTGGCAAAGCCGTGGGCTTCTTATCCCTCCCCCGCGTCTTCGCGTGGGGAGGGTGGCCGGCCGTCAGGCCGGTCGGGTGGGGGTGGTGCTGCATCGTCTACAGCGAATGTAGCGCCCCCACCCGTCACGTTTGTTCGCTTCGCTCTCAAACGCGCCACCCTCCCCTCCGTGCGAAGCTTCGCTTCGCGGGGGGAGGGAAAAGAAAGCGCGTTCTGCTTCGGCGTTATCCGACTACGGCGTCATCGATACCGGCGAGAAGTCGACGAACCAGCTCTTCGGCTGCACGAAGCCCTTGATCTTCGGGCTCAGCGCGCGCGGTCCGACGTCGTGCGCGACGTAGAGGAACGCGGCGTCGTCGATCGAGGCGGCGTTCAACTCGGCCAGGGCCTCGTCACGCGCCGCGGGATCGAAGGTGGTGCGGGCCTTGGTCACCAGCTCGTCGAACTTGGGGTTGTTGATGAAGCCCCAGTTGTTGGACACCGGCGGCGCCATCGACGACTGCAGGAAGCGCACCAGCGCGAAGAACGGATCCATCGCCGCATAGGTGACGTTGGTGGCGTTGGAGCCGTTCGCCGAGGGATCCTTGACGCCGCGGCGCCAGTTGGTGAACAGCGTGTTCCACTCGATGACGTCGAGCTTGACGTCGAAGTAGCACTCCGCCAGCGCCTGCTGCAGATATTCGTTCATCGGCAGCGGCAGCATCTGGCCGGAGCCGGACGCCGAGGTCTGGGTCTTTACTTCCAGCTTCTTGGTCGGGCCGAAGCCGGCTTCCTTCATCAGCGCCTGCGCCGCTTTCAGATCGTATTTGATCTCGAAAGTCGGCTTGCCGCGCCAGGGATGGCCGGGCTCGAAAGTGCCGGAGGCCGGCACCATCAGGCCGGCCAGCAGGCCATCGCGCAGGCCTTCACGGTCGATGCACAGATTGGCGGCCTTGCGGACGCGGATGTCATTCCACGGCGAGCCTTCGACGCGGGAGAACTGCCACGGCCACACATGCGGCTGCTCGTTCTTTTCGATCTTGAAACCGCGGGCGGTGATTTCCTTGACGGCGTCGGGCGCGGGCGCCTCGATCCAGTCGACCTGTCCGGACAGCAGCGCCGCGGTGCGGGCGTTGGCTTCCGGCATCGGCAGCAGCAGCAACTTGTCGACCTTGGGAATGCGGTCCTTGTTCCAGTAGCTGTCGTTCTTCGCCAGTTCGAGACGCTCGCGCGGCGTGAACTTCGACATCTTCCACGGGCCGGTGCCGGCGGGTTCACGGGCGAACGCCGCCCATGCCGCCTGCGACTTCGCCTTGGCGTCGGCGCCTTCGGCTTTGTCGAAGAACGCCTGCCACTTGGTCGGGCTGACCATAAAGAGGTTGGTGAGGTTGATCGGCAGGAATGAGTCCGGCTCCTTGGTCATCAGTTCGACGGTCATGTCGTCGATCTTCTTCGCCGAGACCAGCGTCGGCATGCGCGAGGCGGTGACGCCGACCTGACTGGCATCGAACTGCACGGCATCCTGCTTCAGCACTTTCTCGACGTTCCAGACCACGGCGTCCGCATTGAATGGCGAGCCGTCGTGGAAGGTGACGCCGGGACGCAGCTTGAACGTCCACTTCTTCTTGTCGGCATCGTCCACCTTCCATTCGGTGGCGAGTGCAGGGATCACGACGCTCGCTTTGGTGGCAGACGACAGGTCCCAGCCGGTCAGGCCGTCGAACATGGTGTTGCCGGTGAAGCGATTGCCCTCGAAACCTTGGTCGGGCTGGCCGAGCGTGCGCGGAATGTCGGCAGCGGTCATGCCGATGCGCAGGACGGTCTCTGCATGCACGACCCCGGGCAGCGTAATCGCCGTCGCCATGGTCAGCATCATGATCACCGTCTTCAGGCGGCTCTGTGTCGGCTTCTCGGTACGCATCGGTGTCAGTCCCTATGGATTGAAATGGCTCGGCTCAACTGGCTAATTCTTATGCAACGCTTGTGCCACCGGTTGCAATATGCGCGCCCATGACCGGGCCTGCGGCACAGCGTCCGCATGGCACACATTGCGCCGCAAACTGCCTAATGTGGCATCAAGCTTGCAGGTATTTGGCGACTCTCGACCCTCTCACTGGAGCCCTGTTTCATGCGCGTTCGGAATTCATTTTTGGTCGCGGCCATCGCCGCCGTGCTGGGTGCCGCGGCACCGGCGCATGCCGAGTCGGTCGTGCGCTACGGCATCTCGATGGCGGACATTCCGCTGACCACCGGTCAGCCCGATCGCGGCGCCGGCGCCTACCAGTTCACCGGCTATACCATTTACGATCCGCTCGTCGCATGGGAGATGGACGTGTCCGATCGCCCGGGCAAGCTGATCCCGGGCCTTGCCACCGAATGGAAGGTCGATCCCGCCGACAAGACCAAGTGGCGTTTCACTTTGCGCCAGGGCGTCAAGTTCCATGACGGCAGCGACTTCAACGCCGACGCCGTGGTGTGGAACCTCGACAAGGTGCTGAACGAAAAGGCACCGCAGTTCGACAAGCGCCAGAGCGCCCAGGTCAAGACCCGCCTGCCCTCGGTCGCCAGCTACGCCAAGATCGACGACTCCACCGTCGAGATCACCACCAAGGCCGTCGATTCGTTCTTCCCCTACCAGATGCTCTGGTTCCTGGTCTCCAGCCCGGCGCAGTATGAAAAAGTCGGCAAGGACTGGGATAAATTTGCTGCCACGCCTTCCGGCACGGGACCGTTCAAGCTGACCAAACTGGTGCCGCGCGAACTCGCCGAACTCTCGAAGAACCCCGACTATTGGGACAAGAAGCGTATCGCCAAGGTCGACAAGCTGGTTCTGGTGCCGATGCCGGAAGCGCTGACCCGCACCAACGCGCTGCTGGCCGGACAGGTCGATCTGATCGAGACCCCCGCACCGGACGCCGTGCCGCAACTCAAGGGCGCAGGCATGAAGATCGTCGATAACGTGACGCCGCACGTCTGGAATTATCATCTCAGCGTGCTGCCGGGTTCGCCCTGGACCGACGTCCGCTTGCGCAAGGCCCTCAACCTCGCCATCGACCGCGATGCCGTCGTCGGCCTGATGAACGGCCTCGCCAAGCCCGCCATCGGCCAGGTCGATCCGTCCTCCCCGTGGTTCGGCAAGCCGGAGTTCAAGATCAAGTACGATCTCGCCGAAGCCAAGAGACTGGTGAAGGAAGCCGGCTACGGCCCGGACAAGCCGCTGAAGGCGACGTTCATCATCGCCAATGGCGGCACCGGCCAGATGCTGTCCCTGCCGATGAACGAATTCCTGCAGCAGAGCTTCAAGGAAATCGGCGTCGATGTCGAATTCAAGGTCGTCGAACTCGAAGTGCTGTACACCGCGTGGCGCAAGGGCGCGGCCGACGACAGCATGAAGGGCATCACCGCCAACAACATCGCTTACGTCACCTCCGATCCGCTGTATGCCATCGTCCGCTTCTTCGACTCCCGCCAGGTCGCGCCGGTCGGAGTCAACTGGGGCGGCTATAAGAACCCTAAGGTCGATGCGCTGATCGACGAGGCCAAGAACAACTTCGACCCCGCCAAGCAGGATGAATTGCTGGCGCAGGCGCATTCGCTGATCGTCGATGACGCCGTGTTGGTGTGGGTGGTGCATGACACCAACCCGCACGCCCTGTCGCCAAAGGTGAAGAAGTTCGTGCAGGCGCAGCACTGGTTTCAGGATCTGACGACTATCAGCGTGGACTGAGCAGTTTGCTGCTGAGATAGCTGCATCATCAGTCGCCGCTGAGCAATCGGCGGCGACTTTTTGTAGACATATCCTCCATGTCGTCCCGGCAAGAGAGCTTGCGAGCGCAAGCCGGGACCCATACACGCTGTCGATATTTGATACTCTGTAGCCAATGCCTGCCTTTGGCGGCGGACCGGAGGGTATGGGTCCCGGATCTGCGTTCGCTACGCTCACTTGTCCGGGACGACGTCGGGAGTGATCCTCACGTTTTGGAACCCCTGCCCGCCCTGCGACTTGATCCGCACCGTTCTCCCAACCCGGTGCCTGCGCATGATCGACGACCTCTGGTACAAGAACGCCGTCTTCTATTGCCTCTCCGTGGGCAGTTTCATGGATGCCGATGGCGACGGCGTCGGCGATTTCAAGGGGCTGACGCGGCGGCTCGATTACCTCGACGGCCTGGGCGTCACCGCGATCTGGCTGATGCCGTTCCAGCCCTCGCCCGGCCGCGACGACGGCTACGATATCTCTGACTACTACGGCGTCGATCCGCGCTACGGCACGCTCGGCGACTTCGTCGAATTCACCCACGGCTGCCACCAGCGCGGCATCCGCGTCATCATCGACCTGGTCGTCAATCACACCTCCGACCAGCACGCCTGGTTCAAGGACGCGAAGAGCTCACCGGATTCGAAGCATCGCGACTGGTACGTCTGGTCCGACAAGAAGCCCGCCAATGCCAACAAGGGCATGGTGTTTCCCGGCGTGCAGAAATCGACCTGGACCCACGACAAGGACGCCAAGGCGTGGTTCTTCCATCGTTTCTATGATTTCCAGCCCGACCTCAACACCTCGAACCCGCATGTGCAGGCCGAGATTCTCAAGATCATGGGCTTCTGGCTGCAGCTCGGCGTCTCCGGCTTCCGTATGGACGCCGTCCCGTTTGTAATCGCCACCAAGGGTCCCAAGGTCAACAAGCCCGTCGAGCAATACGACATGCTGCGCGCGTTCCGCGAATTCCTGCAGTGGCGCAAGGGCGACGCCATCATCCTTGCCGAAGCCAATGTCGAGCCCGAGACCGACATGGAGTACTTCGGCGACGACGGCGACCGCATGCAGATGATGTTCAACTTCCACGTCAACCAGAACCTGTTCTACGCGCTGGCCTCCGGCGACGCGCGCACCCTGGCCGCAGCACTGAAGGTGACCAAGCCGCGACCGGCGACCGCGCAATGGGGGTTGTTCCTGCGCAACCACGACGAACTCGACCTTGGCCGCCTCACCGAAGAGCAACGCCAAACGGTGTTCGAGAAATTCGGCCCGGACAAATCCATGCAGCTATACGACCGCGGCATCCGCCGCAGGCTAGCACCGATGTTGGGCGGCGACCGGCGCCGGTTGGAGCTGGCCTACAGCCTTATGTATACGCTACCGGGCACGCCGGTGCTGCGCTATGGCGACGAGATCGCCATGGGCGATGATCTCGCTCTGCCCGAGCGCAACTGCGCGCGCACGCCGATGCAATGGTCAACCGAGCCGAATGCAGGCTTCACCAAGCACGACAAGCCAAAAAATCCGGTGATCGACAAGGGCCCCTTCGGCTACGACCACGTCAACGTGGCGAAACAACGCCGCGATCCGAACTCGATGCTGAACTGGACCGAGCGCATGATCCGGATGCGCAAGGAAGTGCCGGAGATCGGCTGGGGCGATTTTGCGATCATCGCCACGCGTAATCCGGCCGTGCTGGTGATGCGTTACGACTGGCGCAACAATTCGGTGCTGTTCGTGCACAATCTGGATGAAAAGCCATGCGAGGTGTCGTTCGCGGTCGGTCTCAAGACCGACCAAGACAAGCACCTGATCAACCTGCTGACGGAAGATCACAGCCATGCCGACGACAACGGCAAGCACCATTTGATGCTGGAAGCCTATGCGCACCGGTGGTACCGCGTCGGCGGTCTCGACTATCTGCTGCGCCGAAGCGACATCGATGGTGCGGAGGATGCGCATCCGGGATAGTTCGCAGGGTGGGCGAAGCACCGGCGTGAAACGCGTCGGCGCGAGCCCACCGTTCTTCCTCGCGAAAGATAGTGGGAACGGCGCGAGAGCGCCTTGGCCCACCCTACGCGCGCAGCCTTACAATCACGCCTTCGTTAGCACGCAGCTCGAGCACGCCCGACACGTTCTCGCTTTTGCGATCGAGTTCTGTGGACAACAAGACCTCGCCACCTTCGACATGCAGCGACGCCGACCCAGCACCGAAGTTGAGTACGACAAGCAACGTCTCGCCATCATACGATCGTCGATAGGCCAGCATGTCGCGGGATGTCTCTACGGGGCGATAATCGCCGAACACCAGTTCCGGGGCCCGCTTGCGCAGATCGATCAGCTTGACATAGAGGCTGAGGATTGAATGCGGATCGGCGGCCAACGCCGCGGCATTGTCGGTCACGAAATCATCCGCCAGCGGCAGCCATGGCTCGCCCGAGGTGAAGCCTGCATTTTCCGTGGCGCCCCACTGCATCGGCGTGCGACAGCCGTCGCGGCCGACTCCGATGCCGGGCACGTTCTTCTCGAACGGGTCCTGCACCTTGTCAGGCGCAATCGGCAGCTGCTTCATGCCGATCTCGTCGCCGTAATACAGCGTCGGCGTGCCCCTAAGCGTCAGCAGCAGCATCGCCGCGACGCGGGCTTGCGCCGCGCCGACCCGGCTGGCGACACGCGGCCGGTCGTGGTTGCCGAGCACCCAGTTCGGCCAGGCGCCGAACGGCAGGGCCGCTTCATAGCGCCCGATCAGCTCGCCTATCTCTCGGGCACTCCACGGCGCCGATAGCAGCGCAAAATTGAACGGCAGATGCGCGCCGCCGAGATCCTTGCCGTAATAGGCGACCAGCCGCTCGACCGGCAGATAGACCTCGCCGATCAGCACGCGATCCTCGAACTCGTCAATCACACGCCGCATCTCCGTGACGACGTCGAGCGTCTCGGGGCGATCGGTCGAATACAGCGGAAGAACCGATTCGTGCGGCGGACGGGTGAGGCTGTAACTCGGATTGGCGGGGTTGTCGCGAAACTGGTCGTCCTTGATCAGGTGCCAGATCACATCGACGCGAAAGCCATCGACGCCCCGGCGCAGCCAGAACCGCATCACCTCGTAGATCGCATGACGCACCGCGGGATTGCGCCAGTTCAGGTCCGGCTGCTTGTCGAGGAATGCGTGGTAGTAATATTGCTGCGTGGCCTCGTCCCAAGCCCAGGCGCTGCCGCCGAATTCCGACATCCAGTTGGTGGGTGCGCTGCCATCGGGCTTCGGGTCGCGCCAGATGTACCAGTCGCGCTTCGGATTGTCCCGCGAGCTGCGGCTTTCGACGAACCAGTCATGCTGATCCGACGTATGGTTCGGCACCAGATCGAGAATGAGCTTGAGGCCGTGGCTATGCGCAGCCGCGATCAACGCGTCGAAATCGGCCGGCGTGCCAAAGATCGGGTCGATGCCGATGTAGTCGGAGATATCGTAGCCGAAGTCGGCCATCGGCGAGGGAAAGATCGGCGACAGCCAGATCGCATCGACACCGAGCTGTCGCAGATAGGGCAGCCGGCCGATGATGCCGGCCAGATCGCCGATGCCGTCGCCGTTGGAATCTTGAAACGAGCGCGGATAGATCTGATAGATAACGCCGGCTTGCCACCAGACTGTCGCTGCAGAGTTCATGCTCAATATTAAACCGGCAAATAAGAAGACAAAAAGGCACGAAAAAGCGGCCCTCCCGCAGGAAGGCCGCTAGCCCGCTGGATAGTGATTAATCGCGCTCGATGACGACCGGACGACGGTCCCGGTCATAATCGCGATCACGGTCGCGGTCGCGACGGATGATCACCGTCTCGTTGCGGTCGCGGCGATCACGATGATAGTCGCGGTCCGGTTCGCGGTAACGGTCGCGGCCGACCGCACCGACGCTCACGCCGTTCGGACCGACCCCAACGCCGATTTCCTGGGCGCCGGCCGGAATGGTGCTGCTGATGGTCGCTGCAGCAACGGCGATGATAGCGATTTGCCTGATCATGTGCGTGCTCCCTGTGATGAAACGCTGATGAAGCAATCCCCTATGGCACTGATGGTTCCTTAAAGGGCGTCGGCCCATCGCCGAATTATGGCGTGATTCCGCCCCGGGCGATGCCTCGTGGCGCGACTTGCTGCTTCCAACTGCTGTTGGCGACGTGGACCGGCGAGAAGGCCGGGCGCTCGACATAGCGTCCGTCGCCCTTCTCCGCGCGCAGATCGCCGTCGATCCAGGCGAGTTGGCCACGCGATAGAGTCGCCACCGGTGCGCCGGTACAGCGGAAGCCTTCGAATACGTTGTAGTCGATCCGGCTGAATTGCGACTGTGCGGTGATGGTCTTGCTGGCCAAGGGATCCCAAACCACCAGATCGGCGTCCGAGCCGACCGCGATTGCGCCCTTGCGGGGATAGATGTTGAGGATGCGGGCGATGTTCGCCGAGGTCACCGCAACGAACTCCTCTTTGGTCAGCCGGCCGGTATTGACGCCGGCGGTCCACAGCACCGGCATGCGGTCCTCGAGTCCGCCGGTACCATTCGGAATCTTGCGGAAGTCGCCGATGCCAAGCCGCTTTTGCTGCGTGGTGAAGGCGCAGTGGTCGGTGGCCACCACCTGCAGCGAACCGGACTGCAGCCCAGCCCACAGGCTGTCCTGATGCGCCTTGGCCCGGAACGGCGGCGACATCACCCGCCGCGCGGCATGGTCCCAGTCGCGATGGGCGTATTCGCTATCATCGAGCATGAGATGCTGGATCAGCGGCTCGCCATAGACCCGTTTGCCGCTGGCGCGGGCACGCGCGATCGCCTCGTGGGATTCGCGGCAGCTGGTATGCACCACATAAAGCGGCGCCCCGGTCATGTCCGCGATCATAATCGCGCGGTTGGTGGCCTCACCTTCGACTTCGGGCGGCCGCGAAAAAGCATGGCCTTCTGGCCCGTCGATGCCGCGCTCCAGCAGCGCCTCCTGCATCCGCGCCACCACGTCACCGTTCTCGGCGTGAACCAGCGGCAACGCACCGAGCTGGGCGCAACGGGCGAAGGAGTCGTACAGCTCGTCGTCATTCACCATCAGCGCGCCTTTGTAGGCGAGGAAATGCTTGAAGGTGTTGATGCCGTAGGTCTTCACCACGGTCTCCATCTCGTCGAACACCTGCTTCGACCACGACGTCACCGCCATGTGGAAGCCGTAGTCCGACGCCGCCTTCTCCGAACGGTGACGCCAGTCCTGATAGGCGGCCAGCATCGACTGGCCGGGATCCGGAATGCAGAAATCCACCACCATGGTGGTGCCGCCGGACAGGGCCGCCTTGGTGCCCCATTCGAAATCATCGGCCGAAACGCTGCCCATGAACGGCAGTTCGAGGTGGGTATGCGGATCGATGCCACCCGGCATCACATAGCAACCGCCGGCATCGACCACCTCGGCGCCGGCAGGCGCATCGAGCCCGGCGCCTACCGCAGCGATAAGGCCGTCCTCGATGAGTACGTCGGCGCGACGGGAGTGATCGTGGTTCACGACGGTCCCGCCGCTGATCAGAATGGCCATGATGTCTCCCTGCATTACTGGCGCTTCTGTTAGTCTAGCTCGCATTCCATGTCCCGGGCGGAATACATGACTCCAGTTCGTCATGACCGGGCCTGTCCCGGCCATCCACGATGTCATGCACAGCCGGGCATGACGAACTCCGGACCCGCGACGACGTCACTCCCCCGTCGGAAAAATCGCATTGCTGGGCGTCCGCCGATCCGTAATCTGCTGGCCGAACAGGCTGCCGACCAGCTCGACCATGACGCGGGCGGTGCGGCCGCGCTCGTCGAGGAAAGGGTTGAGCTCGACCACATCGAGCGAGCACATCAGCCCGGAATCGTGCAGCAGCTCCATGATCAGATGCGCCTCGCGATAGGTCGCCCCGCCGGGCACCATCGTTCCGACTCCGGGTGCGGCGGCGGGATCGAGGAAATCCACATCGAACGAGACATGCAGCACGCCGTTGCGCGCCCTGACGCGGTCGATGACGCGGCGGATCAGCACGCTGACGCCAAATTCGTCGATCTGTCGCATGTCCGCGACCGCGATCCGGCGTTGCCGCACCAGCTCCTTTTCGAGCCTGTCGATCGAGCGGATGCCGAACAAATCGAGATGAGCCGGCGTAATCGATGCCCGCGGCTCGGCGCCGAGCAGACCGTCGAGCCCAGGTTCGCCGCACAGGAACGCCGCCGACATGCCGTGCATATTGCCCGTGATGGTGGTGGCCGGCGTGTTGTAATCGGCATGCGCGTCAAGCCACAGCACGAACAGCTCGCGGCCCTGTTCGTGCCAGTGCCGCGCCACGCCGTTGACCGAGCCCATCGACAGGCTGTGGTCGCCGCCGATGAAGATCGGCAGCGCCCCGGACTGCGCCAGCACGTAGGCACGCGCGCTCAACGCTTGAATCCATTTCTGGATGTCGCGGTAGTGCTTGGCATTTTCCGGTGGCGTATCGATCACCGGATGGCCATCGAGCGGCGCCAGGTCGCCATGGTCCTCGACCGTAAAGCCCAGTTCTTCCAGCAGTGCGCCGAGGCCGGCCGTGCGCATCGCGGCCGGACCCATCAAGGTGCCGCGCTGTGAGGCGCCGACCTCGACCGGCGCGCCGAGCAGCGCGATGCGCCGGTGGTGGGACAGATCGGTCATCGACGGGCTCCGGAGTATGGCGTCCATTTCGCACAGACGAAGATAAATCGGCAAACCGGCGGACTGCACTGCAACGTATTGGAACTCCGGCCGTTATCCCGCGCAATTATCATCAGCTTATGGGGCAATCGTGACGAACAGAACGGTCGAAGAAGGCTTACCCTATCCCTTGGGCGCACATTGGGACGGGAGCGGCACTAATTTCGCGCTGTTCTCCGCCAACGCCACCAAAGTCGAAATCTGCCTGTTCGATGGCGATAAAGAAACCCGCATTGAACTGCCGGAATATACCGACGAAGTTTTCCACGGCTATATCTCCGGCGTCGCGCCGGGCACCTTCTACGGCTACCGTGTGCATGGCCCCTACGAACCGGAAAACGGCCACCGCTTCAATCCGAACAAGCTGCTGCTCGATCCCTATGCGAGGGCGCATGCCGGGACGCTGGAGTGGAATCCAGCCGTGTTCGGCTATCAGATGGAAACCGGCGACGACACGACGTTCGACGAGCGCGACTCGGCGCCGTTCATGCCGCGCTGCGTCGTAGTCGATAAGGACTTCGACTGGACCGGCGAGGCCGGCCGGCAGAACGTGCCGTGGGACCAGACCATCATCTATGAAACCCATGTGAAGGGTTTTACGATGCAGCATCCGGACGTGCCGGAAAAGCTGCGCGGCACCTATCCCGGCTTCGGCAGCAAGCCGGTGGTGGATTATCTGACCGGGCTCGGCGTCACATCGGTCGAGTTGCTGCCCATCCACACTTTTATCAACGACGATTATCTGCTCGACAAGAACCTCACCAACTACTGGGGTTACAACTCGATCGGCTTTTTCGCGCCGGATCCGCGCTACGCCTCGGACGTGCCGAACAGCTTGCGCGAGTTCAAGGAGATGGTGGCGAAGCTGCACGCCGGCGGTCTCGAGGTGATCCTCGACGTGGTCTACAACCATACTGCGGAAGGCAACGAACTCGGCCCCACCCTGTCGTTCAAGGGCATCGACAACGCCAGCTATTACCGGCTGATGCCGGACAAGAAGCGCTATTACATCAATGACACCGGCACCGGCAATACGGTGAACCTGTCGCATGCGCGCGTCATCCAGATGGTGGCCGACAGCCTGCGCTATTGGGTCAGCGAGATGCACATCGACGGCTTCCGGTTCGATCTCGGCACCATCCTGGCACGCGAAGTATACGGCTTCGACGAGCAGAGCGGCTTCCTCAAGGCCGTCGATCAGGACCCGCTGCTCACCACCGTCAAGCTGATTGCCGAGCCCTGGGACATCGGCCCCGGCGGTTATCAGGTCGGCGGTTTCCCGCCCGGCTGGGCGGAATGGAACGACAAGTTCCGCGACATCACCCGCGACTTCTGGCGCGGCGAGGCGCCTGTCGCGGCGATCGCGCCGCGACTGTCGGCGTCGGGCGACATGTTCAACCACCACGGCCGCCGCTCCTGGGCCAGCGTCAATTTCGTCACGGCCCATGACGGTTTCACCCTGAACGACTGGGCCAGCTACAACGACAAGCACAACGAGGCCAACGGCGAAGACGGCAAGGACGGCTCTTCCAACAACGCCTCGTGGAATTGCGGCGTCGAAGGCCCGACCGACGACAAGGAGGTCCTGGCGCTGCGTAACCGGCAGAAGCGCAACATGCTAGCGACGCTGTTGTTCTCGCAGGGCACGCCGATGCTGCTCGGCGGCGACGAGTTCGGCCGCACTCAGCACGGCAACAACAATGCCTATTGCCAGGACAGCGAAATCTCTTGGTTCAATTGGGAGTTCGATGCCGACGGCAAGGAACTGCTCGACTTCACCAAGCGTGCCATCAAGCTGGTCAAGGACAACTCGGTGCTCCGCCGCACCCGCTTCCTCACCGGGGAATACGATGAGACGCTGGATGTTCGCGACCTGACCTGGATCAACGCCAACGGCGGCCCGATGGCCGACGACCATTGGTCCGACACCAACATGAAGTGCTTCGGCATGCTGTTGGATGGCCGCGCTCAGAAGACCGGCATCCGCAAGCAGGCGGGGGACGAGACCATATTGCTGGTCCTCAACGGCTTCGAGGGTGTAGTCGATTTCACCCTGCCGGAAGCCACCGGCGGCGCGGACTGGGAATTGCTGGTCGATACCAACCTGCCGCAGACCCCGCAAGGCAACATATTTCCGTTCGGCCATGCCTATCAGGTCACCGGACGTTCGCTGCTGATGTTGAAGATGAAGAGGACGGACGCAGCCAAGGCGGCGCCGGCGAAGCCGGTTGCTGACAAGAAGCGCGGCGACAGGCCTTCCAAGAGGGCCTGATCGGCTACACATTCATCCTATAGCTCGCCGCCCCGGCCATCGCCGGGGCGGCGAAGTTGTATTGTCTGCACACAATTTCGGCACATTCCGCTTATTGAACCTCGGAACGAAGTTTGCCGACTACACTTGTTTGGAAACATTATTTTTGATTTCCCAACGAATGGAGACCCGCAGTGCAGATCCGTGCCGGCTACGACATCGCGTTTCAGTGCCTTCAGGAAACGCCCATGATCCTGATGCTGAGCATCCACCCTTCCCGGGCCAAGGATCTGCAGAGTCCGCATCGCATCAGTTTCTCGCAGGACGTTCAGGCCCACGACTATCTTGATATGTTCGGCAACACCTGCACCCGCATCATCGCGCCGCCTGGCGTCATCGAGATCAAGAACGAGTTTCTGATTTCCGACAGCGGACTGCCGGATGCAGTGGCGCCCGATGCGCAGCAGACGCCGATCGCGCAATTGCCGGACGACGTGCTTGTTTACCTGCTGGGCAGCCGCTACTGCGACACCCAGAAGCTATCTGACCTGGCGTGGTCGATGTTCGGGGGCGTCATCGGTGGCTGGCAGCGCGTCCAGGCAATTGTCGATTACGTCCATCATCGCATAGAGTTCGGCTATCGCCATGCCCGCAACGACCGCACCGCCTTTGAAGGCCACGACGAACGCGTCGGCGTTTGCCGTGACTTCGCTCACCTCGCCGTCACCCTCTGCCGCTGCATGAATATTCCGGCGCGATACTGCACTGGCTATCTCGGCGACATCGGCGTCCCCATCGATCCGGCGCCGATGGATTTCAGCGCCTGGTTCGAAGTCTACCTTGATGGCCACTGGTATACGTTCGATGCGCGCCACAATCATCCGCGCATCGGCCGCATCGTGATGGCACGTGGCCGAGACGCTGCCGACGTGGCGATCTCCACCGCCTTTGGTCCTGCCCCTTTGGCCAAATTCCAGGTGATCACCGACGAGGTTTCTGACGAACCCACCGCGGTTGCGCCGATCTCCATGGTGGCCTGAGCCTTCGGCCACCGGCACAAACACGCACTCTCTTGCTTCTTGATGCCCGGCATCGCGCCGGGCATTCGTTTGCGCCGAAGGCTTGGATGATGATACGAATGCAGCTTGCTGCGCATTGCAAAAAGCCCGCCGATCATCTCGGCGGGCTTTTGTTCGTTATTAGCGAAGCAGCAGGAACAGGATGATCAGGGGAATCGGAATTCCGACGAGCCAGAGAAGAATGGGCATGTGATTTCCTTTCGGTTGACAGGTTAGATATTCGAACGATGGGTTTTTGTTCCCCAAGTACCGTCGCGCAATCCGCCGCCTTCCGTTGCAGCCAGGCTGGCGCAGAAGGCACCGAGCAGCAACGAAGCGGTCAGCCAGAAGGCCAGCGCCGCAGTGGCCTTGCGGGCCGCGTCCAGGTTGGCCTTGGCTTCGGTCACGACCTGATTCACTCGGGCTTCAGCGTCCGCCTGGCTGAGGCCGGTGCGTGCGGAAACAACCTTGGCCACATAGGTCTTGTCGGCGGGCTTCATGTCACCGCCGGCCTTGAAGCTGGAGGTGAACAGACGGCTCAGTTCGCCCCGCGAGTCGGCGGCACTGCTGTTAGCAGCCGGCGTATCTGAGCGCAGCAACGTGTCGAGGTAGCCGTCCATCGGACCGGCGTTGGAAGCCACGCCCTGCGCGGCGCCGGACGCGGCGCTGCCCATGATGCTCGATGCCGGCGTCGCCAGCAGCAACGCACCGAGCACAGAAGCGAACGCCCAAGTAATGAAGCCATGCGCGGTATCGCGGAAATAGACCTCGTCGGTATGAACGCCAACCCAGCGCGTGCGCAGCCGGCCGGCGATGTAACCGCCAATCGACGACGACAGCATAGCGATGACGATGAGGTAGATTCCGGTCGCAACCTTGAAGGTCGTTGCAGAAACACCTGAACCGGACCATGGCGAGACCGAGGTCGCGCCGAGGGCCACGCCGAGCGTCAGCAACACCAGCGTCAAGGCGCATGAGACAACGGCACCCGCAAAGATAGCTGGCCAGGAAACGCTTGAACCGGCGGCTTCGCCTGTATCTGCGGGTTGAATAACTACTGCGTCTATCATGATAGCTCCTGCCCGGCGGGCGTCCTGTTTCGAGTGCGCATTCAATGTGCAGCAGGAACTTTGGTTCCGGGCGTTGCGCTATTGATATCGCTTAGGGGAGCGACCGAGGGACAGCCCGTGCATGTGAAAAATCGCCTGGCTCTCGGGCGACGTTTGTTATGCGCGCGACGGGCTGATCTTCCAGGTCAGCGCAATCACGGCAGCCGTCATCAGCGCCGTAACGGCTGCGACCAGCGGGGCCACCAGCGCCAGCGCTGCGGTGGCGGCCCAGCCGATCGATGCGAAAGCTTCGGCAAAGGTCGCGATCCGCGATGATGTCTGGCGTCGGCGGAACTGGCTGCGCCGCGCCTGCACCCGAAACCAGAGCTGGATCGATGTCGCCGACGCAGCGGCGAGGACAGTCGCCAGCGCCGTAACTACGGCGAGCGCGAGCGAAACCAAAGCCAGTGCCGCAATCAGTGGCGCAAACAGCAAGGCGATGAGGATCAGCACGACCTCGATCTTGGCTCGCGTTACAGACGCTGCCGGCAACGGGGCGGTGGCGACGAGATCGGCGGCGTCTTCCCCGGAAATGGTCAACCAGGCCAGTCCGCCTGCGAGCTGGCCCGCAGCCATCACGATCACCGGCGCCAGCACGATGAAGGCGCCGGCGCCCTCGTCGAAACTCCGCCACAGCATCAGCGCCGGAGGCAGAAGGTACAGCAACTGCATCAGCGTCTGCGACATCAGCCAGGGATCGCGCCACAGCAGTAGCAATTCCTTGCGGCGAAGCGCGCGCTGCGGCGAGCCCTTCCGGAACGGCCGCGGCGCAGCGGGTTTGCGGGATTCGATCTTGGGCGACACGCTGGCGACATAGTCGCTGAAGCGCGGCGAGAATACCGCCATGGTGGCGCCGAGCAGGAGCAGGCTGCCGCCGAGCAGCGGCAGCAGCGCCGCGACATCGCCGAGTATGGCCCGCGCCGGCCACCACAGCAGGCTGCCGCCGCCCGGGGCAAACGACGCCGCCGCGTCCGACGTCAGCACGGCGAAGCGCGACAGCGTGCCGTAAGACAGGATCGCCGCGACCTGCAGCGCGATCACGAACCCGGCTCCGGTCACGGCGGAGATCACCTGCGCCACCGCGCGGGTTTTGGCCGGGCCGCAGATCTTGAACAGAGCGACCGTAACCGCGATGGCGACCGCCGCCGCCGACAGGCCAATCGCCACGACCACCACATAGGTCGAAAGCCAGCGAATGCCGCCCCAGATTACCAGCACGTCGATGAACGGCGTCGCCAGCAACATCGCCATCAGCGTTACCGTCAATGCAATCGCAGCGATCCGCACCGAGAATACATTGGTCAGCGCCACCGGCGATGACATGATGAGATCGAGATCGGCCCGCGCATAGAACACCCGGGTGACGGATTCGATCGCCTGCGACAGCATCAAGGCCCAGGCCAGGAACAGACAAGCCGTGATGACAATCAACGACGATCGATCCAGCGGCATCTGTACGTCGGCGAAACGGCCGACCACGGCATAGGCCGGGAGGTGCAGAAAGATCACAAACGCGACGAGCATGATCGAGGCGCTGCGGGGGCGCCAGCGCCGGCCGGCGGTCAGCATGCCCAGCCATTCGCGCCATGTCAGCCGGATCTCGTGGCCGGCAAACCACATCACTCCGGCAGAGTTCCTCATGCGGCGGCCGGCGCGCTTTCCACCAGCGCCACGAACATGTCTTCGAGGCTGGTATCGCCCTGCCCGTTCTGCTGCCGCAATTCGGCCAGCGTGCCCTCGGCGATCAGCCGCCCCGCGGAAATCACGCCGATCCGATCGGCCATCCGCTCTGCTACCTCTAGAATATGGGTGGTCATGATGACGGTGCAGCCGGCGCGGACGCGCATCTGCAGCAGATGCTTCACGTGGCGCGCGGAAACGGCGTCGAGCCCAGTCAGCGGCTCGTCGAGAATGATCAGGCGGGGGTCGTGGACCAGCGCACCCGCGAGGGCCACCTTCTGCCGCATGCCCTTGGAAAATCCCTCGCAACGCTCATGCAGATGCGGCGCGAGCCCGAGCGACTCCAGCAGTTCGCGCGCGGTACGTTCGGCAGCGGCCGCCTCGCAGCCCCACAGGCCGGCGACGAATTCGAGGTATTCCAGCGGCGTCAGCTTGTCGTAGATCATCGGTTCGTCGGAAACCCAGGCGGTAATCTGCTTGGCCGCGACCGGATCTTTCAACGCGTCGATGCCCAGCACCGAAACCGAGCCGGCATCCGGCCGCAGCAGCCCCGCGACCATGCGCAGCGTGGTGGTCTTGCCGGCGCCGTTGGCTCCGAGCAGCGCATAGAATTCTCCAGCGCGCACCGTGAGGTCGAGGCCATCGACCGCCGGACGGTCAAAACGTTTGGTCAACCCTCGCAACTCGAGGGCGGGCGGTCGCGGCTGGTTCATGGCGTTGAACAATCCCGGCGTTGCACTGCACAGTAAAATGACCGTAAGTTATTTCGGTGCAATGAACGGGCTGGCGTAAACTTTGCGCCGCCGCGCGCCGGCGATCCGCAATAGCGCGCCGCCGGTATGCGCCCTGAAGCGATCGATCCATCGATCTGGATGCAACCATCGATGGATTTTTTCGCTAGCTGGTCAAAATTGCACAGACGGAATGTGCGGTCTGATACAGCCTGTACTTGGTGAATTTACGCGTTGACCGGCATGCGTCCGGGATCCGCCGCTCCCGTTTCGCGCGTCAAACGCCGGGGTCCATGCGCAGCGAATTCATCATTTGTAAGGTCGCGTGAGGAGAATTATTTCTCCATTCGCGCCCTGGCGTCACGGGCAACTACGTCGCCCTACTGGTCTGCCCGTCCGCGTGAGGAGCCCCGTCGCCCCCCGGCGGGGCTCTTTTTTGCCCGACCTACGGTTGCAGCTATTTAAAGAAAAAAGGAATTTTACAACTCAGAAGGGCTTTGTGCTATAACCGACATAGCGCGTTTTTTTTGCTATATGGTACGGGGTGAGCCATTTTGGGTAGACCGGCCAGAGAAGAGTTCAATCCCCAAGCCTTTCTCGCCCGCGTGGGACAGGGCAAGGCGATTGCGGACTACAAAAAGAACCAGAACATTTTCTGCCAGGGCGAGAGGGCGGAGGCAGTTTTCTATATCCAGAAAGGCCGGGTCAAAGTCACTGTTCTTTCCGAGCAGGGCAAGGAGGCGGTCGTCGGGATTCTCGAGGCCGGGCAATTCTTCGGGGAGAGCTGCCTGAACGGCCACCCGCTCCGCATCTCCACGACCACGGCGATGGAAGACTGCGTCATTACCTCTATTACCAAATCGGCGATGCTCGCCACGCTGCACGACGAGCCGACGTTCTCCGAACTATTCATGGCCTACCTACTGACCCGCAACAGCCGCGTCGAGGAAGACCTGATCGACCAGTTGTTCAACTCCAGCGAAAAGCGCCTGGCACGTCTACTGTTGATCCTGGCCAATTTCGGCAAGGAAGGCCGGCCGCAGCCGATTGCCGTCGAACTCAGTCAGGAGACTCTGGCAGAGATGATCGGCACCACGCGCTCGCGCGTCAGTTTCTTCGTGAACAAATTTCGCAAGCTCGGCTTCATCTCCTACAATGGCAAGATCGAAGTTCACAACTCGCTGCTCAACGCGGTGTTGAATGACAAGCCGCAGATTGAGCGTGAGGAGCAGTAGCCTCGCCATCATGCCCGGTTATCGGGCGATCCAACTTACATTGTGCACAATTGGGCAGCGAATCGCCCTCCGCTGCGGCAGTCTGTTTGAATTAAATGAGAAGTGAATGTATTGCGCTGGCATCGCGCGTACGGGAGCCAGCCCTTGTTTTTGGAACGCGGCGATGCCCCATCCGACGCCCTACTCGCGAGAGTTCCACGCCATCCGCCGGGCTTTTCCCGGCATCTTTGATCGCGCCAGCACAGAGCCGTCGCCAGCCCCAGCCTCCGGCACGAACGAGATGGCGGACAGTGAACCGAACAGGTCGATCGCCGATTTCGCTTCACGATCCGACAGTGAAATCGGTACGGAGTAGCGCTGTACCCAAGCCTGTTCCGGCCATGTCGTACAGCGCCCCGAAACTACCAAGGCATCGATCAATCGCGGGGTTTGACATGGCAAGCATCCTGATCGTGGACGACGACAAGGCCGTTTCGCTGATCATGAAGCTGCTGCTTGAACGCGACGGCCATTGCATCACATGCGCCGGCGACGGCCCAACTGCGCTGCAGGTATTTCGCCAAGAAGAATTCAAGCTACTGATCGTCGATATCTTCATGCCCGGTATGGATGGCCTGGAAACCATGAGGCAGGCGCATCAGCTGCGGCCTGGCGTGCCGATTATCGTGATTTCCGGTCATGCGTTTTCATCGCGCTCCACGTCATCACCGGATTTCCTGGGCATGTCGATCAAACTTGGCGCGGTCTGCAGCCCTGCAGAAACCGTTCAAATCCGCTGTCCTGCTCTCGCAGGTCGCGCGATGCCTCGGGCCTGACCACCCGCCACCGGCTCCCACTGCCACTCCAAGCGCGGTGTCATCGCACCACTAATAATGATTGATACTTGAGAGCGGGGCAGAACCTCTACTATAGTACCTATTGCGCAAGCACACGCGCATTTAACAGCTCCTTCACGGGAATTCCCTATCACTCGAACGGGAATACATCGCGGCAAATTGCTGTCGCGGTCGAAGGGGCACGTAAATGCACGCACTCAAATCGATTTCAGCTCGCATGATCGTCGCGATTACGCTGGTCACTGCAGGTTCGTGCGCCGCGTTGGCCGCCTTCAGCATCTGGCAGCAGCAGGGCATCGTCGATACCGCTCTGCAGCGCGAGTTGAAAAACGATTATGCCAACATTACCGCGGCGCTAAGCGCCGAAACCCGGACCAACCTAGCTGTCGCTGACGTATTGGCATCGATGCCGCAGATGGCAGAGGTCATCCGCACAAAGGATCGCGCCGCCGCGTTGGCGCTGGTCAACCTTTCCTATCCCAAGCTGAAGGCCCGCGGACTCGAGCTGGTCACCGTCGCGGTGCCGCCGGGTATCGGCTTCGCCCGCGTCCACAACCCCACCGTATTCGACGACGACATGACGCCGCGCCGCAAGACCTTGGCGCAGGCGATCACGACCAAGAAGCCGCAGGGCGGCGTCGAGGCCGGCCGAGACGTGCTCAACGTCTTCGGATCGTCGCCGGTAATGGCCGGCGATACGCTGCTCGGCGCCGTCGATGTCGGCGCGCCGTTCGGCAAGACCTTCGTCGATACCATGAAGGCACGCTTCAACCTCGACATCGCCATCCACCAGATCGATGGCCAGAACACCAAAACGCTGGCGACGACCCTGGCAACCAGCGCTCCCGACGCGGCCGTTGTTCGTCGCGCGCTGGCCGGCGAGACGGTTATGCAGTACGGCGAGTTGAACGGCCGTGCATCGGCCACCGCTTTCGGCCCCATCAAGAACTTCTCTGGCGACGCGGTCGCGGTCTTCGAAATCGTGCGCGATGCCTCGGCCTACCGCACGCTGACGCAGACGTCGCTTAACTGGCTCATCATTATCTCGGCCTGTGTGCTCGTGGTTGCCGGCGCCATTGCCGTGTGGATGGGCAGCAGCATGGCCCGCCCGATCAAGGCGCTGGAGTCCGCGATGCGCGACATCGCCTCCGGCAATCGCGCCATCGCCGTGCCGGGCGCCGGCCGCAAGGACGAGATCGGCTCGATGGCCGGCGCGGTCGAGATTTTCAAGAACGGCCTGATCGAAACCGATCAGCTGCGCGCGGCCCAGGAGCAGCAGCGCGAACGCTCCCAGCTGGAGCGTCGCGACACCATGAACGCACTGGCCAACCGCTTTGAAAGCGGCGTCGGCAGCGTGGTCGGCGCGGTCGGCTCGGCCGCCACCGAGTTGCGCACCACGGCGCAATCCATGGCAGCCACCGCCGAAGAATCCACCCGGCAGACCGCGGCCGTCGCGGCGGCTTCCGAAGAAGCCACGCAAAGCGCCCAGGCCGTCGCCGCGGCGATCGAGGAGCTCAACGCCTCGATCAGCGAGATTTCCCAGCAGGTCAATGAATCCGCCCGCGTCGCCGGCGACGCTGTCTCGCAGGCGAACGTCACCTATTCCGAAGTGCAGAGTCTGGCCGAAGCCGCGCAAAAGATCGGCGACGTCGTCAAGCTGATCAGCGAGATCGCCGCGCAGACCAACCTGCTCGCGCTGAATGCGACCATCGAGGCCGCGCGCGCCGGCGAAGCGGGCCGCGGCTTTGCCGTGGTCGCCTCGGAAGTGAAGGCGCTGGCCACACAAACCTCGAAGGCCACCGACGAGATTTCGGCACAGGTGGGCGCCATCCAGCACGCCACCAGATCCTCGGTGGATTCGATCCAGGGCATCACCTCCACCATCGGCCGCGTCAGCGAGATCGCCAGCGCCATCGCCGCCGCCGTCGAGGAACAGGGCGCCGCCACGCTGGAGATTGCCCGCAACGTCGCCGATGCCGCCCGCGGCACCGGCGAAGTTTCCGAGAACATCGCAGGGGTCAACGACGCAAGCCGCGAAACCGGGCTCGCCGCCACACGGGTGGTCGAATCTGCCGCCGACCTGTCGCGCAACGGCGAGGACCTCAAGACCCAGGTCGATGCGTTTTTGCGCGAAGTGCGCGCGGCGTAGCGCCACAATCTCCGCGTCGTCCCCGCGAAGGCGGGGACCCATAACCTCCGTCGTCCCGGTTGAAACGGGAGAGAAGCAACAGCCGTGCTTCAATTACTTCTCCAGCGCGTATGGGTCCCCGCGTCCGCGGGGACGACGGCCGAGAGGCTGGAGCGCCCCCGCCGCCATTGCGAACAAAGCGGGAATCAGCGAGCGTGATTCGTCACTTCGGAATCCCACCGTGCTCGCGCAAACCAACTATCTCGATGCCCTGAATCCGGAACAGCGCCGCGCCGTCGAGCACGGCGTGCCGTTACGTGGCACCCCCGCGGGTCCATTGCTGGTCGTTGCGGGCGCCGGTTCCGGCAAGACCAATACACTGGCGCACCGCGTCGCGCATCTGATCGTCAACGGCGCCGATCCGCGCCGCATCCTGCTGATGACCTTTTCACGACGCGCGGCCAGCGAAATGAGCCGCCGCGTCGAGCGCATTTCGCGAAAAGTGATGGGCGACAAGGCCGGCATCATGACCGACGCGCTGGCCTGGGCCGGCACCTTTCACGGCATTGGCGCGCGGCTGTTGCGCGACTATGCCGAACAGATCGGCCTCGATCCGGCCTTCACGATTCATGACCGCGAGGATTCCGCCGACCTGATGAACCTGGTGCGGCACGAGCTGGGCTTTTCGAAAACCGAAAGCCGGTTTCCCACCAAGGGCACCTGCCTCGCGATCTACTCGCGCTGCGTCAACGCCGAGACCGAACTCGATCAGGTGCTCGGCGCGAATTTTCCGTGGTGCGCCGGCTGGGCCGCCGAACTGCGCGAACTGTTCGCGGGCTATGTCGAGGCCAAGCAGAAACAGAACGTGCTCGATTACGACGACCTGCTGTTGTACTGGGCGCAGACCATGGCCGAGCCGCTGCTGGCCGCCGACATCGGCGGACGCTTCGACCACGTGCTGGTCGATGAATACCAGGACACCAACCGGTTGCAGTCGTCGATCCTGCTGGGACTCAAGCCCGGCGGCCACGGCCTCACCGTGGTCGGCGACGACGCGCAGTCGATCTATTCGTTTCGCGCCGCCACCGTGCGCAACATCCTGGATTTCCCAAAGCAGTTCTCGCCGCCCGCCGACATCATCACGCTGGATCGCAACTACCGTTCGACGCAAACCATCTTGGCCGCGGCCAATGGCGTGATCGATCTCGCCCGCGAGCGCTTCACCAAGAATCTCTGGACCGACCGGACGTCGAGCATCAAGCCGCAGCTCGTCACCGTGCGCGACGAGACCGACCAGGCGCGCTGCCTTGTCGAGCGCATCTTGGATAACCGCGAGAGCGGCACGCTGCTGAAGCAGCAGGCGGTGCTGTTCCGCACGTCCTCGCATTCCGGTCCGCTGGAAGTGGAGCTGACCCGGCGCAACATTCCCTTTGTCAAATTCGGCGGCCTGAAATTCCTCGATGCCGCGCATATCAAGGACGTGCTGGCGCTGCTGCGCTTCGTCGAAAACCCGCGTGATCGCGTCGCCGGCTTCCGCCTGATGCAGTTGCTGCCCGGCGTCGGCCCGGCCTCGGCGCAGCGCGCGCTCGATCACATGACCGTCGCCGCCGATCCGATCGGCGCGCTGGTGGACACTCCTGCACCGAAGCGCGCCAGCGACGACTGGCGCGGCTTCGTCGAAGTGGTCACCGAGCTGCGCTCCGGCCGCGCCGGCTGGCCCGCCGAGCTTGAACTGGCGCGGTTGTGGTACGAGCCGCATCTCGACCGCATCCACGAGGATTCCCCCACGCGCCGCGCTGACCTGATCCAGCTCGAGCAGATCGCGTCCGGTTATCCGTCGCGCGAACGCTTCCTCACCGAACTCACGCTCGATCCGCCCGACGCCACCAGCGACCAGGCCGGCGTACCCTTGCTCGACGAAGACTATCTGATCCTCTCCACCATCCATTCCGCCAAGGGGCAGGAGTGGAAATCGGTCTATGTGCTCAATGTCGTCGATGGCTGCATGCCGTCCGATCTCGGCACCGGCACGTCAGCCGAACTGGAGGAAGAACGCCGCCTGCTCTACGTGGCGATGACCCGCGCCAAGGACGAGCTGCATCTGATGGTGCCGCAGCGCTTTTTCACCTATGGCCAGAACCCGCAGGGCGACCGCCACGTCTATGCCTCGCGCACGCGGTTCATCCCGGACCGGCTGCTGCATCTGTTCGAACGCACCAGTTGGCCGCTATCTGTGGCCGCCGCCGCACGCGCCGCCAGCGACGGCGTTCGCGTCGATATCGGCGCAAGGATGCGGGGCATGTGGCGGTAGCACTCTACGCGAGTCGTCCCCGCGAAGGCGGGGACCCATAGCCTCCGTCCTCTCGTTGAGATCAACGGCCAGCGGCTTCTTACAAAACACAACCGATCGTGGTTATGGGTCCCCGCCTTCGCGGGGACGACACGGAGTATGTTGCACCTTCCGCGCAAAACTCACACATCCCACTTCGGCACGCCGGCAAACCGCGCCACCAGGAAGTCGATGAACAGCCGCACCTTGACCGCGAGATGCCGGGTCGGCGGATAGATCGCATAGAGCGTCAGCGGCGGCGCCTTGTAGTCGCCGAGGAAACTGCGCAGCGCACCTTCGCGCAGCGCATCGCCGGCGATGAAGGTCGGCAGCAGCGCCACGCCCCTGCCCTTGATGGCCGCGTCGCGCAGCACTTCCGCATTGTTGACGCACAGGTTCCAGCTTGGCTGGATCCAGTGATCGCCATCCCTCCCGGTCAGCTTCCACTGGTTGCCGGTGAGAAGGAAACCGTAGGTCAGCAGCGCATGCTTGCGCAATTCGGCGGGCGTCGTCGGCACGCCATGTTCCTCAAGATAGCCCGGCGACGCGCAGATCACCCGCTCGATGCCCACGATTTTTCGCGCGATCAGGCTGGAGGATTCCAGATCGGCGATCCGCAGCGTGACGTCGAAGCCGCCCTGGGTGGGATCGACCTGATCGTCGCTGAGAACCAGGTGAATCTGCAGCTCGGGATAATCAGCCATAAAATCCGCAACCGCCGGCCCCAGTTGCAGCGTCCCGAACGACATCGGCGCATTGACCCGCAGCAGCCCGCGCGGCGTCGCCTGCGCCTGCGCCACCGCTTGGTCGGCGGCATCGAGGTCGGCCAGCACGGCCAGCGCGCGTTCGAAATAGGCCTGGCCGTTTTCATTCGGGCTGGCGTGCCGCGTGGTGCGGTTGAGCAACTGCACGCCGAGGCTTTGCTCGAGTTCGCTGACATATTTGGAGATCGCCGAGCGCGACAGCCGCAACTGCCGCCCGGCTTCCGAGAAACTGCCGAGTTCGACCACTTTGACGAAGGCGCGCAGGCTGGTGAGTTTATCCATGATTGTCATCAAATCATAGACAGTAATGCCATGAAAGGCCGGATTGTCTTATTTCAGCGCCGACCCAATTATCCCTGCAACGGGAGGCGGAGCGCCTCCGGAACCCAGGAGACCAACCATGTCAGGCATCCACCATGTCACCGCGATCGCCGGCAACGCCGTGCGAAACTTCGACTTTTATACCCGGGCGCTGGGCCTGCGCTTCGTCAAGAAGACCGTCAACTTCGACGATCCCGGCACCTACCACTTCTACTACGGCGACGAGGCCGGTCATCCCGGCACCATCCTGACCTTCTTCCCGTGGGAGAATGCCGCGCCCGGCCGCGGCGGCGTCGGCCAGACCCAGCAGACCGCCTTTCGCGTCCCCGCTCGCTCGCTCGGCTACTGGACCCATCGCTTCATCGAAAAGGGCATTGCCCATGAAGCGCTGGAAAAGCGTTTTGGCGAGTCCGTGCTGCCGTTCACCGATCCCGACGGCATGAGCCTGGCGCTGGTCGGCATTCCCGGCGCGGAAGACGAGGCCGGCTGGAGCAATGGCGATGTGCCGGCGGAGCACGCGATCCGCGGCTTCCACGGCGTCACGCTGCTGCTGGAGAAGGCCGAGAAGACCAGCGCGATCCTCACCGACGTGTTCGGCTTTGCCGAGACCGGCCGCGAAGGCTCCATCATCCGGCTGAAGGCGGACGCCGTGAATGGCGGCATCGTCGATATCTACGAGGCCGGCGGCTTCCTGCCGGGCCGGCAGGGCGCGGGCTCGGTACATCACGTCGCGTTCCGCGCGCTCGATGACGCCGACCAGGCCGCGATGTCGCGAAAACTGGTGGAGAAGCACGGCCAGCACCCGACCGAGCAGAAGGATCGCAACTACTTCCGTTCGGTGTACTTCCGCGAACCCGGCGGCATCCTGTTCGAGATCGCCACCGACGTTCCCGGCTTTGCCGTGGACGAACCCGTCGAATCCCTCGGCGAGCACCTGAAGCTGCCGGCGTTCCTGGAGAAGCATCGCGCCGAAATCGAGAAGGTGCTGCCGTCGCTGGACAAGGAAACCGCGTGATGACGAACGACCTCTCCCATATTCATCGCTTCGCGCCGGGCAACCGGCGCGAAGCAGCCCCCCTGCTGCTGCTGCACGGCACCGGCGGCGACGAGAACGACCTGCTGCCGCTGGGCGAAGCCATCGCACCGGGCGGTGCGCTGCTCTCGGTGCGCGGCAAAGTGCTGGAGCACGGTATGCCGCGGTTCTTCCGCCGGCTGGCCGAGGGCGTGTTCGACGAGGACGACGTGATCCGGCGCGCCAATGATCTCGCGGACTTCGTGACCGAGGCGCGCCAGCGTTACGACCTCGCGGAACCGATCGCGCTGGGCTATTCAAACGGCGCCAATATCGCCGCGGCGATGTTGCTGCTGCGACCGGAGGCGTTGGCGGGCGCGGTGCTGCTGCGGGCCATGGTGCCGCTGCGCGAGGCGCCGAAGGCGGACCTGTTCGGCAGACCGGTGCTGATCGTATCGGGGCAATCCGATCCGATCATCCCGCCGAGCAATTCGGCGGCGCTGGCTTTGATGCTGACCAAGGCGGGTGCTGCGGTCGAACACCGCACGCTGCCGGTCGGGCATCAGCTGTCGCAAGCCGATCTGACGGTGGCGAAGACATGGCTGGCCAACGTGGAAGCGGGCGCGGTGGCACTTACTTAACCTCTCCCCGCCTTGCGGGGAGAGGTCGGACGATAACGGCGCGAAGCGTCGTTGTCGTCCGGGTGAGGGGCGACGCGCTGCAGTCGTCGCCAAAGATCAGTGTGGAGTCACAAAGCCTTTTGACCTCGCAGCCGCAAAGCAACTTCGTAAGTGCCTCGCCTCTCACCCGCGCGCAAGAGCGCGCGACCTCTCCCCGCGCAGAGCGGGGAGAGGTTAAGTGCGAGCCGCCCTCTTCCGCTCCACCGGATGAATATCGATCCCGCGCAGACGGCCCATCCGCAGCACGTCCATCGCCAGTGTGCGATCGATCCTGTCGCGATCCAGAATCCGGATCAGGTCGTCGACGCCGTTGACGTCCACGCCGTCCAGCCGGATCACCACGTCGCCGGGCAACAGTCCGGCCTTCGCCGCCGGGCTGTCCGGCTCGATCTGCTGCAGCAGCGCGCCCATCTTGTTCTCGACGCCGGCGATCACCGCATGCCTTCGCGGAATCGGCGCGGTCTGGCCGGACACACCGATATGGGCGCGGCGCACATAGCCATGGCGGATGATCTCCGACAGCACGAATTGCGCGGTGTTGCTGGCGACCGCAAAGCAGATGCCCTGCGCGCCCTGGATGATCGCAGTATTGATGCCGATCACCTCGCCCGCCGACGACACCAGCGCGCCGCCGGAATTGCCGGGGTTGAGCGCGGCGTCGGTCTGGATCACGTCCTCGATGTTGCGGCCGCTGACCGAGCGGATCGAACGGCCCAGCGCCGAGACGACGCCGGCGGTGACCGTCGACTCGAAGCCGAGCGGATTGCCTATCGCCACCACCAGTTGGCCGCGGCGCAGGCTCTTGGAATTGCCAAGCGAGGCGTACTGCAGATCGCGCGCGCCATCGGCGCGCAGCAGCGCCAAATCAGTGTCGGGATCGACGCCAAGCACGCGGGCATCGGTGACGATGCCTTCGGTATCGCGCAGCCGGATCTGTTTGGAACTGCCGACCACATGGCTGTTGGTCAGTACCAGCCCGTCCGGCGAGATCACGATGCCCGAGCCCATGCCGCCACGCTCGCGCGTCTTCGCGTCGCGCGAACCGGTCTCGACGCGGACTACCGCAGGGCCAACGCGTTCGGTGACCGAGATCACGGCCTTGGAATAGGCGTCGAGCAACGCGGCGTCGTTGACGGGAGTTTCAGATGAGGATGACGACGGTCTGTCGTCGAAACGTTCGTTTGTAAAATCCAACATGGCGATTGTCCTTCGCGATGTCAGATGGTGGCGGGAATTTGACGATGCAAGAGGGACTCTTCTTCCCTCTCCTCTTGTGGGAGAGGGTGGCCGCACGCAGCGCGGCCGGATGAGGGGTAGCCACAAGCTCCGTCGCCCGGCAATACCCCTTATCCGACGCGGCTACGCCGCGCCACCTTCTCCCACAAGGGGAGAAGGAAGAAAGAAAGCCCGCTCAACTACAAATTCGCCGCACCAAATAGATCGCGGTACCAGTCGGCGACCAGCGCCGGATTGATCCGGCCATCGACGACGAAAACGCCCTGCGCGCCATCATCGACCCAGCGCTGCAGCGGGGCGAGATCGGCCAGCGTGCGCACCACCACGCCGTCGGCGCCGTAGCCGCGGGCGATCGCCGCGAAATCGGTCACCGGGAATTGCGCCATCGCCGCGGAATAGCCTTCCGGGACGAAGTGATGCACCTCGGCGCTGTAGGCGCTGTCATTGTAGATAAAAATGCAGATGCGCTTTTTCAACCGCACCGCGGTTTCCAGCTCGGCGATCGCCATCAGGAAGCCGCCGTCGCCGACGGCGAGCACCGTCAGCCGATCCGGCTGCACCACCGCCGCGCCGATCGCGCCAGCAAGGCCAAGGCCAATCGACTGAAAAGCGATCGGGATGCACCAGCCGCGATAGTCCGGCACAGAGAGATAGCGCGCCACCCAGCCGACAAAATGCCCGCCATCGACAACGATGGTGCGGTGCTTCGGCAGAATGTCGTCCACCGCCTTGCTCAGCGTGCGCGGGTCGATGTGCTCGGCGTCGCTGGTGTCATCATAGGCCAGTTGGCGATTGCTCCTGGTCTTCATGACCTCCGCTACGGCAGGTGTGCGCCAGCCTGCGTCCGCGCCATCCCCGCCCAGCGCCGCCAGCACGGCCGTGGCCACGGCGGCCGCGTCGCCTTCCAGTTCGAGATCGACCGGGCGGTGCACGCCGATGCGGCCTTTCTCGACGTCGATCTGTACGAGCTGAGCAACCTCCGAAATCAGCTTGCCCTTCTTGGTGGTCCACATGTTCAGCGACATGCCGAACGCCAGGATCATGTCGCTCTGCGCGATCAGTTCGGCCGCGGCCGGCGACGAGAAGCCGCCGGCAATGCCGAGATTCCACGGATGGCCGGAGAACATGCCATGGGCCTGCACCGAGGTTGCAACCAGCGCGCCGAGCCGGTCGGCCAGCGCGATCAGCAGCGGTTCGGCATCCGCGACCACGGCGCCGTGACCCGCCAGAATCAGCGGCTTCTTCGACGCTCTGATGGTGGCGACGAGTTCTTCGAGCTTCGCGGCATTGAGCGGGGGGTTTGCTGTGACCGGCGGATGCTTTTTCCCGAACGGCGCAACGACCATCACTTCCTGCACATTGACTGGCAGGCTCAGCACCACGGGCTTGCGCGCACGCAACGCCAACGAGGCGGCCTGCCACGTATCGGCATAGGCGGTTTCGGGATCGGCGATCTGGCGCCAGATGCCGCCGACCGCATGCACCAGTTCGGACTGCTTAAAGGCGAAGGCCGATTGCGTATCGCCGGTCACCACGTCGCCGGCCAGCACCAGCAGCGGCGTGTCGCTCTTGGCGCATTCGCCGATTCCGGTGATGGCGTTGGTGAGGCCCGGCCCCGCGGTGACGCTGACCACCGTGAGATCGCGCGTCAGCCGTGCCGCGACATCGGCCATCGACACCGCGCCGCCTTCGTGGCGCGCGGCGACGAACTCGACGCCAAGCTCGGTGAGGCCGAGCGTCACCTTGAAGTTGGCGCCGCCGACCAGGCCGAAGCAGCGCTTCGCCCCGATGTCGGCAATGGCGCGTGCCACCTCGCGCCACACAGGGGTGGTGGTCGCGGTCTTTTTTAATGGGGACGTCGAGGTCATGAGGTCACTTTGCACCGATCCAGATGGACACGCCATTCAAGGATCGGGCCAAGTTACTTTAGGTTTAAAGGATTTACACCTTTGGAAGGCGCAAAAATCCTGCCACGGTTTCGCCGCAAGACTTGTGCGCCTGCTGCGGGATTTTCGGTCTCGCAGGCGACGCCCAGCACTCCTTCATGGCCGGGTTCTTCCCGGCCATCCACGATGTCACGCGCGGACGTGGATGGCCGGTATCCGCCGGCCATGACGGGGAGACGTTGTCGCCCTGCCGTCGGGTGTTATACGGGCACGGCCACCGACACCTGGTCGGCGACGATCTGCGCCGTGGCCGCCGACAGCGTCCAGCCGAGATGGCCGTGGCCGGTGTTGTAGAACACCCGCGGTTTCCGGCCGGGGCCGACGCGCGGCATCATGTCGGGCATCATCGGCCGCAATCCGCTCCACGGAATCACCCGGCTGGTGTTGATCCCGGGAAACAGTTTTCGCGTCCAGTCGATCAGAGGCTGTACGCGATCGGCACGGATGTCGCGGTTGGCGCCGTTGAATTCAGCGGTGCCGGCGACGCGAAAGCGATTGGCTCCGAGCCGGCTGGTGACGATCTTGGCCTTGTCGTCGAGCAGGCTGACCCACGGCGCCGCCGCGCGGGTATCCTCGTCGTCGAGCTCGACCGTGATCGAATAGCCCTTCACTGGATAGATGTTGACGCGGTCGCCGAGCATCGCCGCCAGACGACGGCTGGCGACACCGGCGCAGATCACGACGCCATCGACATGGGTCTTGTGCAACTGCGTTTCGCCGGCGCGGGACCAGCCGATATCGACGCCGTCGCCGGAGGCGGCCATGTTCGACACATCGGCATCGCCCACGAATTTCACGCCCATGCGTTCGCAATAGGCCATCAGCCCGCGGGTGAACTTGTGGATGTCGCCGGTGAAGTCCGACGGCGTGAAGAAGCCGCCGAAGTAGCTGCCCTGCAGCGCCGGCTCGATGCCGCGGATCTGGTCGGCCGCGACCGCCGTGCGCGTCAGGCCGCCTTCCTGCAGCAGCGCGTTGGCTTTCGCGGCGGTCTCGAAGTCCTTTTCGCTGTGGTAGATGTGCAGGATGCCGCGCTGCTCGACATTGAAATCGATGCCGGCCTTTTCGGCCATCGCCAGCAGGTGTTGCCGCGCCTCGATGGCGAGGCGCGTGGTGGCGATGGTGTTGGCGCGGTAGTTCGGGATGTTGCCGACGAATTCAGCCAGCCAGGAATACTTGTGCCAGCTCGGCGCGAGGTTCAGCGACAGCGGCGCGTCGCGGCGGAACAGCCAGCCAAGGCCCTTGATCACCGTCGACCAGTGATTCCAGACTTCGGCATTGCTGGCGGAGAGCTGGCCGCCATTGGCATAGGAGGTTTCCATCGCGGCGTAGCGGTGGCGATCAAACACGGTGACGGTGTGGCCCTTTTCGATCAGGGCATAGGCGGTCGTCACGCCGGTGATACCGGCGCCGATCACGGCAATATGGGACACAGTGGTTCTCTTTCGTGCAGCAGGGCGACATGACCCGGACATGGTCCAGGTCGGCTATCCCCATCTGTCACGGTACCTGAGAGCTTGATCTGCGAGCGGCAGACTTCCCCTTCGGTGGACGCGCGAAGCGTCTCTCTCCAGATTGTCCAACGGTGCGGTCCCTGGTGCCTGAGAGTTTCCCGGGGGGTTGCTCCTTCGGCGCCGACGCTGGCCTTAAGCCGCGGCGGTCTCTCCCACATCGTCTGTCGGACAGGCTCTATGTAACCGATGCCGCACCGCACGCAAGGCGCGAATCTATGCGACGTGCCGATTGATTCAGCGCCGGCCGGCGACCGTGCCTATCAACAGCAACAGCGCCGAGATACCGATCACACCACCGCCGAGCCAGCAGACGCCGGTCCAGCCCGCGGCCGTCCAGGCCAAGCCACCCGCCAGCGCGCCAAGCGCGCCGCCAACGAAGGAAGCGGTCATGTAAAGCGTGTTGAGCCGGCCGCGGATTTCCGCGCCGAGGCCGAAGATCCGGGTCTGGTTGGCGACCTGGCCGCTCTGGATGCCGAAATCGAGCAGGTTCACCGCGACCACGAGACCGGCCACCGAACCGGCGCCCCAGGTACCCGCGACCAGGAAGCTGACAGCCGCCACACTGAGCGCCAGCACATTGACCGGCGCAGAACCCCAGCGATCCGACAGCCGCCCGGCCATCGGCGCCAGCAGCGCGCCGGGCGCGCCCCACAGGCCGAACAGGCCGGCGGCGGCCGGGCCAAGGCCGAACGGCGGCGTTCCCAGATGGAACGCCAACGTCGACCAGAACGCCGAGAAGGCGCCGAAGGCGAAGAAATTCATCCCCATCGAGAGCAGTAACGGCCGGTGCCGAAGCAGCGCCGGCAACGACGCCAGCAGGTCGCGGTAGCGTGTCGTCAGGAGGTCGCGGCGCCGTGCCGGCATGAAGCGCGGCAGGATGAAGAACAGCGCCACGGTCAGCGCCGCGGCGAGCGCATAGGAGGCACGCCACGAGCCGGCGGACTGCGCCACGATGCCGGAGATGGTCCGCGACAGCAGGATGCCCAGCACCAGGCCGGTGGACAGCGCGCCGATGATCCGCCCGCGGTTCTCCGGCAGCGCCAGCGAAGTCGCCAGCGGGATCAGCACCTGCGCTACCACCGTCACCGGTGCAAAGCACAGGGACGCCACCAGCAGCAGCGGAATGTTCGGCGCCAGCGCCGCCGCCGCGAGGCCGAGCGCGGTCAGCCCCAGCAGCCAGCGCACCAACCGCGCCGGCTGCGCCATGTCGGCCAGCGGCACCACCAGCAGAATGCCGAACGCGTAGCCAATCTGGGTGGCGACCGCCACCAGCGACGAGGTTCGTTCCGGAACGCCAAAACTCTCGGCGATCTGCGCCAGCAGCGGCTGACACACATAGATGTTGCCGACCATGACGGAGCACGCCGCCGCCATGACCGGGATCGTGCCGCGGCGGACGCCGGGCAGCATGATGGAAGACGTCATGAAACTCACTCGGGCGGGCGACCGTCGCAGAACCGCGCGCTACGCGCGGCTGGCCTGCGCGGCCCATGACGAGCTTATGAACGGTTACAGCATCGAAATCGAGCGCTTCACGGCGGCAAACCCGCAACGCCGGGTCGTTCGCCGCGCAGGGCTAAGCCCTTCCGGCGACTGCCATCGTCCCCAGATCGTCGGCGCGCTTCAGCGCCGCCGCGTCTTCCAGCGGCGCGTGCAGCGTCTCGATATCAATCGCCGGCAGCGGGCACCAGCCGCACGGGCATTGCCCGTCCTGGTGCGCGACGGCGACCTCGCGATAGGTAGTGCCCAGCGGGCTCGCCAGCAGGCGCATCACCACCACGGGCGGCAACCGATCCGGCGCCCCAGGTGCCGGCGAGCAAAGGGGAATTGTCGGCCGGAAAGGATTCCGGGCAGCTCGCCGTCGCGCTAATCGACACGTTCGAAGGGGCGGTCATGCGGGCCAAGGTCGAACGTAGCCGGGCGCCCTTCGACAGCTTCGAGCGCTTTGTTTTACCCTCTTTGCTGATCTAAACATTTTGGCCAATTAATAGGCGACTGGTCATTTTGATTTACCGGATCATCGCTGGAACGCCGCGCCAGCGAGCGATGACTCTCATCCGCGGCTAATTGAAAGGAGCTGAACAATGCCTGCCATCACTACTACAGACGGCGTGAGCATCTTCTACAAGGATTGGGGATCAGGTCAGCCGATCGTTTTCAGCCACGGCTGGCCGCTGTCGGCGGACGACTGGGACGCCCAAATGACCTTCTTCCTTCGCCACGGCTACCGGGTCATCGCCCACGACCGGCGCGGCCACGGCCGGTCCGACCAGCCCAGCACCGGCAACGACATGGACCACTGGGTTGCCGACCTCGCGGCCTTGACTGAACACCTCGACCTGCGCGACGCGATCCATATCGGGCACTCGACAGGTGGCGGTGAGGTGGCTCGCTATGTCGCGCGCCACCAGGAGCGCGTGGCGAAGGCGGTGCTGGTCGCTTCATTGACGCCGAACATGTATCGGAGCGAGGACAACCCGTCCGGTCAACCGCCGGAGTGGTTCGAAGCGATCCGGGCAGGCGTGCTGGGCAACCGGGCGGAGTTCTTCCGTTTCGTTCCTGAGAATCCGTTCTACGGCTACAACCTAGACGGGGCCAAGCCTTCGGAGGCAGTCATCGCGAACTGGTGGCGCCAGGGCATGGCCGGCGGTGCCCTCGCTCACTACGCGACTGTCGATTCTTGGCTCGAAGATTATACCGAAGACCTCAAGAAGATCACCGTGCCGGTGCGGGTGATGCATGGCGAGGCTGATCAAGTCGTCCCGTTCGCAAGTTCCGTGCCGCGTGCGGTCGACCTGCTTAAGCAGGGGTCGCTGAAGACTTATCCCGGCTACCCCCATGGCATGCTAACCACACATGCGGATGTCCTCAACCCCGACCTGCTCTCTTTCATCAGGTCTTGACGACATCTCTGATCCATCATCGTCTATAATAGCATGTCGGTTTATAAATTGAGGAGGGTTCGGGTTTCGTCGTAGTGACGAAGGAACGAAAAGGAAGCTCGAACCCTCCTCGAAAATTCGTCGACCAAGGCCCCTATCGAAGCGGCGGCCTTGGCAGCGTTGCTCGGCCTTGACGGAGGGCCACTCCACCGTCGGCTTCGCGCCTCGCTCCCTGCCCGCCCCGGGGGCGCTTGAAGGGCAACCGTGGCATGTGGGATTTGTCCACGCCGCCTAGAGCATTTTCTCTTTGAGACGACTCGAGTCAGCCGCAGGCGTCATTGAGAGGTCAAGGAAAGCTGGCTCGCCTGCTGTCCTCTTAGCCCTTGCGACGAAGCAATCCAGCCTTCGCTTGTGGCTTTCTGGATTGCTTCGCCCAGCGAAAGTCGCCTTCGGCGATTTTCGCTGGCTCGCAATGACGGGGGTGTGGGTCCGTTCAATCGGAAGATTCTCTAAGCCCTTCCGGCGACTGCCATCGTCCCCAGATCGTCGGCGCGCTTCAGCGCCGCCGCATCTTCCAGCGACGCGCGCAGCGTCTCGATATCGATTGCCGGCAGCGGGCACCAGCCGCACGGGCATTGCCCGTCCTGGTGCGCGACGGCGACCTCGCGATAGGTAGTGCCCAGCGCGCTCGCCAGCAGGCGCATCACCACCACCGGCGGCAACCGCGACGTATCGAGCACGCGGCAGAAGGTCGTCATCACCATCTGATCGAGATAGGTCTGTGCGGAGCTTTCGTCGGTGATATCCGAGACCTTGATCTGCTGCGGCATCGTCATTCGCGTGTCCTTTGCGACCCCGCGAATTTCTAGGAGGTGCGCGGGACTCGCTCAACCGATTTCGGGACAGCTGCCTTAGAAGCCCTCAAGCCTGCCTATTTTGAACTACTCCAAACACCCGGCTGGCCAGCACATCCGATGGCTCGATCGACATGATGTCGTCTGATGTCAGCACGCGATCGAGATCGGCGACCAGGCGGTTGGCCTGGCGCAGCCGGATGCGGTCCAGCGCGTTGCGGATCGAGCGGGCATTGGAGAACAGCGGCTGCGTCTTGCGCAGCGCGATGTAGCGCACGAAGGCCTCGCGGGACTGCGGCGTAAAGCGATAGTTCATCTCGTGCAGCATCCGATCGGCGATGGCGAACAATTCGTCGTCGGAATAGTCCGGAAAATCGATGTGATGCGCGATCCGCGAGCGGAAGCCGGGATTGCTGGCGAAGAACTTGTCCATGCGGTCGCCATAGCCGGCGAGGATCACGACGAGATCCTCGCGCTGCGACTCCATCACCTGCAGCAGGATCTCGATGGCCTCTTGGCCGTAGTCGCGCTCGTTGTCCGGCCGGTGCAGATAGTAGGCTTCGTCGATGAACAGCACCCCGCCCATCGCCTTCTTGAGTATCTCCTTCGTCTTCGGCGCGGTGTGGCCGATATATTGCCCGACCAGTTCGTCGCGGGTCACCGACACCACCTGCCCGCGCCGGACAAAGCCGAGCCGGTGCAAAATGCTGGCGATGCGCAGCGCCACCGTGGTCTTGCCGGTGCCGGGATTGCCGGTGAACGACATGTGCAGCGTCGGCACTTCCGACGTCAGGTTCATGCGCTTGCGGATTCGCTCGATCAGCAGCAGCGACGCGATCTCGCGGATTCGCGTCTTGACCGGCTTCAGCCCGATCAATTCGCGGTCGAGCCCTTCCAGCACCTCGCCGATGCCGACCTCGTTGAATTCGCGGCGCAGGTCGATCTGCTCCGGCGGCGCGCTGTCCGCTTCAGCGAGCGCGCTCATGATCCACCGTAGCGTTGGCCTTCGGGAAGATCGACCGCGTAGGATTTGGTGGTGTAGCGGATATTGCGGCCGGCCACTTCATGGCGTTCGAGCCGGAAGCCGGGCTCGACCTTCGGCCGGTTGACGATGAAGGACAGCCGCACCGATTCCCAGCCATGGCTGCTATCGAAGGCCGACAGCCGGATATAGCGGTCGCCATAGACCTTGCGACATTCGGTGAGTTCCATCAGCACGCCGGCGGCGTCGCGCAGATCGAACATCGGCAGCCCCCACATTTCCCAGAAATTATTGCGGGGGTGCGGGTCGTCGGTGAATTCAATATTCACCGCCCAGCCATTCGCCAAGCAGTATTGCACCTGCCTGGTGATCTGCTCGTCGGTGAGATCGGGCAAAAAAGAAAAGCATCCTTGGGTGACGCGCATCACAGTGCTCCTTACATGGCCACGCTGGCGGTGGGGACGTAGTCCGGCGTATCGGTGGACTCGTAGTTGAAGGTGACATTCTTCCAGACTTCCAGCGCCGATTTCAGCGGCGTGCAGGTCTGCGCGGCCTTGGCCAGAATCTCCGGGCCTTCGTGCAGATAGTCGCGGCCCTCGTTGCGGGCGAAGATCATCGCCTCAAGCGCCACGCGGTTGGCGGTCGCGCCGGCCTGGATGCCCATCGGATGGCCGATGGTGCCGCCGCCGAACTGCAAGATCACGTCCTCGCCGAGGTGATCGAGCAGTTGATGCATCTGGCCGGCATGAATGCCGCCGGAGGCCACCGGCATCAGCTTGTTGAGGCTGGCCCAGTCCTGCTCGAAGAACACGCCATGTTCGAGCCGCATCGGATTGTGGTCTTCGCGGCAGATGTCGTAGTAGCCGCGCGTCGTCGCCGGATCGCCTTCCAGTTTGCCGACCACGGTGCCGGCATGGATGTGATCGACGCCGGCCAGCCGCATCCATTTGGCGATGACGCGGAACGAGACACCGTGGCTGCGCTGCCGCGTATAGGTCGAGTGCCCGGCGCGGTGCAGATGCAGGATCATGTCGTTCCGGCGCGCCCATTTCGCCATCGACTGGATCGCGGTATAGCCGATCACCAGGTCGATCATGATGATGACGGAGCCGAGCTCCTTGGCGAACTCGGCGCGCTCGTACATGTCCTCCATCGTGGCCGCCGTCACGTTCATGTAGTGACCCTTGATCTCCCCGCTGGAGGCCGACGCGCGGCTGACGCCCTCCATCGAGTACAGGAAGCGGTCACGCCAGCGCATGAACGGCTGCGAGTTGATGTTCTCGTCGTCCTTGGTGAAGTCCAGGCCGCCCCTCAGCGCCTCGTAGACGACGCGGCCGTAGTTCTTGGCCGACAGCCCGAGCTTCGGCTTGACCGTCGCGCCGAGCAGCGGGCGGCCGAACTTGTCGAGGTACTCGCGCTCCATCACGATCCCGTGCGGCGGGCCCGGGAAGGTCTTGAGGTAGTGCAGCGGGATCCGCATGTCCTCGAGCCGCAGCGCCTTGAGCGCCTTGAACCCGAAGACGTTGCCGATGATC
>NZ_JAQGJD010000332.1 GCF_028290785.1 Tardiphaga sp. | reverse complement strand
TGCGCCATCACTGCCGATCGTTTAGCTTGCTCCTACTTCAGCGTCGCCGTCAGCGCTTGCGAAAATTCATCGTCGGTGCGGTCGAGCCGTAGCGGGGTTACCGAAACGTAGCGCGCGGCGAGCGCTGCCAGGTCGGTGCCCTCGGCCGGCGTGTCCAAGACCGCCGCACGCTCGAACCCGATCCAGAAATACGGATTGCCGCGGCCGTCCTTACGCTCGTCGACGCGCAGAAATCCCTGGTTGCGCTTGCCCTGCCGCGTCACTTTCACGCCCAGCACGTCGGCCGCGACGCAGGCCGGGAAGTTGACGTTGATCACCGTGTTCTTCGGCACGCCGGCCGCGATCACCTTGCGCAGCACATCCGGGCCGAACTTCAGCGCGGTGTCCCACAGCGGCGCGTGGCGGGTTTCCATGGAAAATTCCTGCGACAGCGCCACCGACGGGAATCCGAGAATGGTGCCTTCCAGCGCGCCGGCGATGGTGCCGGAATAGACCACGTCCTCGGCGACATTGCGGCCCTTGTTGACGCCGGACAGCACCAGGTCGGGCTGCTTGTCGAGCAGGATGTGGCGCGCGCCCATAATCACGCAATCGGTCGGCGTGCCCCTTACCGCAAAGTGGCGCGGGCCGATCTCGCGCAGCCGCAACGGATCGTTCAGCGACAGCGAATGCGACACCCCGGACTGGTCCATCTCCGGCGCCACGACCCAGACGTCGTCGGACAATTCTTTCGCGATCTGTTCGAGGATTTTCAGGCCGGGCGCGTGAATGCCGTCATCGTTGGTACAGAGAATTCGCATGCGCTCGATCGCCTTTTGCCGGTTTCGCCTCGCCCTTGGCGGGCAGCGACTTTTGCCAGCCGGCGAGGCGTTTGACCAACCAAATTTTTGCCATCCGGCGCGTAACCCGCGCCAGCATGCGCGACAATGATCCGCCGTTCCGGAACATTCTTGCGGCTTCGCGGTTATGGGAGTCGAGCGAGTTCGTCGGCGTTGGCGTCAAGAGCGCCTGCCACCGTCCGGATGGTCCGGCCAGCGGCAGTGCCCCGGCAGGACAGCGAAAATGGCGGTAAAACTTCATCGAGCCATGTTGATCGGGCTGCCGGCGGTGGCGGCCGTGGCGCTGGCGGCGTGGATGTTTTTTCCCGGCCTTTCCGCAACGCATTCCCGCCCGACCGAGCCCGCCATCACGCTCAGTTCCGCTGTCGTCGATGACGGCAACGACCCCATCGAACACGACGCCGTCCTGGCTCCCGCGGTGACTACGCCGGCCGCGGCCGCGCCGCTCGGCCGTTTGCGGATTTCAAGGCAGTCGTTCAGCCGCGGCGGGCTGGGATCGCGGGCATTGATGACGTTCACCGTGCGCAACGGCAATGACTATGCGGTCAAGGATCTCGAGCTACTCTGCAAATTCCGCAGCAGGGACGGCCGCTATACGACCGAGCGCCGCCGCACCCTGAACGACACCGTCGAGATGAAGAGCCGCAAGATGTTTCCGCTGACGCATATAGGCTTCGTCAACGTCAAGGCCGCGAAAGCGAAATGCGCCGTGGTGACGGCCGAACGGGCGTAGCGTCGCGGCTATCGCCCGTTCTCGATTACCTTCAAGCCACCCATATACGGCTGCAGCACGTCCGGCACGGCAATCGAGCCATCCTCCTGCTGATAGGTCTCCATGACAGCGATCAGCGCGCGGCCGACCGCCGTGCCTGAGCCGTTCAGCGTGTGCACGAAGCGCGGTCTGCCGTCGGGGCCGCGGTAGCGCGCGTCCATGCGGCGGGCCTGGAAGTCGCCGCACACCGAGCACGACGAAATCTCGCGATAGGCGCCGCCGTCGCCCTGCCCGGGCATCCACACTTCGATGTCGTAGGTTTTTTGCGAGGCAAAGCCCATGTCGCCGGTGCACAAAGTCATGACGCGATAATGCAGGTCGAGCCGGCGCAGCACTTCCTCGGCGCAGGACAGCATGCGCTCGTGCTCGTTCTTGCTCTCTTCCGGCGTGGTGATCGAGACCAGTTCGACCTTGGTGAACTGGTGCTGCCGGATCATGCCCCGCGTATCGCGGCCGGCGGCGCCGGCTTCAGCGCGGAAGCACGGCGTCAGCGCGGTCATGCGGATCGGAAGTTCTTTTTCGTCGAGGATGGATTCGCGAACGAGGTTGGTGAGCGGGACTTCGGCGGTGGGAATGAGCCAAAACTCCCGCTCCGCTCCTCCCGCGCCGACAGAAAACTGATCATCCCGAAACTTCGGCAGTTGCGCCGTGCCGAACATGGCATCGTCGCGCACCAGCAGCGGCGGGTTGATCTCGGCATAGCCGTGCTCGTTGGTGTGGAGGTCGAGCATGAACTGACCGATCGCCCGCTCCAGCCGCGCGAGGCCCTTCTTGAGCACGACAAAGCGGGCGCCGGACAATTTTGCCGCGGCTTCGAAATCCATGAAGCCCATGGCTTCACCGAGATCATAGTGTGGCTTCGGCACAAACGCGTAGTTGCGCTTGGCGCCGAAGTGATGATGCACCACATTGCCATGCTCGTCGGACCCATCCGGCACCTCGTCGAGCGGCAGGTTGGGGATTTCGGCCAGCGCGGTCCTGAGCTGCGCCTCGGTCGCCTTCACAGCGGCTTCCATCTCGGGCATCGTGGTCTTGAGTTCGGTGACCTCGGCCATCAACGCATTGGCGCGCGCGTCATCCTTGTTCTTCTTGGCTTCGCCGATTTCTTTTGAGGCCGCATTGCGCCGCGCCTGCGCCAGTTCGGAAGCGAGGATCGCCGTACGCCGGGTCTCGTCGATCGCCATCAGCGACGCCGACAACGGCGCCAGCCCGCGCCGCTTCAGCGCGGCGTCGAAGGCTTCGGGATTGTCGCGGATCGCTTTGATGTCGTGCATGGCGGGGGTCCTGGGCAAACGTGGCCCTGAGTACCCCGAATGACTGATATTTGGAACATCAAATGGCGCACCAAACGCCGTCAGTGCATCCGCTGAAGGGCAGCCAGGATTCCGATGCCAACAGCAACGATCCCGCCGAAGCGCACCGTCACCTGCAGAGCCGACTTATCGATTGAAGCCTGCAATTCCTTGCGGGTCGCCAATAAGTCGGCCTTGAAAGCCCGCAAATCCGATTTCATATCGGCACTGAGGGCATTCAAATCCAGCCTTAGGTCCGACTTCACTGCGAGTAGATCGGACTTGGTCACCAGTTCGGTCATAATGAAATCTCGCGCCGCCTCAGCCTGCGCCTCTGCCTGCTCTTCCGCCACTCCGGCATCGCGCAGTCGCTTGGAATAGCCGAGCGTATCAAAAGCAAACGCCAAGATCACCTCCTAAAGCTGCCAGAACACAACCAAAGGTAGATAATTACAGCGAGGCCTGCAAGGCGCCGTCCCTCACTCCGCCGGCGTCACATCCGTGCCGGTCGCATCCGCCGCCGCTTTCGCTGCTGCGGCTTTCTTCGCTTTGCCTTCGACGATGCGCACCGCGATGATCGAGCCCTCGTACAGAATCAGCAGCGGGATCGCGAGCGAGGCCTGGCTGATGACGTCGGGCGGCGTCAGCACCGCGGCGATGACGAAGGCGACGACGATGAAATAGCGGCGCTTGTCCTTCAACTGCTGCGAGGTGAGGATGCCGATGCGGCCGAGCAAGGTCAGGATCACCGGCAACTGGAAGGCGATGCCGAAGGCGAAGATCAGCGACATCATCAGCGACAGATATTCGCCGACTTTCGGCAGCAACTGGATCTGCGCGGTCTCCGCGCTGCCGGTCTGCTGCATGCCCAGCGAGAACCGGATCAGCATCGGCAGCACCAGGAAATACACCAGCAGCGAGCCGAGCGCGAAGAAGAACGGCGTCGCGATCAGATACGGCAGGAACGCGCCGCGCTCGTGCTTGTAGAGGCCGGGCGCCACGAACATGTAGATCTGCGCCGCGATGATCGGGAACGAGATGAAGCCGGCGCCGAACATCGCCAGCTTCAACTGGGTCAAAAAGTATTCCAGCAGCGCGGTGTAGATGAACTTGGAATTCTCGGGGCCGGCGACCCAGACGAACGGCCAGACCAGCACGTTGTAGATCTGCTTGGCGAAGAAGAAGCAGAAGATGAAGGCCACGGCGAACGCCAGCATCGCCTTGATCAGCCGCGATCGCAGCTCGATCAGGTGATCCATCAAGGGTGCCTTTGAGGCTTCGATATCTTCCGCGCTCATGACGCTCGGGCGTCCTTCAGCACATCGGGATTGGCAGCGGGCTCAACGGGAGCAATCTCTTCGGC
>NZ_JAQGJD010000417.1 GCF_028290785.1 Tardiphaga sp. | reverse complement strand
ATTATCTCGCATCAAATGTGGTGCCGCCAGAGGTCATCCAGGCAACATGTGAGGCGGCAGTTCGTGAAGCTGCCGCACCAGGCTCGATGCAGCCCGACCTCGACCGTGGCGGCGCCACTCAGGAGCTCCAGGCCGGCAGCGTCCGAATTGTCTACGCCGCCAATGCGAGCGCCCAGACCACGACACAGATTATCGACAGCATTTTGGACGCTCTGCTTATGGCCAATGCAAACGGCGGACTGTTTGGGCGGGCGGTGCGCGGATGAGGGATGCCAGCGTTTCTTGGTCGATGATGGCGTGATCGCCTAACGGCGCCGCATTGCCTTTGCTCGGGGCTTTTCGACCGTCTGTCGGGCCGCCATCGGGAGAACGGTTACGATCCATCTTGAAGGAACTGTGGCTGGAACTTCGGCGACCGACCGGACAAGGCCGGTCACTAACTCTCCGTTCAGCAATATCGCTCTCGGGGAGCCCGCGTACTGCGACTGCTTCGCTCGGCGGAAGTCAGTTGGATCCGTCACTTCGATGGTTTGCATAGCGGTCTCCAGCGCTCCAATGCGGGAAAGATGGTCGCTTATGGTTAATAAAACCTCTAAGGGGCCCGCCCGGCCAATTACGCAATCCTTGGCCAGTTCGCTCTATGGGCGGGTTGCTCATCACTTAGCAGGGCGACACCAGCCTTTCAGGTCCGATGAGGCCTTAACGCGGCTTCGGCGGTTTTGGGCCCTTAGACCCGTGGATCTCGTAGATGAGGGCGGCGGCTAGAATCATAAATGCGAGAGTGATCGCTACGTGAATCATCGGCACGTCCCTTTTTTGGGACGTAATTACCGACGAGAACTTTCAGACAATTTGCAGCGATTGCCGAATGCTTGGGCGACCGGTTAGCGATTGATTGACCATGACGCGACCCTGCGGGGCTGGCTCCTTTACATCGGTGTTTCACGGCCAATGAGGCTTAGGAACCACATCAGTTCAGAAACTCAAATCCCGCAATGCCGGCTTTGCGCCAAATCAATTTCGCCATCCGCGGGGCGGTGCCAGGCACGAGCGCTATTTCCACAAATCGCGGAACTGCACGGTATCGCTCAATAATAAGCATTACGCCTTTAGTGGATACGTCAGATATTCGGAACTCATTGGATTGACCATCGATCACGACGATAGCGCAGGTGTTGCTGCGCTTCATTCGACGTGCAGAGCGTCTTTCTTTTGAGGTTTTCATTCCACGTGCTCCCAATTGGACCCGTGGTCAAAAGGATAACCAATGAACCCACCGCTGAGCGGTTCCCTGGCCCGCACGATAGGCAGCGCCTTCAAGGGTCTATTCCTGCCCGCGCTGCTGGTGCGCAACGTGCCGCAGACCGGCGGCGATCCTGCTGACCCGCTGCCGCCTATTCCGGCCAATTTCCCCTGCAAGGCGATCGTTGAGAGCTACAGCGATTACTTCAAGGCAAACAATCTGGTGAATGCCAGCGACCGCAAGGTGCTGATCCTGGCGACGTCGGTTGGCGTCCGACCTAAACCGGATGACCGCGTTACGATCTCCGGCATCACCTTCACGCTTCAGGATGTTGCGACGGATCCGGCAGAGGCTGTTTGGACGTGTCGGGGCTCGATGTAGAGCCAAGGTCTAAGTCGTCTGGCTCTTCCCAGACCATCTGGGCAACGTAGAGGAATTTGCCCTTGTGGTGCTTGTTGCGGCGGCGGGCGTTCTCCGCTTCGGCGGCTGTGGCGTGAATAATGCCGCTTGAGTAACGATGCTGTCCATTGTGGAAAACGTTCGTAAACCCGGTACGCAGCATGACTTCCCCCAATCGCTTCGATCAAGTTATTGAGCTTTGGTGGGAAAAACTCAAGGCCGCTTTTATGGGTTCGGTCCGGGCGATCATCGATTTCGCGCAGATTGCCCGCATTGCCGAGCGGCTGGAGAAGGGCGACGTCGAGGTGCCATCCGTGCCATCGGGCTCGATCCGGTCCAGTTCCGCGAGTTCGACAAGGCCATCGCTGAGGCCTTCGAGGACGGCGGCAAGTTCAGCACCAAGCGCATCCCGGTGATCCGGCAGCCCGACGGTCATGTGCTTAAGGTCCAGTTCGACGTGCGCAACTCGCGCGCCGAGCAATGGCTGAAAGACCATTCATCTAAGCTGATCAGCCAGATCATGGATGACCAGCGCACCATGGTTCGGCAGGCTCTGCGCGCCGGCATGGAGGCAGCTCGGGCGACAGTTCGCGACGCACATGAATGTTCCTGCGCTGCGAGATTGCGTCAGCAAACTTTGCGACAGCGTCAATCAGCCGCCTTCATCCAAAGGTAAAGGCGAATGCTTCCGCTCCCGCGTCAAGGAATTTGATTTCAAACTGATGTTCTCTGATCGGCCCTTTTTGACGGACAAGCTGGTAGAGGCGTTCGTCGGTGACCGTGCCTTCCCCGTTAGCATCAACATCGCCTCCGTGGTCGATGCCCGGCGGCTTGTCATCGATCAGCACCTTAAATCGGACAGCTTTGCCTTCGCGCGCCCCGAGCACAAGGTGCAGGTCGCGGGCTTTAAAACGAAAGGTAATTGCTGTGTCGGCCCCATCTGCGAGGGCGCGTTCGCCTTCGACGGTCCAGTTTCCGGCAACGGCCCATTCGTTCAGCCGAAGATCTTGCTTGGCTGAATACACCTGCGGCTCGCGACCGCCGCAGGCCTTGCATGTATGCTCCCTCGCGTTTCTCTCAAACCTATCGGCGAACTCTCCGTCCGATCCGCTATCAGCTTCTGACATTTTAGCGATCCGGGCCGTGCCCGTTGCAATTTAGCCGCCCGTTTTTCGCGTGATTCTTGCGGACGGATTCATCTGTGCCAAGTGCGATCGGCGCGCTGTGTGTTTTCGCATCCTTCATTCTGAGGCCTCCGGTCCAGTAGCTGGCGCCGGGACCAATCCGGAGCGAGCAGAAAACCCAACGAGACGATGACGGGCCCAAGCGTCAACATGACACGTGGGCCGGTTCTGGCTGCGAGCGAACCAGCCAGCGGCCATGTCAGAGAGATGAAAAGCGGCAAAGGCAGTAGCGCTGCACCAACTTGTCGTCGTGTAGCCGGCGGCCTCGATCAGGAGAAAGGGCATCAGGACGATCAGCCCACCGAGTGCGTCGTGCAACAAGAATGTCAGTAGCGTCAGGCCGACGAAGCTCGCCTACCCGAACAATGCGAGCGGCATCATCGCGTGTTCACCCTTACGACCTTCGACCCACGCGAATATAAGAAAGAGCAGGAGGCCTGCGACAAGCAGGCCAAGCGTGAAACCCGCCCAATCATGTGACGTAGCGTCGGTCAGACTCCAGGTGGTCAGGCCAAGCCTCGCAGTCGCGAGGATAGCGCCGAAACTATCGAGCGGCTCGTCGCCGTCATGTCGATCGCGGGGATGCCAAGCCAGGCGAGCGCCATCGCCGCCAGCGCGATCGGCA
>NZ_JAQGJD010000239.1 GCF_028290785.1 Tardiphaga sp. | reverse complement strand
GTGATGTTCGGCGGGGCCTGCGCGGGACTCGCCGGCGCCTACCTGCCGCTGGCCTATACGCCGTTCTTCATTCCCGGCATGACCGCCGGCCGCGGCTGGATCGCGCTGGCGCTGGTGGTGTTCGCGTCATGGCGGCCCGGCCGCCTGGTGATCGGCGCCTATCTGTTCGGCGCGGTGACCATCCTGCAGCTACACGCGCAGGGCTGGGGCGTCGGCGTGCCATCGCAACTGATGTCGGCGCTGCCGTATCTGGCAACGGTCATCGTGCTGGTTCTGATTTCGCGCGCGAGAACCGGTGGTTCGACCGCGCCCGCGGCGTTGGGGACAGTGTTCGTTCCCGATCGATAGCAACCTGAAGCACGCGCGACGGGGCGCGCGCGCGACGGAATTTACTGTAACCCCTTGGTATTGGAGAAACGCATGAGAAAGATTGTCCTTGCTGCAGCGGCAGCAGTGCTCACGGCGGCGGCCGGCCTCGGCGGCGCCCACGCCGCCGAGAAGCTCAAAGTCGGTTTCATCTATCTCGGCCCGATCGGCGATCTCGGCTGGACCTACCAGCACGACCTCGCCCGCCTCGCAATGCTCAAGGAATTCGGCGACAAGGTCGAGACTACCTATCTCGAAAACGTCAGCGAAGGCCCGGACTCCGAGCGCTCCATCGAGCAGCTCGCGCGCGCCGGCAACAAGCTGATCTTCACCACGTCGTTCGGCTATATGGAGCCGACGCTGAAAGTCGCCAAGAAATATCCCAACGTGCATTTCGAGCACGCCACCGGCTACAAGCGCGACAAGAACGTCTCGACCTATTCCGGCAAGTTCTACGAAGGCCGCTACATCCAGGGCATCATCGCCGGCAAGATGTCGAAGTCCGGCGTGCTCGGCTACATCGGCTCGTTCCCGATCCCGGAAGTGATCTCCGGCATCAACGCCACCATCCTTGGCGCGCAGACCATCAACCCGAACATCAAGGTCAAGATCATCTGGGCCAACACCTGGTTCGATCCTGGCAAGGAAGCCGACGCAGCGAAGGCGCTGCTCGACCAGGGCGCCGATGTCATCATGCAGCACACCGACAGCCCGGCGCCGATGCAGATCGCCTCGGAACGCGGCAAGCTGGCCTTCGGGCAGGATTCCGAAATGATCAAGTTCGGACCGAAGACCCAGCTCACCTCGATCATGGACAACTGGGCGCCGTACTACATCCAGCGCGTCAAGGCCGAACTCGATGGCACCTGGAAGTCGGAAGACACCTGGGATGGCCTGAAGGAAAAGATCGTCGTCATGGCGCCCTACACCAACATGCCCGACGACGTAAAGAAGCTGGCGATGGACACGGAGGCCGCCATCATCGCCGGCACGCTGAAGCCGTTCAAATGCCCCGTGCTGGGCCAGGACGGCAAGGAAATCGAATGCAAGGGCGGCGACCATCTCGCCGATGGCCAGGTGCTCGGCATGAATTTCTACGTGAAGGGCATCGACGACAAGATTCCCGGCAAGTAACGGCGACATTGCTGACGACACGAAGGTCCGGGCGGCAACGCCCGGACCTTCGCATTTTAAACTGCGCTTACTTGATCCTGACGGTGATCCTGTTCGAGATAACTGGTGGATTGAAGGGATAGTGAGCGGCATCGCCCAGCACGAGCTGAAGCGTATGCTTGCCAGGCGGCAGTTCGATGCGCGCCTCGGTTTGGCCCGCTCCGAAATGGAGGTGGGACTTGTCCTGAGGGATCGGCTCCTTGGGATCGAGCGGTTCGGCCACGTCAATGAATAAATGATGATGGCCGCTGTTCTGAAAATTATCGCCCGCGTGAGTCACACCCATGTTGCGCAGCCCGAACCGGCACCAGAACGCGCCTTTGATCGTCGCGCCATCCTGCGGCCAGACAAAATACAGAAGCGCGTCCTTCGGCGCCGGCTTGTCCTGGGCGTGGACAGGCAATGGCAGGAACGTCAGCGCCGCGGACAATACGATCGACTGGGTGATCTTCATGACGCATCCTCTTCGGGGGACCTAGGACGAGATGGCCACACGAAAGCCGTGGGTCGGATATCGCACGTTGGTGTCGTAACTATTGCGGTTCGCCGGTCGGACATAGCCCACGTCATTTTTCCAGGATCCGGATCGGAGGACGTGCGAGACGCAATCGTTCTCGACCCATGCCGAGCCGTCCAGCGGTGCGCCCTGATAGTTCTTGTGGGCACAGTCCTCCACCCACTGATCGACACCACCGCCCATATCGTAGAGTCCGAACGGATTGGGCTTGAAACTGCCGACCTTGATCGGCTGTTCGGCAGTGGCGTCGGTGCAATTCTTGCAATTGGCCATGCCGGGCTGGAGCTGGTCCCCCCACCAATACTTCGTTTGCGTGCCGCCCCGCGCGGCATACTCCCATTCGGCCTCCGTCGGGAGCCGGTAAGGTTTTCGCGTCTCTCTAGCAAGCCACGCGACAAACTGCTTGGCATCGGTCCAGCTCACATTCGTGACCGGTGCGTCATCTTTGCCTGACGCCACAAATCCGCACGCCTTCGCAGCCGCGCACGCGTTCCACTCACGATTCGTAATCGGATATTTGCTCATCGCAAACGGCTTGACGGTGACCTGGTGTACCGGCTTTTCCGAAGCATCGTCGTTGCTGCCCATCGCGAAACTCCCGCCACGCAGCGCTATCATTTCGGGCTCTTTGACAAGAGGCGGTGTTACCGGCGAGGGCGCGGGCGCCACGGCAGGTGCGGGTGCAGGTGCAGGTGCGGCTTGCTGAACACTGGGGGCGGGCGGCGTCCTCTGCGCCACTGCCGGAGGCGGGATGGGAATTGACGCTTGACGCTCGGCGTTGGTGCGTTGTTGTGTGATCATGTACCAGAGACCACCCGCTCCGGCCGCGAGCAGGATGGCGCACAACAGGAAGATCAGCGCGTTCTCGCGACGCCTCCGGGCCTTGTTGAAAGCGGCCGGATCAGGCAGCACGCGATAGACCCGCACCGGGTCGGTGATATTCTTGATCTTGCGGTCGCCTAGCGACTCGTAACCGCAAACGAGCTTGTGCTTGATTTGCTCGTAAACGCCTCCGGAAATGTAGACCTGTCCCGGATCGGCAATTCCTTCAAGGCGCGCGGCGATATTGACCCCGTCCCCGTAGACGTCGTCACGTTCGACGATCACATCACCCAGATTGACGCCAATTCTATACTCGATCCAGGATTGCTTTGACTGCGCCGCATTGCGCCCGATCATGCTTTGCTGGATGACGATGCCGCAGCGCACGGCTTCCACGGGGCTGTCGAAAATCGCGATGAAGCCGTCGCCGGTGGTTTTGACCAGCCGGCCGTCGTGCTCCGCGATGGTTGGCTCGATCAGGTCACGCTCGATACGCTTCACCCGCGCATGCGTTCCCTCTTCATCCAATTCCATCAGGCGGCTATAACCGGAGATATCTCCCACGACGATCGCCGCGAGACGGCGCGGCGTTGCGCCGCGCGGGGGCTCGGTACCTTTAGCGGAATTGATGTCACGAATTTCGCCGCGCATGACTCAGCGCCTCGAGCGATCGAATGGAATCACAAATGGACCGTTGGTGTCCCCCAAGACCAGCGGCCAATCGAGCACGCAGGCTACGCCTAACGGCTTATCCGGACAATTACCCCGAATGGGGGATGTAATTTCCCGATGGGTCAGCTTGACTGCCAGATAAGGTTGGACTTTCGCGCAAGACCGTCTCTATCCCGCCTGCATGGCTTTCGCCGCAGCACCGTGCCGCCGGATCAGGTCTGCGACATCCAGCCCAGGGATGGCGCCGTCGATCACTCGCCATACCCCGCCGACCATCACGCGATCCGCGCGGTACGCGCCGCACAGCACCAGCGCAGCAAGCGCATCGCCGTGGCCGGAGAAGCGCAATTCGTCGAGCTTGAACAGTGCCAGGTCGGCCATCTTGCCGACCGCGATCTCCCCCAGCTCTGGCCGCCCGACGCAGGCTGCCGAGCCCTTCGTGGCCCAGCGCAGCGCATCGGTATGGCTGACCCGCGTGACGCCGTAGCGCGCCCGTTGCAGCAGGAACGCGGCGCGCACTTCCTGCATCAGGTTGGAGCCGTCGTTCGACGCCGAGCCATCGACGCCAAGGCCGATCGAAACCCCGGCATCCTCCATGTCGCAAACCGGGCAGCAGCCCGACGCCAATAGCTGGTTGCTGCACGAACAGTGGCTGATACTGGTGCCGGCGTGGCCGAGCCGGGTCATCTCGCCGGCGTTGAAGTGAATGCCGTGGGCCAGCCAGGTCCGCTTGTGCAGCCAGCCGGTCTGTTCGAGATAATCCAGCGGCCGGCAGCCATAGATCTCCTCGCAATATTTGTTCTCGTCCTCTGTCTCGCCGAGATGGGTATGCAGCCGGACATCGAGCCTGTCCGCGAGCAGAGCCGTGCTTTTCATCAGCGAGGTCGTCACCGAGAACGGCGAGCATGGCGCCAGCGCGATCTGCACCATGGCGTCCTCGCCGCGCTGGTGGAATTTCGCCACCACGCGTTCGCTGTCGGCCAGGATAGTGTCCTCGTCCTGCACCACGCTATCCGGTGGCAGCCCGCCGTCGCGTTGCGAGCGGTTCATCGATCCCCGTGTCAGCAGCACGCGCATCCCGAGCCGCCGGGCCACGGCCACTTCGATATCCACGGACTCCTCCAGCCCCGCAGGAAAAACGTAGTGATGATCCGTCGTGGTGGTGCAGCCGGACAGCAGCAGTTCCGTCATCGCCACGCTGACGCCGAGATCCAGCGATTCCGGCGTCATCCGCGCCCACACCGGATACAGCGCCTGCAGCCACGGGAACAGCTCGCGTCCGAGTGCTGCCGGCAGCGCACGGGTCAGGGTCTGGTAGAAGTGATGGTGGGTGTTGATCAACCCGGGCAGCACCACATGGGCCGACGCGTCATAGACCGCGAGGTCGGGCGTCATTGGCTGGCCGCCTGCCGGCACCAGCTCGACGATCCGGCCTTCCCTGACCACGATGCCGCGCCCGGCACCTTCCGCCAGAATGGCGAGCGGGTCCTTGATCCAGGTTGCCTGCATGTTTGTCGTCTCCACCGGCTGTATGGCGCCAACCTTGCAATTCGGAGACCAGCCAAGAATACTGCCCGTAAGACTTGGCGTCGGTCTTGCAAGACTTTCTGCAAGCGACTGCATACAGGATCGGCGGCAGGTTGAAAGCACAAGCGTACCCATGGATCTGAATACAATCACGTCCATTGCCCGGCCACAGACGCGCAACGAACTGCCCGATTGGGCGGCAGGCGATGCGTGGCTCGCCGGCGGCACCTGGCTGTTCTCGGAGCCGCAGGCGCATCTCACCCGGCTGATCGACCTGGCGGCGCTGCAATGGCCCGCGCTGGAAATCACCGATAGCGAGCTGCGCATCGCCGCCACCTGCACCGTGGCGCAACTCGACGCCCTGCTTTGCCCCCCGGACTGGATCGCCGCGCCGCTGATCAATGCGTGCTGCCGCGCCTTTCTCGCCTCGTTCAAGATCTGGAAGACCGCCACCGTCGGCGGCAATCTCTGCATGTCGCTGCCCGCCGGTCCGATGATCGCGCTGACCGGCGCCCTCGAAGGCGTGTGCACGATATGGAAGTCCGACGGCAGCGAAGTGCGGATGCCGGTCATCGACTTCATCACCGGCAATCAAGCCAACGCGCTCGCCCCCGGCGACCTGCTGCGCAGCATTGATATCCCCCTCGCCGCCATGCGCCGCCGCGCCGCCTTCCGGCAGATCTCGCTGACCCCGGTCGGGCGCTCGGCGGCATTGCTGATCGGCAGTTTGAAGAACGACGGTCTTTTGCTGACCGTCACCGCCGCAACGGTGCGGCCGATGCAGCTCAGCTTCGCCACGATGCCGGACGAAGACGAACTGCACGAGGCGATCCTGCACGCCATCCCGGACCGCCTCTATCACAACGACGTCCACGGAAAGCCGGCGTGGCGCAAGCAGATGACGCTGCGGCTCGCCGAGCAGATTCGCGCCGAACTCAGCGTGGCCCGTTCATGAGCTATCAGATCAACGGCCACGATTTTTCCGAACAGCCGCGCCCCGGCCAATGTCTGCGCACCTTCCTGCGCCAGCTCGGTCACTTCGGGGTCAAGAAGGGCTGCGATGCCGGCGATTGCGGCGCCTGCACCGTCTGGCTCGACGGCGAGCCGGTGCATAGCTGCATCATCCCGGCGTTTCGCGCCGAAGGCCACGCCGTCACCACCATCGAAGGCCTCGCGCCCGATGGCGCGACGCATCCGATGCAGCAGGCATTCCTGGATGCGCAGGGATTCCAGTGCGGCTTCTGCACCGCCGGCATGATCATGACCTGCGCCGCGCTGAACCAGGCGCAGCGCCAGGACCTCGGCGCATCGCTGAAGGGCAATCTCTGCCGCTGCACCGGCTATCGCGCCATCGAGGATGCGCTCGACGGCAAAACCAATGTCGAGGACGACGCCGCCGGCACCGCCTTCGGCCGCAGCCTGCCCGCGCCTGCCGGGCCTCAGGTGGTGAAGGGCGCGGCGCGCTACACGTTTGACGTGGCGATGGAGGGCGTGCTGCAGATAAAAATGCTGCGCTCGCCGCATGCGCACGCCAATATTGTGTCGATCGATACGTCGGCGGCGCTGGCGGTGCCCGGCGTACACGCCGTGCTGACCCATGCGGACGCGCCGCAGACCTTGTTCTCGACCGCGCGCCACGAGCGCGACTTCATGGACCCCGACGATACCCGCGTGCTCGATACGGTGGTCCGCTTCATCGGCCAGAAGATCGCCGCAGTGGTCGCAGAGAGCGAAGCCGCGGCCGAGGAAGCCTGCCGCCGCATCAAGGTCGTCTACGACCTGTTGCCGGCGGTGTTCGATCCCGCCGCGGCGATCGCCGACAGCGCGCCGGTGCTGCATCCCGACAAGACGCCGGCACACCGCGTCTCCAACGCATCGCGCAACATCGTCGCCGAGACCCATGGCGAATTCGGCGACGTCGCTGCGGCGTTGGCTTCGTCGGCGGTGACCTATGAGGGCACATTCACGACCCAGCGGGTCCAGCACGGCCATCTCGAAACCCATGGCGGCATGGCCTGGGTCGATGCGTCGGGCATCCTCAACGTCCGCTCCAGCACCCAGACGCCGTTCCTGACGCGCCGCGCGCTGGCCGATCTGTTCCAGCTTCCGCCGGACAAGGTCCGCGTGTTCTGCGAGCGCGTCGGCGGCGGTTTTGGCGGCAAGCAGGAAATGTTCGTCGAGGATATTTTGGTGCTCGCCGCGCTGAAGACGGGCCGCCCGGTTAAACTTGAGCTGACCCGCGAGGAACAGTTCATCGCCACTTCGACGCGGCATCCGATGCGCGTCACCGTCAAGGCCGGCGCCGACGCCAACGGCAAGCTCACCGCACTGCAGCTCGACGTACTCAGCAACACCGGCGCCTACGGCAACCATGCCGGGCCCGTGCTGTTTCACGCCTGCGGCGAATGTATCGGCGTCTATAACTGCGACAACAAGAAGGTCGATGCCGTCGTCGCCTATACCAACACCGTTCCGGCCGGCGCCTTTCGCGGCTATGGTCTGCCGCAGACGCTGATCGCCGTGGAAGCCGCGATCGACGAACTCGCCGCGCAGCTCAAGATCGACCCGTACGATTTTCGCCGCCGCAACACCGTCAGGCTCGGCGATGCCATGCTGTCGCCGGCCGGCAAGCACTACGACGACGTGTTCTATGGCAGCTACGGCCTCGACCAGTGCCTGGATCTGGTCGAGCACGCCATGCAGGCCGAGGCGCCGAAGCATGGCCTTTCCGACGACTGGCTGGTCGGCGAAGGCATCGCCTTGACCATGATCGACACCGTCCCGCCGGAGGGCCATATCGCCGAGGTCAGCATCGCCATGCGCGACGATGGCGACTTCGACCTCACCGTCGGCACCGCCGAATTTGGCAACGGCACCAGCACCGTGCACCGCCAGATCGCCGCCACCGCGCTCGGCTGTACGGTGGAGCAGATCCATCTGCAGCAGTCCGATACGGCCCATGGCGGCCACGACACCGGCGCTTATGGCAGTGCCGGCACCTTCGTCGCGGGCAAAGCCACGGAGGACGCCGCGCAGAAGCTGGCGCTCGCGATCCAGGCGGGCAACGGACAGCGTAGCGCGACGGGCACCTCAGGCGGCACGCCGCGCTCAGTGGCCTTCAACGTCCAGGGGTTTCGCGTGGCGGTGAACAAGGGCACCGGCGAGATCCGGATCCTGAAAAGCGTACAGGCCGCCGACGCCGGCGCCGTCGCCAATCCCATGCAGTTGCGCGGCCAGATCGAAGGCGGCGTCGCGCAATCGCTCGGCGCTACGCTGTATGAGGAGATGGTGATCGACGACGCCGGCCGGGTGGTCAATCCGAAATTCCGCGACTATCACCTGCCGTCGTTCGCCGACCTGCCGCGCACCGAAGTTTACTTCGCCAAGACCCACGACACGATCGGCCCGATGGGCGCCAAGTCGATGAGCGAGAGCCCCTACAACCCCGTCGCCGCCGCCATGGGCAACGCACTGTTCAACGCCACCGGAATCCGCTTCACGCAGGTGCCGTTCAAACCGGACCGGATCTTTCCGGCGCTGTATGGGAAGTATGGGAAGTAGATAAGCGTGCTGGGCCGGAGTGGGATCTTCCTTCTCCCCTTGTGGGAGAAGGTGGCGCGGACGAAGTCCGCGACGGATGAGGGGTTACTAGCGACGGAGCGTGTGGCTACCCCTCACCCGTCTTCGCTTCGCGAAGCCGCCCTCTCCCACAAGGGGAGAGGGAAGAACGCCTCACCTTCCCACCGTGCACTCGATCTGCCCGTGCGGCTCGTCGGTCGGCAGGAACACGTCGTTGTTGTTGTCCAGGCCGAATGCCGACAGGTTCATCAGGATGTAGTGGATGTTCGGGCACGCCATGCTGATCTCGGAAATCTCCGGCACCGCAGCCAGCGCGGCCTCACCCATATGGTACAGGCTGTTCTGCACGCTCGGACTATAGGTGGTGGCGAACACCTTGAGCAGGGTTTCGAGAATCGCGGCATTTGCCGCCGCGTAGCTCGCCGGTCTGCCGGACCATTTCCAGGACGCCACCATCGACGTCGCGCAGATGCGATCGTTGGTCGGCTGGATGGTCGAGTACTTGTCGGTGAAATAGTTCTCCCAGCCCGACTGGGTCGTTTTCATGAAGGTGAAGCCGTCGAGGCCAGAACTCATCGTCATGCCGTCGCGGGTCGCCGCTACCTCGACGAACGGTTTGCCATTGCTGTCGAGCACAAAGCTGTGCGGGTGCGGCGTGCCGTCGATGCTGAGCCGGCTCCATTTGGTCTCATGCGCGGTGATGCTCACCGAAGCGACCTGCGGGTAGAGATCGAGATAGCGCTGCGCCAGCACCTGGCAGAACTCCTCGTTCGACAGCCCGGTGTTTTCCCGCGCGGTCACGTTGACGATGTTCTTGATCGTGTCGGTGGAGGTGGACGTCGAATTGTCCGCCTCCGTATAGGCGCGGGAAAAATCGCCTTCCAGCATCGCCTTGACCGAGAGCTGGCTGACTTCGTGCTTGTCGCCGTCGCGATGAATCCGCATGATGCGGACCCGGCCTTTTCCGTATTTGTTCTTGATAAGCGGCACGAAGGGACCTCCAGCTTGAGCGGGCGACGAACGCATCCATTGCCCCGCGACCGATGAACGAGCAACCTTCGTGCCATGGGGTGATACGGGTGGCGAACGACCATCTGGCACGGAGCTTGTATCTGTCGACCATAATGCCAATGCGATTTTATTAGGGATAGGGGCTAGATCAATGACTTCATCCATTCACCCGGTCGACGAGATACTACCGACACCGCGCCTGCTGGCGCTGGGCCTGCAGCATGTGCTGGTGATGTATGCGGGCGCCGTCGCGGTGCCGCTGATCATCGGCCGTGCGCTCAAACTGTCGCCGCAGGATGTCGCCTTCCTGATCTCGGCCGACCTGTTCGCCTGCGGCCTTGCGACTTTAGTCCAGTGTATCGGGTTTCGCGGCGTCGGCATCCGCCTGCCGGTGATGATGGGCGTCACCTTCGCCTCGGTCGGGCCGATGCTGTCGATGGCCACAGCGCCGGAGATCGGCCTGCTCGGCATCTACGGCTCGGTGATCGCTGCCGGAATTTTCGGCATCCTTGTCGCCCCTTTCATCAGCCGGCTGCTGCCGCTGTTTCCGCCGGTGGTTACCGGCACCATCATCATGGTGATCGGCATCTCCCTGATGCGCGTCGGCATCAACTGGGCGGGTGGCGGAATCCCCATGATCACCAAGACGGTGGCCGGCGAGACCGGGCTGTTTCCCAATCCCGGCTACGCGCAGCTACAGGGGCTCGGCATCGCGCTGTTCGTGCTGTGCGTCATCCTGGCGCTGATCAAATGGGGGACCGGATTCCTCTCCAACGTCTCGGTGCTGCTCGGCATCATCGCCGGCGCCATCCTCGCCAGCGTGCTCGGCGTGATGCACTTCGAGAAGGTCGCAACCGCGCCGTGGGCCGACATCGTGCTGCCCTTCCACTTCGGCATGCCGCAATTCCACCTGGTGCCGATCGTGACCATGTGCATCGTGATGATCGTGGTGATGATCGAATCGCTGGGCATGTTCCTGGCGCTCGGCGATATCACCGGCAAGACCATCGACCGCGACGCGCTTACCCGCGGCCTGCGCGCCGACGGCGTCGGCACCTTGCTGGGCGGCATTTTCAACACCTTCCCCTACACTTCGTTCTCGCAGAACGTCGGCCTTGTCAGCATCACCGGGGTGCGGTCGCGCTGGGTGACCATTGCCGGCGGCGCGATCATGCTGCTGCTCGGACTGCTGCCGAAGATGGCGGCGCTGGTGGAAGCGGTGCCGCTGGTGGTGCTCGGCGGCGCCGGCCTGGTGATGTTCGGCATGGTGGCAGCGACCGGCGCGCGGATTCTCACCGCGGTCGATTTCAAGACCAACCCGTTCAACCTGTTCATCGTCGCGATCTCGGTCGGCTTCGGCCTGATCCCGCTGGTGGCGCCGAACTTCTTCAAGAACCTGCCGCACGACCTGCACCCGCTCTTGGAATCCGGCATCCTGCTGTGCGCGCTGGTGGCGGTGCTGCTCAACGCCTTCTTCAACGGCCTCGGCAGCGCGGAGCAGGCCAAGGCCGAAGCGGCCGGCGTGGCGGCTGCGGCGACGCATTAGGGCTCTTGCTTACCCTCCCCTCTGAGGGGGAGGGTCGGCGTGCAGCACGCGCAGCGTGATGCGCGACGGGGTGGGGTGACAGCGCTGATGTGAATCGCCGTACCGCACCAAGCGCGCTGTCACCCCACCCCGACAACGCTGCGCTACGCGCAGTGTTGTCGACCCTCCCCCTCAAAAGGGGAGAGCGAAGGAGGCTACTTCACCTTCGGCTCCAGCCCGGTCGCCGCCATCACCGGGGCGGCCTGCACCGAGGAGAGGAAGGCGATCAGCGCGCCGCCCGCATCGGGCTGCGGCGCCTTGCTGGAAAGGCCGGCGGAGAACACCGTGATCTGCTGCAAGGCCGGCGGCAGCGGGCCGACGATGTCGATGCCGGCGACCGGCTTGAGCTCGCTGATCTGCTGGAAGCCAATCTCGGCCAGGCCACTGGCGACGATCTCGCCGACCGGCGTCGCCGGGATTTTTCGCGCTTTGCCCTTCATCTGCTCGGCAATGCCGAGCCTGTTGAACATTTCGGTGCTGACATAGACACCGCTGGCGCTGTCAGAATACGCGATCGTCTTTGCTGCGAGCAACGCGGCCTTCAGCGTCTCCGGCGATGACAGATCGGGCCGCGGAGCACCCGCCTTCACCGCGACGCCGATCGGTGAATCCGCGAGATCGACGCGGCTGTCGGCCACCACCTGTCCCTTGCTGACGAGATCGCCGAGCGCATAGCCGACCATGATCAGCACGTCGGCCGGCTCACCGCGCGATAACCGCATCGGAATCGCCTGCGGCGTCTCGCCCATCGACGGGCCGTAGGCCGTGACCACGGTGTGGCCGGTGGCCTTCTCGAATTGCGGCACCAACTGCTTGTAGGCCGCGGTGAAGCCGCCGGAGATCATCACATGGACCTCGGCGGCCGAGACGGCCTGCGTCGCGATAAAAGTGGATGCTGCAACGAGCAGCGCGTGAATGCGACGCATGACGTCCTCCCTATTTTTTCGATCGCGCCGCTGATGGACGACGATTCGATCGCCACTGCGGCGATGCGTCGCAGGTTAGAGGATGATGACGGTTGAGGCCATCGCCCGTTCTGTTTGAAATCCAAATGATGTTGCACGCAGACGCTCAAGGCCTCCCTCCCCCAAGCGAAGCGCAGTGGGGAGGGTCGGCCGAATGATGGCGACGCGCAGCGTTGCCGGAAATGGAGGCCGGGGTGGGGGCAAGCAACACGCGCTGCACTTGCTGCACCGCCCCCCACCCGACCGGCCTTCGGCCGGCCACCCTCCCCACCGCAAGTGCGGGGGGAGGGATCAGAAGCACCGCCTCAGCTCCCGCGATAGGTGCCGTAGCTCCACGGCGTCACCAGCAGCGGCACGTGGAGATGGCCTTCGGGGTCGCTGACCGAAAAACGCAACGGAATCACGTCGAGGAACGGCGGGTCCGACAGCGGCACGTTCTTCTCTGCAAAATAGCTCGCGGTGCTGAAGGTCAGCTCATAGCGCCCGATTGGCACCGGGCGGCCGCCGATCAGCGGCGCGTCGGTGCGACCGTCGGAATTCGTCACGGTGCGCGCGATGACACGGCTGGCGCCGAGATCGGACAGTTCGGTCAATTCGACCGTAATCCCCGCCGCCGGCTTGCCGCTGTGGGTATCGAGCACATGGGTCGACAGCCTGCCGTGCACTTTCAGCGGCTGCTCGCCGGACACCAGCAGGTCGGTGCGCAGCGCCGCGATCTTGCAGATTTCCGCGATCGATGCCGCAACTTCGGCGGTTGCGTCATTGGGCAACCGCCTGGCGAAATCGCGCAGGATCGAATCCCGGGTGTGACGTCGCACGCAGACGATATAGGGAAAGCCGAATTTTTCGCGGTAGGCGTTGTTGACCCGATCGAACGCGACGTACTCGGCTTCCGACAGCCGGTCGAGGCCGGCGCTGTTCTGCTCGGCGTTGGACTCGGCCGTCAGCAGGTCGCCGCGCTGGGTCTTGTCGGCGAGATCGGGATGCGCCTTGATCAGCGCCAGCCGCTGCCCGGGCGCGGCCTGTTCCACCACCTCACGCATCGCCGCGAACAGTTGCGTGACGCCGGCGAACGGCCGCCGCAAAGCCGCCTGTTCGGCGATCCACGGCGAATATTCAAAGACATTCGCCAGCGTCGCGACGAAGTCGTCCTTGCTGCAGTCGTTGAGTTCGGCGAGGGTTTTCGCGGTCATGAGACTATCCGATGGGGCGGGCATCCGCCGCGAGATGCTTCAAATTCGCGTGCCAGTGCTCGGCGATCTGCAACCGCGTCGGCACCCAGACCTTGTCGTGGCTCATGATGTAATCGAGAAACCGCGCCAGCGAGGCCGCACGGCCTGGCCGGCCGACCACGCGGCAGTGCAATCCCACGGTCATCATCTTCGGAGACGTCTTGCCTTCGTCGTAGAGAACGTCGAACGAGTCCTTGAGATAGGTGTAGAACTCGTCGCCTCCGCCAAAGCCCTGTGGGTTGACGAAGCGCATGTCGTTGGCGTCGAGGCTGTACGGAATCATCAATTGCGGTCCGTTGGGACCCTTGACCCAGTACGGCAGGTCGTCGGCATAGGTATCGCACAGATACTTGAGGCCGCCCGCTTCCATCAGCAGCCGGTTGGTATTGATCGAGCTGCGCCCGGTGTACCAGCCCAGCGGCCGCGCGCCGGTGGCCTCGGTATGCACCCGGATCGCGTCGGCGATCTCCTGCCGCTCCTCGATCTCCGACATGTCCTTGTGCTCGATCCACTTCAGGCTGTGGCTGGCGATGTCCCATTTCGCCTCCTGCATCGCCGCGACGATCTCGGGATTGCGCTTGAGCGCGGTGGCGACGCCGAACACCGTGGTCGGCAATTTGCGTTCGGTGAACGTCCGCCACAGCCGCCAGAAGCCGGCGCGCGAGCCATATTCGAACATCGATTCGATATTGGCGTGGCGCTGCCCGGGCCAGGGCTGCGCGCCGAGCACGTCGGACAGGAACGCCTCCGAGGCGCGATCGCCATGCAGAATGTTGTTCTCGCCGCCCTCTTCGAAATTGACCACGAACTGCACGGCCACGCGCGCGCCGCCCGGCCATTTCGGATCGGGCGGATTGCGGCCGTAACCGCGGAGGTCGCGGGGATACTCGGCCGTCATCACACCATCTCGAAGCGCACGGCCTGCGCGCCCTTCCACAGCACGGTCTTGCCCATTTCCTTGAGGTTCTCGAGGTTGGAGGTCAGCGTGATGAAATGGTTGCCGGCGAGCTGGCCCATCTTGCTGGCGAACGACACGCCGCTATAGGCCAGCAGGATCTCGGTCTCGCTGATGCCGCCGGGATACAGGATGATGTGGCCGGGCGCGGGAAACGAAGTGTGGTTCTCGTAGCCGACGCCGAAGTCGAGATCGCCGAGCGGCATCCACACGCCCTCGCCGCTCCAGCGCACATGGATCGCCTGGCTGATGAACGGCATCGCCTTCTTGAAGGCGGCCACGGTCTTCGGCGCCGCTTCCTCCTCGAATTTGGCGTTGAAGGTGAAGTCGCCGACATGGACGAGGAGCTGGCTCATGGGATGATCTCGTAAATTAGCGTGGCCCGATTAAAGATTGCAGCCAGATTGCAGCGCGGGATTGAAGAAGCAAGGGGGAAATGAGGTGCTGTCCTTCCGGAGCCCGCCGCCAAAGCCCGGGAGACTTCACCTCTCCCCGCAAAGAGCGGGGAGAGGTGAAGAACCTACCTACTTGATCGCGTCGGTCACCGCGCTCGTCGTCGCGCCTTCCGGCTTCTTGGTGATCACCGGGTCCGAACCGCCGGCCATCAAAGTCGCCACCGTGCGCTCGTAGTCCTTCGGATCGAGCTTGCCGTCGGCGCCGAGCAGCTTGCCGACTTCGGTCATCATGCGCTTCTGGTCTTTCTCGGTCTTGGCGCCGGTGGAATCGCCCGCGAGGATAATCTTCACCGCCTCGTCCGGATGCGCCTTGGCGTAATCCCAGCCCTTCGTCGAAGCCTTGACGAATTTCGCCATCTTGGCGACGAAAGCGGGATCCTTCAAATTCTTCTCCAGCACGTAGAGGCCGTCTTCCAGCGTGGCGACGCCCTCGTCCTCATACTTGAACACGACGAGTTGGCTCGGCTTGTAGCCGCCGTCGATCACCTGCCAGTATTCGTTGTAGGACATGGTGGAGACGCAGTCGGCCTGCTTCTGCAGGATCGGATCGACATTAAAACCCTGCTTGATGATCTTGACGCCGTCCTTGGAGCCGTCGGTCTTGTAGCCCAGTTTCGACATCCACGACAGGAACGGATATTCGTTGCCGCCATACCAGACGCCGACAGTCTTGCCCTTGAGGTCCGCGGGTTTCTTGATGCCGGTGTCGGCGCGGCAGGTCAACATCAGGCCGGATTTCTTGAAGGTCTGCGAGATGTTCACCAGCGGCACGCCCTTCTCGCGCGACGCCAGCGCCGAGGGCATCCAGTCCACCACCACATCGGCGCCGCCGCCGGCGATCACCTGCGGCGGCGCCACGTCCGGGCCGCCCGGCTTGATCGTCACATCCAGCCCGGCGTCCTTGTAGAAGCCCTTCTCCTTGGCAACGTAGTAGCCAGCGAACTGGGCCTGCGAGACCCATTTCAACTGGATAGTGACCTTCTCCGCCGCCTGCGCGGAGGCCAGCGACAGGCCCATCGCCGCGCCCGCCGCCAATGCCATGATCTTCTTCATACCAGACTCCAGAGCTTGAGAACCCGCCGAACTAGGTTCGAATGGAAGGATGCCAGAAAGTGGTCGCGCGTTCGGCTGCCGCGACAAGTCCGTAGAAAACCATGCCGGCGATCGCGGCCAGCGCAATCTCCGCCCACACCATGTCGAGCGCCATGCGCCCGGCTTCGGTCGAGATGCGAAAACCGATGCCCTGCGTCGGCGTGCCGAAGAACTCCGCGACGATGGCGCCGATCAGCGCCAGGGTGGCGTTGATCTTCAGCGCGTTGAAGATGAACGGCATCGCCGCCGGCAGATACAGTTTTGTGAGCGTCTGCGAATAGCTGGCGCCGTAGGAGCGCATCAGGTCGCGCTCGATATGGCCGGAAGCCGATAGCCCGCACAGCGCATTCACCAGCATCGGGAAGAACGTCACCAGCGCCACCACGGCAGCCTTCGACGGCCAGTCGAAGCCGAACCACATCACCATGATCGGCGCCACCCCGACCAGCGGCAGCGCCGAGAAGAAATTACCCAGCGGCAGCAGCCCGCGGCCGAGGAATTCGAAACGATGCGCCAGGATCGCCACCAGCAAACCAGCGCCGCAGCCGATCACATAGCCGATCAGCACGCCGCGGATGAAGGTCTGCACGAAGTCGCCGGACAGCACCGGCAAGGACGACACGAACTTGGCAGCAGCCGCGCTGGGCGGCGGCAGCAGCACCGCGGGCACGCCAGCGCCGCGCACCAATACTTCCCAGAGATAGAACACCGTGATGCCGAACAGCAGCGGGATCGCGAGGTCGAGCGCGCGGCGTGTCCAAGCGACCTGCGGCTTGAGGTCGGCCAGCACCATCACGCACAGCCCGGCCGCCAGCCAGACTCCAAGGACCAGCATCCAGAAGCCCGACGCCGCGGTGCCGTCAATGCCGGGATCGCGCAGCAGAAGCAGCGTCATCACCGCCATGCAGGTCGCCGCGGCGAGGCCGAACAGGATGGCTATGAGCCGGCGAAAGCTCGCGGCCAGCGCAAACAGTAGCACAACCACGCCCGTGAGCAGGAACATCGTCGGTCGCGCCATCAGCGCCGCCACCGGATCCGTCGACAGCGGGAGCGGCGCCAGCAGCGGAATCAGCACGCACAGCGCCGAGAGAATGAACCCCAGTCGAAGCTGCGCGCGATTCATGCCCGCGTCCCCATCCGTCGCCCGACCATGCGCTCCGCGAGCCCTACCAGCGCAATCAGCCCAGACGCCAGCACGGCCGCCGCCACCAGCGCCGCCCAGATCTGTACGGTCTGGCCATAATACGATCCCGCCAGCAGCCGCGCGCCGATGCCGGCTTCGGCGCCGGTCGGCAATTCCGCGACGATGGCGCCGATCAGCGAGATGGTGATTGCCACCTTCAGGCTGGCGAACAGATACGGCATGGCCGTCGGCCAGCGCAGCCGCGTCAGCACCTGCCTAGATGTCGCCGACCACGTCCGCATCAGGTCGAGTTGCATCGGCTCCGGCGCATTGAAGCCTTTCACCATGCCGATGGTGATCGGGAAGAAGCTCAGATAGGCCGAGATGATCGACTTCGGCAGCAGGCCCTGCAGGCCGATGGCGCCGAGCACGACGATGAAGATTGGCGCCAGCGCCAGGATCGGCACCATCTGCGAGCAGATGATCCACGGCATCAGGCTCCGCTCAAGCACCCGGCTGTGCACGATCGACAGCGCCAGCGCGATGCCGAGCCCCGCACCGAGCGCAAAGCCCAGCAGCGTCGCCGACAGCGTCACCGCCGAATGATAGATCAGGCTGCGCGGCGCATTGGGCGCATAGCCGAACACGCCGTCAAGGAAGGCGCCCGCCACCTGATGCGGCGCCGGCAGCAGCGGCCGTTCCGCTTCCATGGTGCCGGCGATCAGCTCCATGGTCGTGTAGGGCGCTTCCTCACGCTCGAAGCCGCCGCGTACCAGCGACAGGTTCATCAGCACCGCGGCGATGTACCAGACCACCATCAATGCCGCGACCACTGTCACGATCGGCGTGAAGCGCACGGCCAGCGGATGCTGCCGCCATGCGGCGGCGCGCGGCAAAGACAGAGCGGCGGCGCTACTCGTCATAGGAATGCCCTGCCCGCAGGCCGGTGCGCACGCGCTGCGCGATGGCCATGAATTCCGGCGTCTCGCGGATTTCCAGGGTGCGGTCGCGCGGGAAATTGCAGTCGATGATATCGATGATGCGGCCCGGTCGCGGCGACATCACCACGATTTTTGTGGAAAGGAACACCGCTTCCGGAATCGAGTGGGTGACGAACAGCACGGTCTTGTTGGTCTTGCCCCACAATTCGAGTAGTTGCGCGTTGAGGTGATCGCGCACGATCTCGTCGAGCGCGCCGAACGGTTCGTCCATCAGGAGCAGCGCCGGATCGAACGACAGCGCGCGCGCGATCGAGACCCGCTGCTGCATGCCGCCGGACAATTGCCAGGGAAATTTTCGCGCAAAGCCGGTCAGGTTGACCAGTTCGAGATAACGCTTCGCCAGAATCGTCTGATCGCTCTCGGAATAGCCCATGATCTGCAGCGGCAGTTTCAGGTTGGCCTCGATGGTCCGCCACGGAAACAGCGCAGGCGCCTGGAACACATAGCCATAGGCGCGGGCCAGCCGAGCCTGCTCGGCGGTCATGCCGTTGACCGAGAGGTGGCCGGACGTCGGCTGCTGCAGATCGGCGATCACCCGCAGCATGGTGGTCTTGCCGCAACCCGACGGGCCGATGAAGGAGACGAATTCGCCCGCCGCAATCTGCAGGCTGACATCGGACAACGCCTCGACCTTGCCGTCGGCCGTGTCGAACGTCAGCGACACCTCGGCGACATCGACCGCGATGCGCCGCGACGAAGGATTTGCGATAGCCGTAGCATCGGTAACAATGTTCATGCGCACCGGTTCGATCCGAGGATCAACGCCATCACGCCGTCCCGCACGGGTCCGCGGCTGCGTCGTCTGGTCGCAATGATATCGGCATTGCTTGCGGCATCAACCAAATACTTCACATCACGCGCGCGACCATGCGCATAGTTTGCGCAGCGTTGGAGGAGTTATTGAGCAAGGCCACCATCGGGACCAAACATGCCATCATCGGAAAATCAGATAGCCGAAAATCGACCGATTTCGATCATGTTTTTTGACTTGAGATAGACGCCGTCTCATACTTGCCGCGCGGCGAGATACGACCGCAGCCGCCCCCTGCCTGCGAGCGTCATGAAGCCTGCTCCGTTCAAATATATCGCGGCCACCTCGCTCGCCCACGCGCTGGCGCTGAAGTCCGAACATGGCGACGAGGCCAAATTTCTCGCCGGCGGCCAGAGCCTGATGCCGACGATGAATTTTCGGCTGGCGCGTCCGACAGTGCTGATCGACATCAACGGCATCGATGAGGTGTCGGGGGTCGATCTGTCGGAGACGGGACCGACCTGCATCGGCGCGATGACGCGCTATCGCACGCTGGAACGCGACGCTCGGCTTGCCGCCGCATTCCCGCTGATCCGCGAAGCGCTGCCGGAAATCGCCCATCCACAAATTCGCAACCGCGGTACTCTCGGCGGCAACCTGTGCCATGCCGATCCCGCCTCCGAAATGCCGGCGCTCGCGGTGGCCCTGCGGGCCCGGTTGAAAATTCAATCATCGACGCAGCGGCGCTGGATCGCCGCATCGGATTTCTTCCTGGGCGCGCTGACGACCGACCTGCAGCCCGACGAGATGCTCACCACCATCGAACTGCCGCCGCTCGGACCGCGCACCGGCTCGTGCTTCATGGAGATCGCTCGCCGCCGCGGCGATTTCGCCATTGCCGGCGTCGCCGCGATGGTCACGCTGGATGACGACGACACATGCATCGGCGCGCGCCTGGTGTTCTGCGGCGTCGGCGAGATGCCGGTCGATGCCAGCGACGCGACAGATCTTTTCAAGGGCGAAGCGATCTCCGACAAGGCGATCCGCGACGTCGCCGCGCTCGCGCAAAACATGATCGATCCCGGCGGCAGCGTCCACGCCAGCGCCGACTATCAGCGCCACGTCGCCGGCGTGCTGACGGAGCGCGCGCTGACCACTGCCCACCAGCGAGCCCGCGATGGACAATGACCTGCACGACATCGCGCTGACCGTGAACGGCGCTGCCTATAACGGCCGCGTCGAATCGCGACTGCTGCTCAGCGATTTCCTGCGCCACGATCTGAAATTGGCCGGCACCCATGTCGGCTGCGAGCATGGCGTCTGCGGCGCCTGTACCGTGCTGCTCGACGGCGAGCCGGTGCGGTCCTGCCTGATGCTGGCGGTGCAGGCCAACGGCCACGCCATCTCCACCATCGAAGGCCTTGCCTCGCCCGCCGGCGACTACACCCCGCTGCAGCAGGCCATGCACGACCATCACGGCCTGCAATGCGGCTACTGCACGCCGGGCATATTGATGACCATGACCGCGTTTCTCGACGAGCACGCCTCGCCCAGCGAGGACGAGGTCCGTGAGGCCCTCTCCGGCAACCTGTGCCGCTGCACCGGCTATCAGAACATCGTCGATGCGGTGATGACTGCCGCCAGCCGGATGCGGGGCTGATCATGTCCACGCGCAGCTTCGGCCAGCCGGTCAAACGCAACGAGGACCGCAAGCTGCTCACCGGCCAAGCGCTGTTCGTCGATGACGTCGAATTGCCGGGCATGTTGCACGTCGCCTTTCTGCGCAGCCAGGTGGCGCATGCGCGCATCGTCGGCATTGACGTTTCGAAGGCGCTGCAGCGTCCCGGCGTGATCGCGGCCTGGACCGCGGCCGACCTCGGCGCCTACTGGCGCCACGGCCCGCTGCTGGTGCCGCCGCCGCCGATTCCCGGCACCATCTTCCACGAACGCACCCAGGTGCCGCTGGCCAAGGACAAGGTCCGCCATGTCGGCGAGCCGCTGGTGATGGTCGTCGCCGAAAGCCGCTATATCGCCGAGGATGCGCTCGACGACATCGACGTGGAGCTCGAAGCGCTCGATGCCGTGGTCGATCTCGAACGCGCGCTCGAAGCCAGCTCCGCGCGGGTGCATGACGATCTCGATTCCAACGTCTCGGCGCATGTGCACCAGAGCAAGGGCAACTACGTCGCCGCCGCGGCGAAAGCACACTGCATCCTGAAACGACGTTTCCTGTACGAGCACGGCATCTCGTCGCCGATCGAGACCCGCGGCGTGGTGGCGAACTGGGATGCCCGCGCCAGCCAGATGACGATCTGGGACACCACCCAGGCGCCGGTGTTCGTGCGCAACGGGCTGGCCGCCATGCTCGGCCTCAACGAGCGCAACGTCCGCGTCGTCGCGCCGTTCGTCGGCGGCGGCTTCGGGCCGAAGATCATGATGTTCTACCCCGAGGAAGTGCTGCTGCCGTGGGCCTCGATGCGGCTGAACCGGCCGCTGAAATGGATCGAGGACCGGCTCGAGCATTTCTTCGCCACCACTCATGAGCGCGGCCAGATCCACGACGCGGAGATCGCCATCGCCGCCGATGGCCGCATCCTTGGCGTCAAGGACATGTTCCTACACGACGGCGGCGCCTACGATCCCTACGGCCTGACGGTGCCGATCAACAGCCAGTGCACCTTGCTGGGCCCCTATGTGATCGCGAATTACGACAGCACGTTCACGCAGGTGTTCACCAACCTGCCGATCGTCACGCCCTATCGCGGCGCCGGCCGCCAGCATGGCGTGTTCGTGATCGAGCGGCTGCTCGATCTCGCCGCCCATGAGCTCGGCATCGACCGCGCCGAAATCCGCCGCATCAACCTGATCCCACCGGAGGCGTTTCCCTACAACAACGAGATCATCTACCAGGATTTTGCGCCGCTCTCCTATGACAGCGGCAACTACGAACCGGTGCTGGACATGGCGCTGGAGGCCATCGGCTATGCCGGCTTCAAGGCCGCGCAGGCCGAGGCCCGCGCGCAGGGCCGCTACATCGGCCTGGGCCTCGCCTGCTATGTGGAAGGCACCGGCATCGGCCCCTATGAAGGGGCCAAAGTACAGGTGCAGTCCAACGGCAAGGTCTCGATCGCCACCGGCATCGGCACCCAGGGCCAGGGCCATTTCACGGTGTTCGCACAGATTGCCGCCGAACAGCTCGGCGTCGCAGTCACCGACATCGACGTGGTCACGGGAGATACCGATCAGTTCTACTGGGGCGCCGGCACCTTCGCCAGCCGCGGCGCGGTGGTCGCCGGCAACGCCGTCAACGAAGCGGCCAAGGTGGTGCGGCAGAAGGCGCTGAAACTCGCCGGCGAACTGTTCGAATGTTCGGAAGACGATCTGGTGCTGGAGAATGGCAAGGTGTCGATCACCGGCGTTCCCGGCCAATTCATCACCCTGGGCGATCTCGCCGGCCGGGCCAATCCGATGCGCGGCGCGGTCAAGCCCGGCACCGAGCCCGGACTGGAAGCGACGCAATACTTCGGACCGCCGAGCGGCGCCACCGCCAATGGCGTCCACGCCATGATCGTGGAAATGGACCCGCGCACCTTCGACCTGAAAATCCTGAAATATGTCGTGGTGCATGACTGCGGCACCGTGATCAATCCGATGATCCTCGCCGGACAAATCCACGGCGGCGTCGCGCAGGGCATCGGCAATGCGTTCTTTGAAAAGCTCGCCTGGGACGACCAGGGCCAGTTGCTCAATGCGTCGCTCGCCGACTATCTGCTACCGACCTCACTCGACGTGCCGCGCATGGAACTCAGCCACACCGTGACGCCGTCGCCGCTCAATCCGATGGGAATCAAGGGCGCCGGCGAAGCGGGCGCGATTCCTGTCGGGCCGCTGTTCGCGCAGGCCATCGAGGATGCGCTGGATCTCCCATCACGCGGCATTGAGTTGCTGGAGATTCCCCTCAGCCCAAGCAGGCTATATGAACTGACCCGCAAGGGAGAGCGTTCATGATTCTGGTGACAGGGGCCGGCGGCAAGACCGGCAAAGCGGTAATCGCGGCATTGATCGCACGCGGCGCGAAAGTCCGCGGCTTCGTGCGCAGCAGCGCGCATGAGGCCGCGCTCAAAGAAATCGGCAGCGAGGTGGCGATCGGCGAGATGAACGACGACGCGGCGCTGATGCGCGCCATGAACGGCGTCGAGGCGATCTACCACATCTGTCCCAATATGAGCCCGCATGAGGTGACGTTCGCGGAAGACGTCATCGCCGCCGCGGAGGCCGCCGAAGTACCGCGCTTCGTGTATCACTCGGTGCTGCACCCGCAGATCGAGGCGATGCCGCATCATTTTGCGAAAATGCGCGTCGAGGAAATGCTGTTCAGCTCGGAACTGGATTTCACCATCCTGCAGCCGACCGCCTATATGCAGAACATTCTGGGCGAATGGGATCGTATCAAAAGCGACGGCGTGTTTCGCGTGCCCTACCCGGTCGAGACGCCGCTCAGCCTGGTCGATCTCGATGACGTCGCCGCAGCCGCAGCGCTGGTGCTGACGGACGACGGCCACAGCAACGCCACCTACGAGTTGGTGGGCACTGCACCACTCACCCAGGCTGAAGTTGCCGAAGCGTTTTCTGCTGTACTTGGCAAGCCGGTCTGCGCCGAAGCCGAAACGATCAAGGCCTGGCAGCAGCGCGCCCGCGAAGCCGGGATCGACGACGAGCAGCGCGCGGCCCTGACCAAGATGTTTCTCAGCTACGCCAATGACGGGCTGAAGGGCAATCCCAACGTGCTGCGCTGGCTGCTGGGCCGCGCGCCGGTGACGCTGGCGGAATTTGCAGCCAAGGTGACGAAGGGCTCATAGTCAACGTTCAGCACAGGGCTCTCCGCGTCGTCCCCGCGAAAGCGGGGACCCATACGCCGTGCAAAGATGTGGCGTGGGGAGATCCCGTTATTCCATCGTGAGCTCGGAGGCTATGGGTTCCCGCTTTCGCGGGGACGACGTGGAAAGGTTCGCGCCGGACTATTGCCTCACCCATACGTCGGCCATCCCACCGGATGCATCTGCTGCACGATCTTCATCGCCGACAGGATCAGCGGCTCCTCGAATCGCGGTCCGACAATCTGGATGCCGACCGGCAATCCGTCCGACGTCATCCCGGCGGGCACCGCGCCGCCGGGCAGGCTCATCAGGGTGATCAGGAACGAGCCGGCGATCCAGTCGGTGTAGTTGTCGAGTTTTTTGCCGTTGATCTCGGTGGGAAAATTCATCTCGACCGGAAACTGTTTCACCGGCGATTGCGGCGTGATCAGCAGATCGAAGCGCTCGAAGAAATCGGCGAAGCGCAAGAACAGCTCGGCGCGTTTCTGTTCCGACGCCGCAAAATCCAGCGTCGTCACCTGCAGCCCGGCCTTGACGTTGCCCTTCAGATTGACGCCGAACTGTTCGAGCTGCGCGAGATTTTCGTATTGCTGGCCCACCATCCACAGCCCGCGCCACGCTTGATACGGCTCCTTGCCATCCGATATGTCGAACGCGATCTCTTCGACGCTCGCACCGGCATCGCGCAAGGACAGCGCACAGGCACGGCAGATCGCGTCGATCTCCGGATCGACGCCGATACCGGAAATATCCGAGACGTAGGCGATGCGCAGGCCCTTGAGATTTTCTGCCTCCGCCACGACCGCCCGCGCGCTGGCCCACGGCGGCACCACCGAGATCGGCGAGCGCCGGGAATAGCCAACCAGCGCGTCCAGCATCAAGGCAGCATCTTCCGCCGTGCGTGCCAGCGGCCCGTGCACCTGGCCGGGGTCCCAGGCCAGCGGCATCGGCCAGTTCGGCGTCAGCCCCGGCGTCGGGCGAATCCCGACGATGCCGTTGAACGAGGCGGGCATGCGAATCGAGCAGCCGAAGTCGGTGCCCTGCGCCAGCGGCACCATGCCGGTGGCGACGGCCACCGCCGAGCCGCCCGACGACCCCGACGGGCTGAGAGCCGGATTCCACGGATTGCGGGTGACACCGAACACGTCGTTGAACGTGTTGGCGCCGGCGGCGAATTCCGGCGTGTTAGTCTTGCCGAGCACGATGGCGCCATGGGCCTTCAGGCGGCGCACGGCTTCGGCGTCCTCGGTCGGCACATGATCCCTAAAGCGCGGCGAGCCGTAGGTGGTGCGGATGCCCGCGGTCGGCGTGATGTCCTTGATCGCCACCGGCAAGCCGTGCAGCGCGCCCAGCGCATCGCCACGCAGCACGGCCGCTTCCGCCTCCTTCGCGGCCGTTCGTGCGCGGCCATCGGCCAGCGTCACGATGGCGTTGAGTTTCGGATTGACCCGCGCGATCACCGCGAGATGCGCGTCGAGCACCTCCACGGGGCTGACAGCCTTGCTCGCGATCAGCGCCGCCAACTCGCAGGCGGATTTTCGGGAAAGGGATTCGGGCATCATGACCTCTCGTTCGTCATTGCGAGGAGCCCTTGCGACGAAGCAGTCGAGTTCTTCCTTGTGGCCTCTGGATTGCTTCGCTGCGCTCGCAATGACCGGGATGGGTTCGAGTTCTATTTCCCCGCCCAGTGTACGAAGCGGCGCTCGATGGAGAGGAACAGCAGGTTCAGCCCATAGCCCAGCGCGCCGGCGGCAAAAATCGCGGCATACATGTCGGGCATCTCGAACATCTGCTGCGCCTCGAACACGCGCTGGCCGAGCCCGTCCACCGAGCCGATGAACATTTCGGCCACCACCACGATCACCAGCGCCAGCGACACCCCATTGCGCAGCCCCACAAACGTCGCCGGCATCGATTCCATCAGCATCACGTCCCACAGCACGCGGGTGCGCGAGGCGCCCATCACCTTCGCGGCCAATATCCGTGTCTTGCGCGCATTCATCACGCCGTAGGCGACGTTGAACAGGATCACCAGGGCGGCGCCGAAGGCGGCCACCGAGATCTTGGTGCGGTCGCCAACGCCGAACAGCACCAGGAACAGCGGGAACATCGCGGATGCCGGCGTCGAGCGGAAGAAGTCGATCAGGAATTCCACTGAGCGATAGAGCTTCTCGGAGGAGCCAAGCAGGATGCCAAGCGGGATCGCGATGATCGCGGCGAAGAAGGTCGAATAGATCGTGCGCTCGACCGTCTTGAGAAAGTCGATGCCGAGCTTGCCGTGGAACATGCCGGCCCACAGCGCCTTGAAGGTGGAGAGCGGCGACGGCAGCAGCACGGGATCGACGATCCGCAGCCACACCGTGAACGACCACACCACGAGCAGCACGATGACGCCGACGAACGGCAGCAGGATTTCCAGGCGCTTCCAGTTCATCGCATTACCCCTTGCGCACTTCGCGCTGGAAAATCTCCAGGCAATGCGCCTTGGTCTGGATGAAATCGGATTCAGTCATGGTCTTGTCGGTGCGCGGCCTTGGTGCGTCGTAATGCACGAACTCGACGGCCCGCGCCGGATGCCGCGACAGCAACAGGATGCGGTCCGACAGATACACCGCCTCCTCCAGATCGTGCGACACCAGCACCGTCGTGGTGTGGGTCTCCTGGAACACACGCTGCAACTGCTCGCGCATGAACAAAGTCATCTCGTAGTCCAGCGCCGAAAACGGCTCGTCGAGAAACAGGATTTCCGGATCGACCACCAGCGCGCGCATGATCGAGACGAGCTGCTGCTGGCCGCCGGACATCTGGTAGGGATACAGCTTGAGGTCGATCTTGACGTTGAGCGAGGCCACGATCTTCTCGACCTTCACCACGCGATCCTTCTTCGGCACGCCCATCACCTTCAAGGGATAGGCGATATTGTCGAACGCGCTCAGCCAGGGGAATACCGCCTCGCGATAGTTCTGAAACACGTAGCCGAACTTGATCTTGTTGAGCGGCTGGCCGTCGAACAGGATTTCGCCGCTGTCCGCCGGAAACAGTCCGGCGATCATGTTGATCAGCGTGCTCTTGCCGCAGCCGTTCGGGCCGAACACCGACATCAATTTTCCACGCGGAATATCGAAGTCGAAATTGTCGTAGATGGTGGCGTCGGAGAACTTCTTGCTCAGCCCGCGGATCGTGACATGCGGCGCGGTCCGCGTCGCCGCGGCCCGCGCTTTCTCCGACAGTTCCAGTTTGACAGCAGGCTGCACGGTCACGTGACCTCAATACTTGTAGATGTATTTGGTGACGTCGAGCTTTTCCGGAACCACGCCGATCGAGGTGCCGAAATCCGACAGCTTCTGCAGGTCGCCGATCTGCTTCGGCGTCATGTCCTTGGCCATCGTGTAGCCGAGCATGGACACCATATCGACGACGTTGTCCGGCGTGAACGTGTTCTTGGCGAGATACTTTCGCGCATCATCCGGGTTCTTGTTGATGTAGTCCACCGCCTTCGACCACGCCATCGCGAAGCGTTTTGCGACTTCGGGCCGCTTCTGGATGAAGTCCGAGGTGATGGCGCAACCGGCGGCATAGGCGTCGGCCTTTTCGTCGCCGAGAATGTATTTCGAGATCACGCCCGCTTCCAGCGTGTGCGCGACGCCGGCCTTGATCATCATCGAGGCATTCGGCTCCAGCGTATAGCCGCCATCGAAAGTGCCGGCGGTCATGGCGTTGACGTGCTGGCTCATGTCGAGCTGGTCGATGGTGTAGTCGCCGTCCTTGAGGCCGTTCTTGGCGAGAATGCCCTTGGCGGTGTTGAGATTGGCCGGACCCGGCGCCGACATCAGCTTGAGGCCCTTGAGGTCCGACAGCTTCTCGGCCTTGACGCCGTTGCGGACCACGAACTGTTCCATCTTCCACACCGGGGTCTGGCTGTTGAGCGCGATATACATCGCCACGCCCGGCTTCTTGATGTTGGCGTTGAGGCCTTCCAGCGTCACCAGCACCGCGGAGACCTCGATCTGGCCGGTGATCATCGCCGCGACATTGGCCGGGCCGCCCATCAGCTTGGTCATTTCCGGCTCGATGTTCTGCTCCTTGAAGAAGCCCTTCTCCACCGCGACGAAATACGGCAGCGACGAACTCAGCGGGAACACGCCGACCGCAACCTTGTCCTGGGCGGACGCCCGGTCGGCGGCGAAACCGGCCATGGCCGCGAAGGTGGCCAAGGCGAACACCAGTCGATTCAGCGATTTCATCCGTCGTGCTCCTGTGATGCAGATGGCGAGCCCGCTCGCCTCTCGAATTTCACTCGCCCAACGCGGCGATTGCCCAATTTCAGAGCAAGACTCGTGCCGGTTACATCCGCGGACCGTGCTCGCCGCGCAGCATCTGTTGATAGCCTTCTCCCCGGTCGATCATCGGCAACGGTCCCGACCGCGCTTTCGTCAGCTCGGCACGCCGCACCAAAGTGGCCGCCTCGTCGATTTCAGGCTCGTCCGCCGTACTCGCGGCGGTAAAAACCACGCCGTAGTCGCGCGTCGCCGCCGCGACCGATACCCGGCCCTCGGTGACATCGCGCAGCACCAGCGGCAATTCCCGCGTCAGCGGATCGCCCCAGCCGCCGCCGCCGGTGGTAACCACACGCACCACCTGCCCCTTCAGCACCTCGGCGCCATCGACCAGGCCGCCGAGTTTTCGCGCTTCGCCTTCAGCATCCACGGTGACGCAGAACGGCTCGCCGGCCTTGCCGCCCTTGAGACCGTAGCAGCCCAGCCGCACGCGATCGGCGGTGACGATGGTGCGGCAATCCACCAGCGCGCGATAGTGCTTTTCGTAGCCCTGCCCGCCGCGCCGCAATCCGGCACCGCCGGAATCGGTCGACAGCGCCAGTTTCTCCACCATCACCGGAAACTTGGTCTCGGTGAATTCCGCCGGCTGGTTGCGCGAGTCCGGCACGATGTGGATGGCGTCGTTACCGTCAGCATAATAGCGCCCGCCCGAGCCGCCGCCGAGCACTTCGCGCGACAGAAACGGCTTGCCCTCGGCGTCGTTGCCGTAGAATCCGGTGTAACGGATGGTCTCCTGGTCCGCCGGCATCCGGCCGTCCACCGCCTGCGCCACCACGCCGGCCAACAGGCCGAGGCTGCGCAGCAGCACGAAGGAGCGCGCGTTGGTCGCAGCCGGCCAGACCGGCGTGATCAGCGTGCCCTTCGGCGGGAAGATGATCTCGAAGACGTCGCAGACGCCTTCGTTGACATGGATCTCGGCGGCGCGCTCCGGCGTGTCGGCGAGATTGCGCAGGATCGGCGCGATCCACTTGATCAGGAAGGCGCCGTCGGCGTAGTCGGTCGGCCAGTTGATCGGTCCGGTGGACTGCGGATCGGTCCCGTTGAAGTCCAGCACCAGTTTGCCGGCCTTCTTGGTCATCTTGATCGCGATTTTGTGCAGCTTCGGATCAGTCAGGCCGTCGTGCTCGACGTAGTCTTCCCAGCTATATTCACCGTCGGCGATCTTGCTCAGCAATTCGTTGCGATAGATGTCGCGGCACTTGTCGAGGATCGCCTGGAAGCAGGCCTCGACCTGATCCTTGCCGAAGCGCTCGAACAGCCCCTGCATGCGGCGCGCACCCATCAGGCAGGCCTGCACCTCGCTGTCGAGATCGGCCGACAGCATTTCCGGCACGCGGGTGTTGCGGCGGATGATGGTGAACACCGCCTCGTTCTTCACGCCCTCGCTGTAGATCTTGACCGGCGGAATCGCGATGCCTTCTTCGAACACCGTCGCCGCGGTGCCCGGCATCGAGCCCGGCACCTTGCCACCGACGTCGTCGTGATGGCCGAACGCCTGGATGTAGGCGACCACGATACCGTCGTGAAACACCGGCACCGTGCTGCACAGGTCGGGCAGATGGCCGATCGACCCTTCGGTAAGATAGGTGTCGTTCATCAGGAACACGTCGCCGGGCTTCATGGTCTC
>NZ_JAQGJD010000232.1 GCF_028290785.1 Tardiphaga sp. | reverse complement strand
AGCGCGTTGAAGGTGCGGATCAGCCCGTCGGATTCCTCGATGGTGCCCTCCAGCGCCGCGCGGTACTCGGCCTCGCTGCCGGAGCGCGCCAGCGCCTCCTCGGCGCGGTTGCGCAGCCGCGTCAACGGCGTCTTCAGATCGTGGGCAATGTTGTCGGAGACTTCCTTCAGCCCGGTCATCAGCGCCTCGATGCGCTCCAGCATGGCGTTGAGGTTTTCCGCGAGGCGATCGAGTTCGTCGCCGGAGCGACCCACCGGCAGCCGCCCGGACAGATCGCCGGCCATGATGGTCTGCGTGGTGCCGGTCATGGCGTCGATCCGGCGCAGCACGCGCCGCGATACGAAGATGCCGCCGCCCAGCCCCAGCACCACGACGATCAGCACCGACCATTGCGCGGCATTGGCAACGATGCCGAACAGCCGGCGGCGCTCCTCGAGATCGTGGCCGATCAGCAGCCGGAAGCCGCCGCTCAATTGCTCCACCCGCACCAGCGCACGGTGTCCGGCCGATTCCTGGTCGTCGAGACGGCGATAGGCGGTCTCCGACCAGCCGCTGGTCGCCATCACGCCCGGCTCCAGCGAGGCGACGTTGCCGGCGATCGACTGCCCCGCCGGGGTGGTGATGAGATAGAGATTGGCGCCGGGTCGCAGCGCGCGCGTCTCGATGGCGAACACGATGCCGCGCAGCCCGCGCCGGCCGAACAGGTCGCTGAGCTCGCTCATCTCGCCATCGACGGTGGTGGTGATCTGCTCGTTGATCAGCCGCTGCGTATTCCAGGCGAAATAGCCGAGCAGCGCCGCGGCGAACAGCGCGAACAGCAACAGATAGGCCAGCGTCAGCCGGAACGCCGTGGTGCGGACGAGTTTACCGAATGCCGTCACGGCCGAAATCTTGCAACACTTTGGATTCGCTGAATTTCCTTCATGACCCCAGTCTATCTGCTTCCCCTGGTCGCCCGAAGTGAAAATTTGTCCACCTGCGCGCAAGGCGGCGGTTCGACGGCCCTCCACCTCGTCGTCTATTGGACGGCGAAACGACTCTCTGCAACAATATTCCATCGTCTTTCGAACGAGCCCGGCGGAGAACGATATGGGGAACGTGAAACAGCGATGGCACGAACTATACGACGCCCATGTCGCGGGCGCCGTGTCCGGACTTTTCGGTCACGTCGAAAGGATCATCGTCGGCACGCTGATCGTTTCAGCCGGCGCCCACGTATCGAGCAACGAGCCTGCGATCGTGCTGTTCGGCTATCTCAGGCACAGCCTGGTTGGCAGAGGTGTCGAGCTTTTCGGGATCGCGCTGCTGGTCCTGAATTTTATCGACGGACTCTACAAGCTGTCGAAGCTCGATTGGCACGCGGCCTTTCAGATCGCGATGACGTTTTGCTATTTCGCGCTGTCGGTGCGCCTGATCCAGCTCATTCTGGCGTTCCGGACGGAATAGCCCGTCGCCATCCGCGGGTGCCCGCGAGATGATCGGGCACGCTGTATCATATCGCGCAGCGAGCGATTGACTCAGCGTGAAGCGCTGAACGCTGCGAGTACACTCTGGCAGGCAGGCGACAACGAAGCAGCCTGCTCTGCCAGACAGCGCACGATTCGACCGCCGCCCACCGGCACCCCGCCACACAGCGTTCGTATATCTCCGCCGCACGCCGACCTCGCCACAAACAACTCCTCACGCGGCCGCATCGCGCGCAGCACCAGTGGCTGAACCGGAGCGGCGGCAGGCGCGGCAGCCCCGGCAGCCGTCGCCGCGCCACCCGCAGCAGCGCCACCCGCCGCGGCGCTGACGGCCGTCTGACAGGCCGGCGACAGCTTTGCCTTGTTCTTTTCCAAGCAGCTCAACGCCGCCGCCCCACCGGTCGGCACACCCGCGCAGGTCTTTTGATAGTCGGAGCGGCAGGCCTGTCGCATCGCAGCGACCTCCGCATCGGTCGGCTTGCCGGCCGGCGTTGCCGAACCAGCCTTCGGCGCCGGAGCCGTCGTCTTCGCAGTTGCGGCAGGCTCGCTCTTGGTAGCAGCGGGCGCGGCTGCAGCGGGCTTCGCGGGTTCGGCCGCCGCGGGCGCTTCCGTCTTGGACGCCGGCGCAGCAGGAGCCTCCACCGGTTTTTCAATCGCATTCACAGCGCGTTGGCAGGCCGACGAAAGGCTCGACATGTTTTTCTGCAGACATTGCAACGACGCCGCGCCGCCCGGCGGGACGCTGGCACAATGCACTTCGTAGTCCGCGCGGCATGCCGAACGTATCGCGCTGCGTTGCGCATCCGTGGGCGCCTGCGCAGCGGCGGACTGACTGAAGCTGACGATTGCTGAAATGAACAAAACCGCATTCAACGCGGTCATTCGAGTGGTTTTGCGGCCCATCTGAATTCCCCATAAAAACGCGCTACCGAGGCAGCTACTGTTGAAACCGGGCGATGATCAGCAGAGATTTTTCAAAGCGGCATCCTGCATGCTTTCGGATTTTCCTACAACGAAAATGTGCTATTGGTTCGATCGAGCGCTCCCTTCCCTGTTGCTTTTTGCGAGTCATGGAATGAATGCAGTGCTTTCCCGGAATACAACAAAGTTGCGTCGTCATCCCGGCGCCAGAAGCGGTCGCGCCTTGTTCGCTGTTGCAGCGTTACTGATACTTGCGGCCTGCGAACAAAACAGTTTCGTTCCGCCGCCGCCTCCGGAAGTGAGCGTTGCGACGCCGGCCCGCAAGGCGATCACGCGCTATCTCGAAGCCACCGGAAGCGCAGCCCCGGTCAAGTCGGTCGATCTGGTCGCGCGGGTGCAGGGCGTTCTGCAGTCGATCGACTATCAGGACGGCGCTTTCGTCAAACAAGGCGCGACGCTGTTCACCATCGAGCCGGAGACTTACAAGTTGAAGCTGGATCAGGCGCAGGCCGCCGAGGCCGGCGCGGCGGCCACGCAGAAACAGGCCGACGCCGATTACAAGCGTCAGGCCGACCTGGCCGGCAAGCAGATTGCGTCCCAGGCAACTTTCGAACAATCGATCGCGACGCGCGACACCGCGCAGGCGAACTACCAACAGGCGCAAGTCAACACCAAAATTGCGGCGGTGAATTTCGGCTATACCAATGTGACGGCCCCGTTCGACGGCGTCGTGAGCGCGCATCTGGTCTCGGTCGGCGAACTGGTCGGTGTGACATCGCCGACCCAGCTGGCCACCATCGTGCAGCTCGACCCCATCTATGCGAACTTCAATGTCAGCGAGCAGGACGTGCTGCGCATTCGCGCGGCCGCCGCCAAGCGCGGCTTGACCGCGAACGACCTGCGAGACACGCCGATCGACGTCGGTTTGCAAACCGACACCGGCTATCCGCACAGCGGCAAACTTGATTATGCCGCGCCGACGGTGAACCAGACGACCGGAACGCTCGCGGTTCGTGGCGTTCTGTCCAATGCCAACCGCATCCTGCTGCCCGGCTATTTCCTTCGCGTCCGCGTCCCGCTCGATGAAAACCCCGCGGCGCTTCTGATTCCGGACAGCGCCATCGGTACCGACCAGGGCGGACGTTATGTTCTCGTCGTCAACGCCGACAACATCGTCGAGCAACGCAAGGTCCAGATCGGCCAACTCGACGACGGCCTTCGGGTGATCGAAAGCGGCCTCGCGGTTGAGGATCGCGTGGTGACTGCGGGCCTGCTCCGCGCCATTCCCGGACAGAAGGTCGATCCGAAGCCGCAGCCCGCGCCATCGCCCCGCGGGGTTGCCAAACAGGACCGCTGATGATCTCGAAATTCTTCATCGAGCGACCGGTTCTCGCCAATGTCATCGCCATCTTGATGGTGTTGATCGGCGGCGTAGCGCTGTTCGGCCTGCCCGTGGCGCAGTACCCGGACGTGGTGCCGCCGACGGTTCAGGTCACGACCCGATATCCGGGCGCCAGCGCGCAGACGGTCGTCGATACCGTCGCGCTGCCGATCGAGCAACAGGTGAACGGCGTCGAAGGCATGCTGTACATGCAGTCCTACAGCGGGGCGGACGGCGCCTACACGCTGACGGTCACGTTCAAGATCGGCACCGACCTGAACTTCGCGCAGGTCCTGGTCCAGAACCGGGTGTCCAGCGCCTTGTCGTCGTTGCCGCAGGCGGTGCAGACGCAGGGCGTCAATGTCCAGAAGCGCTCGACAGCGATCCTGCTGTTCGTGACCCTGACGTCACCGGACCGGCGCTACGACAGCCTCTATCTGAGCAACTATGCGACCATCAACCTGAAGGACGAACTGGCAAGGCTGCCCGGCGTGGGCAACGTCACCGTGTTCGGCGCCGGCCAGTACTCGATGCGCCTGTGGCTCGATCCCAGCAAGCTTCAGGCCCTTGCATTGATGCCGCAGGATGTCATCCAGGCGGTGCAGCAACAGAGCCAGCAAGTCGCCGCGGGCCAGATCGGCATGCCCCCCACCGTGGTCGGCCAGGCCTTTCAATATACGCTGAACGTCAATGGCAGGTTCGACGACGCCGGGCAGTTTGCCGACGTCATCGTCAAGACCGGCAACAATGGCGACGTCGTCCGCTTGCGCGACGTCGGCCGGGTGGAACTGGGCGCGCAAACCTACAGCCAGATCTTCTCGCTCGACCGGCAACCCGCCACGGGCATCGGCGTATTCCAGTCGCCAGGCGCCAATGCCCTCGAGGTCGAGAGCGTCGTCAGGCAGAAATGCGCGAACTCGCCGGCGGATTTCCGCAGGGCCTGACCTACGATGTCCCGTTCGACACCACCAAATTCGTGTCGGCCTCGATCCATGAAGTCTACAAGACGCTGTTCGAGGCCGCTTTGCTCGTGCTCGTGGTCATCCTGATCTTCCTGCAGGACTGGCGCGCGATGCTGGTGCCGGCAACGACCGTTCCCGTCACCATCATCGGCGCCTTCGCAGCGATGGCGGCACTCGGCTTCACCGTCAACCTGTCGACCTTGTTCGCCATCGTGCTGGCGATCGGAATTGTGGTCGATGACGCGATCGTCGTGGTGGAAGGCGCCGCCCACAACATCGAGCGCGGAATGTCCGGACCGCAGGCCGCCATCAGCGCGATGGACCAGCTGTTCGGACCGATTATCGGAATCACCCTGGTGCTGGTGTCGGTCTTCGTGCCGGCGGCGTTCCTGCCTGGGCTAACCGGAAAGATCTATGCCCAGTTCGCGCTGGTGATCGCCGCAACGGCGCTGATCAGCGCGATCAATGCGGCGACGTTAAAGCCCACCCAGTGCGCGCTGTGGCTCCGCCGCCCGGTGCCGCCGGAGGCGCGCAACAGGTTCTATCGCGGCTTCAACGCGGCCTATGCGAAACTGGAGCGCGGCTATGTCGCGTTGATCGGCTGGCTGGTGGCGCGCAGCGGCGCCGCCGCGCTGGTCGCGGTCATCCTGATCGGGATCGGCGGCTATGGATTGTCGCGCGTGCCGACCGGCTTCCTGCCGATCGAGGATCAGGGCTATCTGCTGGCCGCGGTGCAGCTTCCGGACGGCGCGTCGCTCGAGCGCACCCAGGCGGTGCTCGACCGGGCGAGCGAGATCGCCGGCAAGACGCCGGGGGTTGCGCAGGTGATCGGGATCGCCGGAATTTCCGCGCTCGACAACAGCGCCAGTCTCGCCAATGCCGGCGTGGCCTACGTCATGCTCAAGGACTGGGACGCCCGCGGCCCCGGCGAGAACCTGCGATCCCTGGTCTATGGCCTGAACGCATCGCTTGCCGCCATCTCCGAGGCGCGGATCATCGTGCTGCCGCCGCCGCCGATCCAGGGCATCGGCAACGCCGCCGGCTTCGCCATGCAGCTCGAATTGCGCGATGGAAGCTCGGACTACGCCAAACTGCAGGCGGTCACCAACGCCGTCGTCGCCAATGCCGGCACGCAGAGTTCGCTGCAAAGGATCACCGCGCCGTTCCGCTCCACGGTCCCGCAGTTCAGCGTCGAGGTCGACCGGGTCAAGATCCAGACGCTGCACGTCTCGACCGATCAGGTGTTTGCCACGCTCGCCTCTTATCTCGGCTCCACCTATGTCAGCCAGTTCAACAGGTTCGGCCGTACCTTCCAGATCTACGCCCAGGCCGACGCGCCGTTTCGGCTGCTGCCGCGCGATATCGAGGCGCTGACGGTGCGCAACCAGCAAGGCGACATGATTCCGCTGGGCACCTTTGCGAAGGTCTCGCCGGCGGTCGGTCCCTCCCTGATCAGCCTCTACAATCTCTATCCGGCGGCCACCGTGGTCGGCCTTCCCGCGCAGGGATTCAGTTCCGGTCAGGCGATCGCGCTGATGGAGCAGATCGCCGCAAAGACCCTGCCGCCGGGAACGGGATATGAGTGGACGGCGATGTCCTACCAGGAAAAGGCCGTCGGCAGTCAGATCTACTACGTGTTCGGCCTGGCGATGCTGCTGGTCTATCTGGTGCTGGCCGGCCAGTACGAGAGCTGGTACGCGCCGCTCGCGATCATTCTCGCGGTGCCGCTCGCTTTGCTCGGGCCGATGTCGGTGCTCACCGGATTGCGGATCGAGAACAATCTCTACACCCAGATCGGACTGATCCTGCTGATCGCGCTGTCGGCCAAGAACGCCATTCTGATCGTCGAGGTGGCGCGCGAATACTACGTGCGCGACCGCAAACCCTTGCTCGAGGCGGCGATCGAGGCGGCGCGCGCCCGGTTTCGTCCCATCCTGATGACTTCGTTCGCCTTCATTCTCGGCGTCGCACCGCTGGTGTTCGCCACCGGCGCCGGCGCCAGCGCCCGCAAGTCGATCGGCATTACGGTGTTCAGCGGCATGATCGCCTCGACCTGCCTTGCCGTGCTGTTCGTGCCGGCGTTTTTCGTGGTGGTGCAACGCTTCGAGGATTGGCGCGCCGCGCGTTCGCGCAAGACGGCGGATGCTTCCGCTCAAATTCAGGAACCGTCCACCCCTGCCCCCTAGGAGCAACGCTGCCGGCGCTCGCGCGAAAGCCGGCGACCCTGGGATCGCCGGCTTTGGTGCAAGTACTAACTCAGGCTAGACACAGCGCCGGACCCTGACGCCATTCACCCAGATCCACCGGCAGGCCGCCACCGGCGCGACGAAGGGGCGGCGAACCACCACGCCGCCGCGATAGCCGGCGCACCCCGCCCGATAGACGCCTCTGGCGCAGACGACGGCGTTGGCTTCTGTCGTATCGATGACGGTCGCCGTTCCGACGGCTGCAAATGCGAGAGCGGCGAGTATGAAATTCCGCATTGTTTCCTCCCGTTCAAGGCAGTCGCCGGTTAATTGGCCGACGCCGGAACGACGTCAACGGCAAGCACGGGCTGGCGACATTGGATCCCGTCGCGGCTCAAATAGTCGCTCAAATCGCCGGCCCCGGCAATATTCGACGTTGCGGATTTCCGCCTCATCGCACTGCGGCACAGTCGAGACAACTGAACCAGAACGCACCGTAGTGACAAACCGGACGTACTACGTTTTGATCAGCTATCATGTCATCGACATCGGATCGCGCGAATGAGCAAGCCAGCCGAGCACGACCACGGGTTTCTGGGCCTGATCGACCGGATGCTGCGGAAGCCCGAAGACCTCGGGCCCGCGAAGGCCGCCGCGAGCGCGGCTGCCGCGGCAGAAGCGAGCCTCGGTCCGGCGGTCGAGACCGGTGCCTCACCGGATCTGCTGGAGCCCCAGCTATCCGCCGAAGGACCGCGAACATGCTCCCCGTCCGAAATGGCGGAGATCATCCTGCGCGCGCTGCGGGCGATCGACGGCTGCCCGCGGCAGGGATTCGAGGTCATTGTCTATGGCACCCGCCCCTGGAACGCGATGCTGCGCATCACCCCCGCGGCCGGCCAGGTCGCCGATGCTCCGGCATGGCGCGCGCGGGTGCGCACGATGGCGTATGTGATGCGCGGGCAATATGAGGTGGTGGAGTGAGGCGAGGCTCGCAAGATGGCCTGACGAAACGGCCGGCATCCCCTTGTTCGGATGGGCTACATCGCAAAAGCATGCAATCCGGGAACCATCCGGGCTCATACTAGTTCGAACATCACGACAAGCAGCCGCTATTGGCTGCCAAACGCAATGGAAATAAACATGCCGACCCACAACGCCTACGTCAGTGGAAGCGATTTCAAGACCGGCAGCGTAATCTCCGTGGCGACCAAGGCATTCGAACTGGGCGACACTCTCTCGATCGAATTCCCGGACAAAACCCGTGCATCGGGCGCTGTCACGTCGGCTTCGCCAAACGAGATCGAAGTGGACATCAATGGAGTGACGTGGAGGCTACGCCCGCACGCGCCAAGCGACGGCACGGTTCACAACAATCTGGCAGGCACCAACGCATCATTCTGGACTGTTCAGACCAAGGTCTGAGCTATCTACGTTCTCCTCGCCAAAAGCGCAGCCATGCGCTCTTGCCTCGTGCGCTATCCGCGCCTCCTATTTCATCCCATCCCGGATCATGTACCCGGCGCCACGGATCGTGTGCAGCAGCGGGCGCTCAAAACCCTTGTCGATCTTGCTGCGCAGCCGCGAGATGTGGACGTCGATGACGTTGGTCTGCGGGTCGAAGTGATAGTCCCAGACGTTTTCCAGCAGCATGGTGCGGGTTACCACCTGGCCGGCGTGCTTCATCAGGTATTCGAGCAGGCGAAATTCGCGCGGCTGCAGCGTCAGTTCTTCGCTGCCGCGGGCGACGCGATGCGACAGCCGGTCGAGTTCGAGGTCGCCGACGCGGTAGCTGGTTTCTTCGGCGGGGCCGCCGCTGCGCCGTGACAGCACCTCGACGCGGGCCAGCAGTTCGGCGAAGGCGTAGGGCTTCGGCAGATAATCATCACCGCCGGCGCGCAATCCCTTGATGCGATCGTCGACCTGGCCGAGCGCGGAGAGGATCAGCGCAGGGGTGTGGTTGCCTTTTTCGCGCAGCCCGCCGATCACCGACAGGCCGTCGCGCTTCGGCAGCATGCGGTCGACCACCAGCACGTCGTAATCGCCGCTCTCGGCGAGCGCATAGCCCTCGTCGCCATCGCTGGCGTGGTCGGCGATGTGGCCGACCTCGCGAAACGCCTTGACCAGGTAGTCGGCGGATTCGCGGTCGTCTTCGATGATGAGCAGGCGCATCCGGGAATCGGTTTCAGTGCTGATATTGCGGGCTTCGGTCACCATGGCGCGCACCGGGCTCTCATGCAAGGCGGCGGAATGCGCCTCGCGCGGTCAAAGAAACAGGCGGTGAAGCCGGGGGAAACTTCACCGCCCATTGTGCCTCCCGGAGGAAGGGGGTTTGTTCCCCCGGGAGGAGCTGAAGGGAGCGGGCTTGTGGCCCGCCCCCTGGGAAAGCGCCGTCGGCGGGGGCGACAATGCCAGCGACACTTCCCGTCGGTTTAGCGGATCAACCTTTCGCGAGCGGCACCGCGACGAAGCGCGACGAACCGCCACTGCGAACCCTGATCAGCACGCTGTTCTTGTTGTCGTTGCGCGCGGCGACGATCGCCTCGCGCACGTCGCCCGGGCTGGCGACATTCTTGCCGGCGACTTCGAGAATGACGTCGCCTTCCTTGAAGCCGCGCTCCGCGGCGGGGCTCTTCGGATCGACTTCCGTCACCACGACGCCGTCCTTGCCGGCGCCGGCCACGGTGCCCGACGGGGCCACCGTGAGGCCGAGCCGGGGCACGTCGGTGCCGCGCGTGGCCTTGTTCTGGTCGCCCTGGTCAACATCGGCCTTGGCCTCCACCGTGTTCGGCAACTGGCCGAGCGTGAGGTTGAGCACCTTGTCCTGGCCCTTCTGCAGCACGTTGATCTTCACCGAATTGCCCGGCGCGAAGCCGCCGATGGTGCGGGCGAGTTCGCGGGCGTCCTTCACCGGGGTGCCGTTCACCGCGGTGATGACGTCGCCGGACTGGATGCCGGCCTTGGCTGCCGGACCGTCGGACTGCGGCTCCGCCACCAGCGCGCCTTCGGCCTTCTTCAGGCCGAGGCTGTCGGCGATGTCCTGCGTCACCGGCTGGATCTGCACGCCGATCCAGCCGCGGCTGACGCTGCCCTTGTCCTTGAGCTGCGCGATCACCTGTTTGACCGTGGACGCCGGGATCGAGAACGCGATGCCGACGCTGCCGCCGGACGGCGAATAGATCGCAGTGTTGACGCCCATCACTTCACCCGACGTATCGAATGCCGGACCGCCGGAGTTGCCCTTGTTCACGGGCGCATCGATCTGGATGAAATCGTCGTACGGACCGCTGCCGATGTCGCGGCCACTGGCCGAGACGATGCCGGCGGTCACGGTGCCGCCGAGGCCGAACGGGTTGCCCACTGCGAGCACCCAGTCGCCGATCCGCGGCTTGCCGTCGGCGAGCTTGGCGAACGGGAAGTCGGTGGCGCCCTCGACCTTGATCAGCGCGAGGTCGGTGCGCGGGTCGGTGCCGATCACCTTGGCGGTGTAGGTGCTGCCGCCGTCGGTGGTGATTTCTACCTTGTCGGCGCCATCGACCACATGGTTGTTGGTGACCGCAAAGCCGTCGGCCGAGATGAAGAAGCCCGAGCCCTGCCCGGTCACCGCGCCACGTCCGCCGCGCGGACCGCCGCGCATGCCGGGCGGCATGCCATCGGGACCGTTAAAGCGCTTGAAGAAGCGCTCCATCGGCGAGCCCGGCTGGAACGGCGAATCCTCGTTGTTGCCGTTGTCGTCGCTGCGGGAGGCGACCTTCTCCTTGATGTTGACCTTGACCGAGATCACCGACGGTTTCACGCGCTCGACGATGTCGGCAAAGCCGGCGGGGGCGGCGACCTGCGCCTTGACCTGCTTATCGACCTGCGCGTGCGCAGTTGTGGTGAATACGTCAATGTTGTGGGACGGCGTCAGGCCGTAAGCGGCGACGCCGAGGCCGGCGACGACGGACGCCATCAGCGCGAATTTACGCGCCGAGAACAGCGAGCGGCGAGCGGGCTGGTAGGAAGGCAATTCATTGAAATCGGTGGGACGGTCGGTCATCGAAAATCTCCAGAACGTGGGCGCGGGGGGCATGCGCACCGTGTGATCCGAAGATGGGAGATTGCACATTACCGCGGGCTGGCAAGGGAATTAAGGTTTGGTAATGCAGCGGGAATCGACTGTGGCGGGAAGTCGCAGGGACAATCGCAGCGCGCCGCTTTCGCGGCCCGAATGAGACGCTGCCATCAGGTTTTCGGCGATTGATCCGTTTCCGGAAACAGGCCGGCCAGGATTTCGCCGGCCATGTTGAACGCGGCGACGCCGCGGAACAAAGCGGCGATTCCCGCACTGGCGTGAAGCTCGTCGAGCGTGGCGCCGGCCTTGATCGCCGCCTTGGCATGATTGGCCGCGGCTTCCGAAGTCTGCACCAGCAGAATGGCGAACGACATCAGCTGGACGGTCTTCTGGTCGAGCGCCTTCGGTGTCAGCGCGGCGATCCGCCAGTCTTCCAGCGCCACCACCAGATCCGGGTCCACGCGCATGCCCAGTTCGAGGCGCTTGGCGATCTTCGGCGGCGTGAAGCCGATCATGCTTTCGTAGCGGGCCTTCAGCTCGTCGAGCTTCGTCGTTGGTTCAGTCATGAAATTCTCACCCAGAATGTTTCTCGTGGTCCGCAACTGTCGCAGCGATGTCCTGTCGTTACTCGACCTTGACGCCCGCCGTCTTGACCACGTCGCCCCACTTTTCGGACTCGCTGCGCAGGAACGCATCGAAGGCGTCGCCGGACAAGGTACCTGGCTCCGCGCCGACATCGGCCAGTCGCTTCGCCATGTCCGGATCTTTCAGAACCTTCGCGACCGACTCGATCAGCGCCGTGACCACTTCGGGCGGCGTCTTGGCCGGAGCCACCAGACCGAACCAGGACGACGCTTCGAAGCCCGGCACTCCCGCCTCGGCCATCGTCGGCACTTCCGGAAACAGCGGCGAGCGTTTGGCGCCGGCCACCGCGATGGCGCGGATCGTTCCGCCAAGCACCTGCGGGCGTATGGCGGGCATGTTGTCGAACATCATCGGGATCTGTCCTCCGAGGAGGTCGTTCATGGCCGGCGCCGCGCCGCGATACGGGACGTGCACGATATCGATCCCGGCGCGGGTCTTCAGCAGTTCGCCGGCGAGGTGGTTGGTCGATCCATAGCCCGACGAGCCGAAATTCATCTTGCCGGGCGAGGCCTTCGCCAACGCGATCAGTTCGGCGACCGTGTTTGCCTTGACGCCCGGATGAACCGCCAGCACGATCGGCACCGACGCGATCAGCGCCACGCCCTTGAAATCCTGAACGGGATTGTAGTTGAGCTGCGGGTAGAGCGACTGGTTGACCGCGAGCGGCCCCGGCGCCGTCAGCAGCAGCGTGTAGCCATCGGCCGGCGCGCGCGCCACCGCTTCCGCGCCGATATTGCCGCCGCCACCGCCGCGGTTGTCGATCACGACTGGCTGCCCCCACAACTCCTGAAGCTTGGTGCCGAGCAAGCGGGCCACGACGTCGTTGGAGCCGCCGGCCGGGAATGGCACCACGATCCGCACGCCGCGGTCGGGAAACGGAGCAGCCGTCGCCTGCCCGATCTGAAACGTCATCGCCACCGCCGCAACGGCGAAACCAAGCAGCCGCATTCGATTCTCCCGGAACATCGATTTTTTCCATATCGTCGATTTTACGTTGACAGCAGATTTGGCTGCCGTCAAATCGTCCGATGGGCCGGTCGATGACCGATCGAACCACGTGATCGGAATTCGAAGATGAGTTCACCTGCGCCGGGCACGCCGCCCAAACCCTGCATCGGTCCGGACCGCCATCCGAAGCGGCCGGCCTTCGCGATGCCGCGCGGCGCCTGCGATTGCCACGTGCATATCTTCGGGCCGCAGGCGATCTTTCCGTTCAGCGAAGCGCGCAGCTACACGCCGGAAGACTGCACGTTCGAGGATTTGCAGCAGTTGCATGCGACGCTGGGCGTCGATCGGGCCGTGATCGTGCACGGCGGCGCCCATGGCACCGACAACCGCGCCACCCTCGCGGCGCTCGACCGCAATCCGCAAGCCCTGCGCGGCGTCGCCGTGATCCCCTCCGGGCTGCCGCGCCGCGAACTCGAGGATATGCACCGGCGCGGCATGCGCGGCTGCCGGATGTCCACCGTGGTCAGCGGCGGCGCGTCGTTCGACCACCTGCGCGGTCTGGCCGACGAGACCCTCGACCTCGGCTGGCACCTGGTGCTGCACTTCCACCGCGCCTCCGAGCTTCTCGATGTCGCTCCCCTGCTGCACGAGGTTCGCAGCCCGTTCGTGCTCGATCATCTCGCCCGCATCAGCGCGGCCGAAGGCGTCGAGTCCGAAGCCTTCGGGATGCTGTTGCGATTGCTCGATACCGACCGCTGCTGGGTCAAGCTCGCCAGCCTGTATCGCCTGTCTGCCGAGCCCTATCCGCACCGCGACATGCTGCCAATGATCGCGCGGGTGGTCGGACATCGCCCGGACCGCATCCTGTGGGGCAGCAACTGGCCGCATCCGATCTGCCCGGTACCAATGCCGAACGACGGCGACCTCGTCGATCTGATCTCGCTGTGGCTTCCGGACGAGACATCGCAACGCCTTGCGCTGGTGGACAATCCGGCGTCGCTGTACGGTTTCGGGCAGATCCGGTGAAAGCGGCCATGAGCACCCTGAGCGCCAATCCCGTCCCGACGACGCTGTCCACCACGCTGGTCGCGCGGCTGCGCGACTCCATCATGCGGGGCGAGTTGTTGCCCGGCAGCAAGCTCAATCTCGACCGCTTGCGCACCGCATTCGGCGTCAGCCTCAGCCCGCTGCGCGAAGCGCTGTGCCGCCTGGAGAATGACGGCCTCGTTGCGCTGATCGACCAGCGCGGCTATCGGGTCACGCCGGTTTCCGCCGGCAACCTGACGGAGATCATCCGGCTGCGCATCGAGTTGGAGAGTCTCGCCGTCAAGGAGGCGATCCAGCACGGCGATATCGCGTGGGAGGGCCGCGTGCTGGCGACGCTGCATCAACTCAGCCGCTGCAAGCGCGGCTCGCGCTCCGCCGACGAACAGGAAGCCTGGGAAACCGCGCACCGCGCCTTTCATGGCGAGTTGATCTCGGCGTGCCAGATGCCGCTGCTGCGGCAATTCTGCGCCACGCTGCACGACCAGAGCGACCGCTATCGCCGCATTTTCCTGAAGAAGCACCAGCCCGATCGCGACGTCCCGGCGGAGCACACGGCGATGGCGCACGCGATGATCGAACGTCGCACACGGGATGCCGTTCGGATTCTGCGCGAGCACATCGAACGCACGGGCCGCAACATTCAGGCGGCATTGCCGGCTTCATGAGTGCGGCGCCGGTCGGGGCCTACGGTGATTTGCCGTCTGCGGTCTCGGCCGCCAGCAGTTGCTCGATCCGCGCTTCTTCATCGGCGGTGAGCTTCAGCGCCGAATTGTTGTGGTCGTCATCCGCGGCCCCGCGCCGCCGATTGTTGCGCCACAGCGCCACGCCGCCGCCGATCAGCAGCAGCGGCGTCAGGGCCCACAGCAGCAGCGTGCGCCACTCCAGCCGCGGCTTCAGCAGCACGAACTCGCCGTAGCGCGCCACCAGGAAGTCCATCACCTGGCTGTTGCTATCGCCGGCGGTGATGCGCTCGCGCACCAGAAGCCGCAGGTCGCGCGCCAGCGGCGCTTCGGAATCGTCGATCGACTGGTTCTGGCACACCATGCAGCGCAACTCGCGCGACAACTCGCGCGCGCGGGATTCCTGCGCGGGATTGGCCAGGATCTCGTCGGGCTGCACGGCTAAGGCGGGCGCACCGATCAGCAGTGCGATGGCCACAAAGCTGGCAATGATACGCTTCAATGTTTCACTCCGCCGGCTGCAGCGCGCGCGGCGCCTTGGCCGGCTTTGGCGCGCCGACGCGCAGACGCCTGTCCGACAGCGACAGCAATCCGCCGAACGCCATCAGGATCGGGCCGAACCAGATCAGCAGCACCAGGGGCTTGTGATAGATCCGCACCGCGATGCCGCCGTCGGCGGCGGTCTCGCCGAGCGAGATGTAGAGCTGGCTGGCGCCGCGCGACAGCAAGGCGGCTTCCGTGGTCGAGGATTGCCGCGTGGTGAAGGTGCGCTTCGAGGGCGTCAGCACGCCAACCTTGTCGCCGTTCTCGGTGATGCTGAACTGCGCCAGCATCTCGCGGAAATTCGGGCCCTGCTTCTGCGTGACGTCGTCGAGCCTGAGCTGGTAGCCGGCCAGTTTTGTCACGTCGTTCAGCTTCATGGTGCCGATATATTCGCTGTTCCAGGTGGTCTCGCAGACGATGCCGATCAGCGCCACGCCGACGCCGGCATGGGCGAAGGCCGTGCCCCAGGTCGAGCGCGGCAGCCCGCGCGCGCGACGCCATGCGGTTGCGAACGGCGCGCGGAATAGGCTGGTGCGCTCGACGAGATCGACGACGGCGCCTGCGATCACGAATACCGCAAGCCCGATCGCCAGCGGCGCCAATGCGGCACCACCGGAGGTCCATGCCCACACCAGCGCGATGGCGACAAGCGCGGCGATACCCGCCGCCATCAGCCGCTGCGCCACGCCGGCCAAGTCGCCGCGCTTCCAGGCCAGCAGCGGTCCAAAGGGCAGCGCCAGCAGCAGCGGCACGAACAGCGGCCCGAAGGTGAGGTTGAAGAACGGCGCGCCGACCGAGATCTTGTCGCCGGTGATGACTTCCAGCGCCAGCGGATACAGCGTGCCGATGAACACGGTGGCGCAGGCGGTGGTGAGGAACAGGTTGTTGAGCACCAGCGCGCCCTCGCGCGAGATCGGTGCAAACAGCCCGCCCTGCTTCAGCGCCGACGCCCGCCACATGTACAGCGCGAGGCTGCCGCCGATGAACACGCACAGGATCAGCAGGATGAACACGCCGCGGGTCGGATCGGTGGCGAAGGCATGCACCGAGGTCAGCACGCCGGAACGCACCAGGAAGGTGCCGAGCAAGGACAGCGAGAAGGTCAGGATCGCCAGCAGGATGGTCCAGACTTTCAGCGCGTTGCGCTTTTCCATCACGACCGCGGAGTGTAGCAAGGCCGTGCCGGCGAGCCACGGCATCAAGGATGCGTTCTCGACCGGGTCCCAGAACCACCAGCCGCCCCAGCCGAGTTCATAATAGGCCCAGTACGAGCCCATCGCGATGCCCAACGTCAGGAAGATCCACGCCACCAGCGTCCACGGCCGCACCCACCGCGCCCAGGCCGCGTCGATGCGGCCTTCGATCAGCGCAGCCACCGCGAACGAAAACGAAATCGAGAAGCCGACATAGCCGAGATAGAGCATCGGCGGATGCACCGCGAGGCCGATGTCCTGCAGCACCGGATTGAGATCGCGGCCCTCGATCGGCGGATTGGCAATGCGCAGAAACGGATTCGAGGTGATCAGGATGAACAGATAGAACGCCGCGGCGATCCAGCCCTGCACCGCCAGCACATGGGCGCGCAACGTCAGCGGCAGGTTGTTGCCGAATGCCGCGACGAGGCCGCCGAACAGCGCGAGGATCGACACCCACAGCAGCATCGAGCCTTCGTGGTTGCCCCATACGCCGGTGATCTTGTAGAGCAGCGGCTTCATCGAGTGCGAGTTCTCGAACACGTTGGCAACCGAGAAATCCGACTGCACGTGCAACGTCACCAGCGCCATGAACGACAGGCCGACGAACAAGAGCTGCGCCAGCGCGGTGGAGCGCGCGACATTCATTAGCGCGGGATCACGCAGTTGCGCGCCGACGATCGGCACCGTGGACTGGATCAGCGCCAGCGCCAGCGCCAGCACCAGCGCGTAGTGGCCTGCTTCGGCGATCATCGCGTCACGCTCGCGGGCGCGTTCGACGCGCCTTGCGTCGGGACCGGCTTGCCGCCGGCGCCTTCCTGCCAGCGTCCCTGCTTCTTCAGGGCGTCGGCGACTTCCTTCGGCATGTAGTTCTCGTCGTGCTTGGCGAGCACGGTGTCGGCCTTGAACACGCCGGACGCATCCAGCGCGCCTTCGGCAACCACGCCCTGTCCCTCGCGGAACAGGTCCGGCAGGATGCCCTTGTAGGTCACCGGCAATGTCGCGCCGCCGTCGGACACCTTGAAGGAGATGGCGAGATTGTCGCCGCGCACCAGCGAGCCCTGCTCCACCATGCCGCCCAGACGAAACCTTTTGCCGACGGGAACCTGCTTCTCCGCCGCCATGGTCGGCGTCGAGAAGAACACGATGGAGTCGCGCAGCGCGTTCAGCACCAGGCCGGCCGCCATCGCCAGCACCACGAGGGCGCCACCGATCATCGTCAATCGTCGCTGCTTGCGCGTCATGAGAGTCCCTTAAGACGCATGATGGGGTCCGGAAACCGCTGCAGATTTTTCGGCATCATGCGTTATCCATCGAGGCCAGCGCTTTTCAGCCCGTCGTTCAACTGTTGCAGCTTGCCGGCATCGCCGGCCACCGCCTGCCGCGCTTCCACCACCGCGCCCTTGGCCTTGTCGCGATCTCCCAGCACCATATAGGCACGGACCAGCCGCAACCATCCCTCGACGTCGTTACCGTCCTGCTTCAGCCTGTTGGCAAGGCGATCCACCATGCCGCGCACCATGGCGTTGCGGTCGTCGGCCTTCATGCCCTGCACCGACGCGATCGTATCGTCGGAAAGCGCGGGCAAGCCCGGCAATCCGCCGCCGACCCGTCCCAGCGCCGCCTGCACCATGGGCCGCCACGGCGCATCGGCCGGTGACTTCGCCAGCATGCCGCGCCAGATCGCAGCGGCTTCGGCACCGCGGCCATCCTGCTCGGCGGCGAGGCCGAGGAAATAGCGCGCCTTGACCTCGTCGGCATCCAGCGCCACGGCGCGTTCGAATTCGGT
>NZ_JAQGJD010000207.1 GCF_028290785.1 Tardiphaga sp. | reverse complement strand
CCGCAATTCCACACCGGGCCGATCGGGGTCTGGGTCCAGCACGGGCCCATGCTGCCGCCATTGTACTTGCCGCGGTAGAAGCCGGGGCGGCCGAAATAGTATTTTTCGCCGTCGGACCAGCGGTAATACACCGGGGTGCGGTCGATGTACCACGGGCGGCGTTCGCGCCGCGCATTGCGCAGCACCGAGGCTTCCTGCTTGAACAAAGGGGCGGCGTTGTTGAGCGGCTGGTGATAGCCCGGCAGGAAGCCGTAGCCCTTCCAGATCTTCGCCGGCCGCTTGTGCGCCGGCGCCGCGGATGCGGCGGCGGTCAGCAGCGAGAGGACGATAGCAATCGATAGACACATGAATCGCGACATAAAGAGATCATAGACAGCCGGGCGTAGCGTGACCAGTCACATCGGAGCGAGCCTCGGGCGTTCAGCTCGCAATGAGATGCTTGCGTCCGCACAGCCACGCCATCCGGTCCGTGCCCGCGGCCGGCGCGATCCCGACAGGGTCATCGGAGCGCGGGCCGGCTGTCCATGACAGGCCGCCGAGCGACGCCATCACGGGGGCTACGGCCAAGCGCGACATCGTCGCGACGTTCACCATCGCCGTCACATCGACGCGGGGATGGCTGGCGATCGTCTCCACGATCAGGCCAAGGCCGGCCAGTCCCAGGGTTCGCCTGCGCGATCTGATCGAGGCCTTGCGGAATGGGATCGGCATCACGGCCTCGCGGGGCTGGAGAACGCGCGCACCGGGATCGGGCGCCGCGGCGGATCTTCTGTGGCGCGGTTATACAACACGCGACGACGCGCCGGTCGCAACAATGCTCGCGAACGATCACGTCGCAACGAGGGGCGCGGCAACCTGCATCACAATCGCTGGAGCCAGCGGCCTTTCGTCTACTTCCCTGCCCGCCGGGAGATGCGCTAGCCTGACGCCGGGAATCTGCTCCCGCGCGGGGGCAGCACGGCAGGCTCAACAATAACGAGTGCGGATCTGGAGGCTGGCGCTGCGGTGTCCCCGCCGCCTCGAAGATCGCACCGATGAGGAAACGACCATGAAGACCCTGTTCCGCGCGCTCGGCGCGTTCGCGATTCTCACCGCCTGCGCCGGCGGCGCCGAGGCCCAGGGCTGGCCGAACCGGCCGATCCGCATGGTCGTGCCCTATACGCCGGGCGGCTACACCGACCTGATGGCGCGCTTGGTCTCGCAGAAGATGTCGGAAGCGCTGGGCCAGCCGTTCGTGATCGAGAACAAGCCGGGCGCCAATGCGGTGATCGGCACCGACAGCGTCGCCAAGGCCGCGCCCGACGGCTACACCTTCGGCACCGTGATCGCGGCCCACGCGGTCAATGTCACGCTCAACCCGAAGCTGCCCTACGACACGCTGAAGGACCTCAGTTACGTCTCGCTGATGTCGGTGGCGCCGTTGATCCTGATCACGCATCCATCCGTGCCGGTCACCAACATCAAGGAGTTGATCGCGCTCGCCAAGGCAAAACCGGGCCAGCTCAACTTCGCCTCGTCGGGCATCGGTTCGGCGGCGCACCTGACCATGGAAATGCTGAAGAGCCGCGAAGGCATCAACCTGCAGCACATTCCCTACAAGGGCACGTCCGGCGCGCTGCAGGACACGGTCGGCGGCAGCGTCAACATGATGTTCGACGTGGTCGGCCCGCTGATGTCGCAGGTCCGCTCCGGGTTGGCCAAGGCCATCGTCGTCACCGCCAAGGAGCGCGTGCCGGCAGCCGGCGACGTGCCCACCATGGCGGAGCAAGGCGTGCCGGATTTCGTGTCCGGCACCTGGGCCGGCATCATCGCGCCGGCGGGTACGCCGAAGGACATCGTCGACCGGGTCTCCGCCGAGGCCAAGAAGGCGCTGGCCGATCCCGAGCTGAAGAAGAAGCTCGACGACCAGGGCATCGTCGCCGTCGGCAGCACGCCGGAGGAATTTCGCGCCTTCGTCGTCGAGGAGATCGCGCGCTGGAACAAGGTGATCACCGACGCCGGCATCAAGATGGAGTGATCGAGCCGCGACATACCCGCGCCGCTGAGAGTAGCGCGCTGGTCGCGGCGCATGAATTCCGCTAAACAGTTTTATGACATATTCACGACAATGGCGCGCGCTGGTGCCCCTTGCGGCTTTTACGCTGCTGCTGCTGACGCCCGGGCTGGCTATCCATTTCGGCCTGATGCCGTTCGCCTACCGGACCTATGCCCTGCTCGCGGTGTCAGGTCTGTGCATCGCGCTGTGCCTGGTGTCGGGCCTGACCTTCGCCGAACTCGGCCTCGGCCGGCCGTCGTTTCGCGAACACTGGGTCGGCGGCGGAGTTCTGACCCTGGGCCTCGCCGCGGTCATGGTGCTGCAGACGCGGCTCTTTACGTTCGGCTCCGAGCCGCCGGTGTGGCTGAGCTTTGCGCCGTTCTACGTGCTGGTCTCCAGCCCGTGCCAGGAAGTGGTGTGCCGATCGATACCGAAGCTGATGATCGACCGCCTGCAGGCGCGGAGTTGGGTCTACGTGCTGTATTCGTCGGCCGTGTTTTCGCTGATCCATATCGCCTATGGCGACACCGCCCTGCTGCTCAACACCTTTGCGGTCGGGGTGGTCTGGGGCATTGCCTATTTGCGGATGCGCAATATCTGGCCGCTGATCCTGTCGCATGCCGCCATCGGCACGCTGGCCTTCGCGCTCGGCCTCGCCTGAGCGCGCTGCCTCTACCCCCCGTTCCGCGCCCGCATGATCGCCAGATGCACGAAGTGTAGTTTGCCACGCACCGCCGGCGTGAGGCGGAACGGATAGGCGTCGCTCAGGCCCATCGAACGGTTGAGCTCGTTCATGCTGTAGGCGACCGATTCCCACAGCGCCAGCAGCGCCTCGAAGTCACGTTCCAGATAGGGATCGTCCAGCGTGTGCTGCGCGCGCTCGTCGAGCGACAGCGGCAGCGAGGACGCGGTGTCCAGCGTCGAGACGATGTGCAGGAAATGCGCGAAGGTCTCGGCCCAGTCTTCCCACGGATGCGCGGTGGCGTATTCGCTGATGAAGGCGTCGCTGCTCCACGACCGGTCGGATCTATGATGGTAGTCGGCCAGCGCGCTCGCATAGTCGGCGGACTCGTCGCCGAACACCAGCCGGAACGGGCCGATCAGTTGCGCCTGGTCGATCAGCGCCTCCCAGTAGAAATGACCGACCTCGTGGCGGAAATGCCCGAGCAGCGTGCGATATGGTTCGCGAAACGTGGCGCGGCGCGCCTCGCGCACGGCGTCGTCGGCCTCGGACAGGTTGATCGTGATCAGCCCGGCCAGATGCCCGGTCATGATCGAGTGTCCCGCCGTCTCGTGCGACAAGATGTCGAACGCGATATGCGCGCCGCTCGGGACGGCGAACGGCAGTTGCAGCCGCATCAGGTCATAGGTCAGGCGCCGCTTGGCCTGCTCGACCTTTTGCCACAGCGCGAGATTGCGATCCGATCCGAGGTTCGGGATGGTTCGCGTCAGCCGGCACGAACGGCAATACGGCAAGCCGTCGTCGACCGACCAGTTGCACCCGATCAGGTCGCGGTTGGCACACGGCACCACGGTCGCGGCACGGACCATCTGCAATGGGGTGCTGTCGAAGCTGACCAGGGTCCCGCACTGCGTGCAGGTATGTTGCTCGAAGACCATTCTGGCGCGGCATTGGGGGCAAATCAGTTGCTTCATGCCGCCACTCTAGGCCGAAACGGCGAACAGGTATCCCGGATCGATGGCGATGGGTTGGAACCCAGGCCTGAACCCATCGGCGCCCTGCTCGCACCAAACCGCATGGTGCAACGTGCGACCAGCGACATGTCCGATCTTCCTTCTCCGGCAACGCCCACGCTGCGCCGGACTGTGCTCGCGCTCGGCGTGGCCAATACCGTGTTCTGGCTATGGACGTTTCACTTCATCGGCGCGCATGCAAGTCCCACGGGCGACGGCATGGAATGGCTGGCGGTAATGCCGTTCGGCGCGCTGTTCGCCGCCGGCGTCGTGCCGCCCGTGCTGCTGGCGCTGGTCGGACGATGGCTGTGGGCCGCGCTGTTGATGGTGCTCGCCGTATCGGTCCTGAACGCCCTGCTGCTGGCGCAGATCGCCGCCGAATTCCACCACCCCGTCGCGGCATAAGCCGCGCCGTGCCCATCACCCGCAAGATCCTCGCCGAAGCCGCCGCACTGCCGCTGCGCGACGCGGCGTGGCAGGTCACGCTACAGATGCGGCACCGTGACCTTACCGCTTTGGATAGTCCGTAAAGATATAATCCTTCGCCTTCACCAGCGTATGGCAGGCATGGCCGCAGTCGGTGCCGCTGCCCTCGGGCTTGAAGGCGTCGGCGGCGGCATCGTAGTTGAACTGGGCGTAGCCCCAGCCGCCGCTATCGGGAAAACGCTTGCTATCGCGGGCGATGAAATCGACGTCGTGCAGGGTGTTCGGCACCGTGGTCGGCGCCGGGGCGTCCGCGCTCTTTTTCGGATTCCAGTGGATCTTTGCAATCTTGGAGCCGTCCGGGAACGGCTTGCCGTTGCCGGGGACGCCGGCCCGATAGGCCTCGATCATCGCGGGGTTGGCGAGGATGGCGGCGAAGGCTTCCTCGGTCTGGCTGACGCCGACGAGTTGCCAGTCCTCGTAGCCCCGAAATTCGGAGAAGGCGAGCCCGCCCGGCACCTGCAAGGCGTACTTGTCCTCGGCGGACACCGCCCTGCCACCCAGCGCCGCGAGCACGGCGAGCACCAGCGCGGCGAACGCGCCGCCGAGCCATCGGAAGGTCGATACGCGCGACATCAGCAGCCTCCTGTGTCATGGGGGCCGCGCGCCCTGCCCGGCCGCCGTGTGAACCCTTACCGCTCGGTCATGGCCGGCGGTGGAACCGGCAAACCTACGCCGCGACCGGGCACGGTCAATGTCCTGGGGCGCACCGCGTGCGAATGGTGGGCCGGCGCAAAGGCCCTGCGCTCAGCACACTTTTTCCTGAATGGCTGGATCGTCACGACCCTTGCCAAGCCCCCGGCATCGTGAAAGCAGGAGGCCTCAAAAAGCCGCGCGTCGCGGTCGCTCTACCAGGATTCCTGCCATGATGACCCGCCTTTCGTTGCCCAAAGACAAGATCCGCATCCTGCTGCTGGAAGGCATCAACGACAGCGCCGTCGCGATGTTCGCCGACAACGGCTACACCTCGGTGGAGCGTTTCCCTAAGGCGCTGTCACCGGCGGCGCTGAAGGAGGCCGTGAAGGGCGTCCACCTGCTCGGCATCCGTTCGCGCAGCGACGTGACCGACGACATCCTGGAAGCGGCCGACCGGCTGCTCGCGGTCGGCTGCTTCTCGGTGGGGACCAACCAGATCGACCTGGAGGCGGCGCGCCGCCGCGGTATCCCCGTTTTCAACGCACCGTTCGCCAATACCCGCAGCGTCGCCGAGCTGACTATCGGCGAGATCGTGATGCTGCTGCGCCGGATCGTGCCGCGCTCGGTATCGGCGCATGCCGGCGGTTGGGACAAGTCGGCCGACGGCAGCCGCGAGATGCGCGGCAAGACGCTGGGCATCGTCGGCTACGGCAATATCGGCTCGCAACTCTCCAACCTCGCCGAATCCATGGGCATGCGCACGGTGTTCTTCGACCTCACCGATCGCCTGCGCCACGGCAACACCGAGCCGACCGCCAGCCTCGATGAACTGCTGGCGATCAGCGACGTGGTCTCGCTGCACGTGCCGGAAACGCCGCAGACCGCCGGCATGATCGGTGCCCGCGAGATCGCGCTGATGAAGGACGACGGCATCCTGATCAACAACAGCCGCGGCACCGTGGTCGATCTCGATGCGCTGGCCTCGGCGATGCGCGCCGGCAGGCTGGCGGGGGCGGCGATCGACGTGTTCCCGGTCGAACCGGCGTCCAACGCCGACAAGCTCGTCAGCCCGCTGCAGGGCCTGCCCAACGTGATCCTGACGCCGCATATCGGCGGCTCCACCGAGGAGGCGCAGGACCGCATCGGCGCCGAGGTGACGCGAAAGCTGGTGGAATATTCCGACGTCGGCTCGACCATGGGCGCGGTCAATTTCCCCGGCGTGCAACTGCCGCCGCGGCCTAGCGGCACGCGCTTCATCCACATCCACGGCGACGTGCCCGGCGTGATGGGCAAGCTCAACGACATCGTCTCGGCGCATGGCGTCAACATTGCCGCGCAGTACCTGCAGACCGGCGGCGGCATCCTATGTGGTGCTGGAGACCGACGGCGCCGGTGCCAATTCCGAAGCGGTTCTTGAAGAGATGCGCGCCGTCAAGGGCACCATCCGAGCGCGGCTGCTGTACGAGGCCGATTGAGGCCGTAGGGCGGATTAGCGAAGCGTAATCCGCCGATGGGCGGCGCAATACGCTTCGCTATTGCGCCCTACACGGGATCACACGCTGTGGCGCGGCCGGGCAATCTCGCCGCGCGTCGTGGCAATGCCGATCTCGAAACCGTCGGCGATGCGTCGCGCGCGCAGGATGAAGGCCTCGGCGACGTCGGCGCTGAAAATCTCGCGGGCCGTCGGCTCGAACAACGCCAGCCAGCGGTCGAAATGCGCCGGCGTCAGCGGCAGCCGCAGATGCGGCCGCATCGGACGGCCGTCATAGCGCCCGGTACGCAGCAGCATCGACGACCAGAAATCGCTGATCTGGCTGAGGTGATGGTCCCAGTCGGCCACCGCATCATTGAAGATCGGGCCGATCAGATCGTCCTCGCGGGCGCGGCCATAGAACGTGCGCACCAGCCGCGCGATCGATTCTTCGGTGATCTCGGGATGGGCTTCGTGAAGCGCGGGAGCGGTCTCGGTCATGACTCTCATGTAAGCAACGCCGGGTGGCTTCACAACCGCCAGGACCGCGCGCCAGCGTTTCCCGGACGCGCTGCGGCGCTCTTGTGCCGCTGCGCAGATCCGGGATCCCGGTTCTTCCAAAGCAACCGGGACCCCGACTCTGCGAAGCGATACTGGCGGCGATGCGGTTGCAACGCCTGGTATCGCATCGCGTCCGGGGAACGCGGAAGCCGGCTATCGCTGGCCGCCGCCAAAGCTGCTCTTGATCTGGTGCAGCAACGTCAGCGCCCAGCACAGCGCGAAACCGCCCGCGATGCCCAGCCCGGTGCGGCGATCGATCACCGACAGCCCGCTCCACAGCCAGATGCGGTACAGCCACAACCCGGCCAGCGCGGTGGCCAGCACGCAGACCAGCAGCTTGACGAAACGGCTGTTGGCGACGCCGACGGCGGCGAACAAAATGGTCAGCGGGATCAGGAACAGCTGGCAGGTAGCAATCAGGCTGTCATTCACGAACGGCTCCGGGGTGGCGACTCAGGTGCCGCCAATCTGCCGGGGAAACCGAAACAAAGCGTTGATCGGACGATGTGACGCGATGCCGTAGGGTGGGCAAAGCCACGACGCGCAAGCGCGGCGGGGCGTGCCCATTGCAGACGGTGCGCGTACATGGTGGGCACGGCGAAGGCGCCTTTGCCCACCCTACGCAAACCTCATTCGCAGGACACGGGGGCATCCGTGTCCTGCTCGGCAATCAGTGATGCGCCGGCGTCGGAGCGGCGTCGATCACCGTGGAGGCGCCGTGCTGGGTCAGCGGCCGGTTGCCGGCCATGGCGCGGAGCAGCACGTAGAACATCGGCGTGAAGAAGATGCCGAAGGCGGTGACGCCGATCATGCCGGAGAACACCGCGACGCCCATGGCATGGCGCATCTCGGAGCCCGCACCGGTGGAAATCACCAGCGGCACCACGCCCATGATGAAGGCCAGCGAGGTCATCAGGATCGGCCGCAAGCGCAACCGGCTGGCCTCGATCGCCGCCTGCACCGGCGTTCGCCCGCCGAATTCCAGCTCACGCGCAAACTCCACGATCAGGATGGCGTTCTTCGCCGACAGGCCGACCAGCACGATCAACCCGATCTGGGTGAACACGTTGTTGTCGCCCTTGGTGATCCACACCCCGAACATCGCCGCCAACAGGCCCATCGGCACGATCATGATGATCGACAGCGGCAGCGTCAGGCTCTCGTACTGCGCGGCGAGCACCAGGAACACCAACAGCAGCGCCACCGGGAACACCACCAGGGATGAGTTGCCAGCGATGATCTCCTGATAGGTCAGTTCGGTCCATTCGAAGCCGATGCCTTTCGGCAGCGTTTCCGCGGCAACGCGCGTGATCGCATCCTGCGCCTGTCCGGTCGAATAACCCGGCGCCGCATTGCCGTTGAGATCGGCGGTGAGGAAGCCGTTGTAGCGCATCGCGCGTTCCGGGCCGGCACTCTCCTTGATCTTCAGCAGCGTCGACAGCGGCACCATCTCGCCGTTGTCGGAGCGCACTTTCAACAGACCGACATCGTCGGCGCGGGCGCGGTACTTGGCGTCCGCCTGCACCCGCACCGAATAGGTGCGGCCGAACTTGTTGAAGTCGTTGACGTACAACGAGCCGAGATAGATCTGCATGGTCTCGAACACCGACGGCACGGGCACGCTGAGCTGTCGCGCCTTGGTGCGGTCGATATCGGCATAGAGCTGCGGCACGTTGATCTGATAGCTGGTGAACAGGCCCACCAGTTCCTTCTGCGCCGAGGCCTTTGCCACGAACGCCTTGGTGGCTTCGGACAACGCCTCGTAGCCCAGGCCCGCGCGATCCTCGATCTGCAGCTTGAAGCCGCCGATCGTGCCCAGTCCCGACACCGGCGGCGGCGGGAACATGGCGATGAAGGCATCCTGGATCTTGGAGAACTTGATGTTCAGATCCATCGCGATCGCGGCCCCGCTCAACTTCGGATCCTTGCGCTCGTCGAACGGCTTCAGCGTCACGAACACGATGCCGGAGTTCGACGAATTGGTGAATCCGTTGATCGACAGGCCGGGAAACTGGATCGCGTCCACCACGCCCGGCGTTGCCAGCGCGATCTCGCCCATCTTGCGGATCACTTCCTCGGTGCGATCCAGCGTGGCGCCGTCCGGCAACTGCGCGAAGCCGACGAGATATTGCTTGTCCTGGCCCGGCACGAAGCCGCCGGGCACCGCGCGGAACAGGAACGCGGTGACCCCGATCAGCACGAGATAGGCGACCATGACGATGCCGCGCCGCGAGATCACGCGGCCGACGCCGCCGCTATAGGCGTTGGAGCTCCAGGCGAAGGCGCGGTTGAAACGTCGGAAGAACCAGCCCAGTCCCTTGTCCATGATCCGGCTCAGCGCATCCTTCGGCGCGTCGTGGCCCTTCAGCAGCAATGCGGCGAGCGCCGGCGACAGCGTCAGCGAGTTGAACGCCGAGATCACCGTGGAGATCGCCACGGTCAGCGCGAACTGCTTGTAGAACTGCCCGGTCAATCCGGTGATGAAGGCCAGCGGCACGAACACCGCCACCAGCACCAGCGCGATCGCGATGATCGGCCCGGTGACTTCCTGCATCGCCTGATAGGCCGCCTCCTTCGGCGACAGCCCGCGCTCGATGTTGCGCTCGACGTTCTCCACCACCACGATGGCATCATCGACCACGATGCCGATCGCCAGCACCAGCCCGAACAGGGTCAGCGCGTTGATCGAGAAACCGAACAGATGCATCACCGCAAAGGTGCCGACGATCGATACCGGCACCGCGATCAGCGGGATGATCGAGGCGCGCCAGGTCTGCAGGAACAGGATCACCACCAGCACCACCAGCGCCACGGCTTCGAGCAGCGTGTGAATTACCGCCTCGATGGAAGCGCGCACGAACTGGGTGGGGTCGTAGACGATGCTGTAGTCCATGCCGTCGGGCATGTTCTCCTTCATCGCCGCCATCGCCTTGCGGACGTTGTCGGAGATCTGGATCGCGTTGGAACCCGGCGACTGGAACACCGGAATCGCCACCGCCGACTTGTTGTTGAGCAGCGAGCGCAGCGAATAGTCGGCGGCGCCCATCTCGATGCGCGCGACGTCGCGCAGCCGCGTCACTTCGCCGTTGCTGCCATTCTTGACGATGATGTCGCCGAACTCTTCCTCGCTCTGCAGCCGGCCCTGGGCATTGATCGAGAGCTGCAGATCGAGACCGGCCTCGTTGGGCGAGCCGCCGACCTGACCGGCCGCGGCCTGCACGTTCTGGGCGCGGATTTCCTTGACGATATCGCCCGGCGACAGGCCGCGCTCGGCGACCTTCTGCGGGTCGAGCCAGACCCGCATCGAATAGTCGCCGGAGCCGAACAACTGCACCTGGCCGACGCCCTCGATCCGCGCGAGGCGGTCCTTGACGTTGAGCACCGCGTAGTTGCGCAGGTACGTCATGTCGTAGCGGCCGTTCGGCGAATTCAGATGCACTACCATGGTGAGGTCGGGCGCGCTCTTGATGGTGGTGATGCCCAGCGTGCGGACTTCCTGCGGCAGCCGCGGCTCGGCCTGCGCCACCCGGTTCTGCACCAGCTGCTGCGCCTTGTCGGGATCGGTGCCGAGCCGGAAGGTGACGTTCAGCGTCATCAGGCCGTCGGTGGTCGCCTGGCTGCTCATGTAGAGCATGCCCTCGACGCCG
>NZ_JAQGJD010000146.1 GCF_028290785.1 Tardiphaga sp. | reverse complement strand
AGCCGCAAACGCGCCGGGTCCTCCGCGGCTTGAACCGCGGCCGCGGCGGTCACCAGTCGCTCGTGCAAGGCCGCCCGCGCGACGGGCGTGAAGTGACTGGCAATATGCGCGGCCATCAGCGCGGCGGTGCCGGGCGGCACCTGGACGTAGAGATGGCAGCAGGCGGCACAGCCGCTGGCGCAGGCCGTGGCCGGCTGGTTCGGCACCTGATCGCGAAAGCTCGCCGAGGCGGCCTCGGCAATCGCTGCCGCGTCGCGGGCGGCGTCGGCCATGGTTGCCGACGCTTCCAGCGCCACGCCGAGCGACGCACGGCATTTCGCGAAGATTCCCTCGTAGCGGCCGGATAGCGTCCGCATCAGAGTGCCGACTTCGGCGATCTCCGCCGACATATAGTCGATGGCCTGCTGGGCGCGCATGCGATGTTCCCGATTTCGTGCCGGCGCGGTCCGCGAATCGCGCCGGCGTGGCCTCACCATATCGCGGCGAGGCGGCAGATCGGATCACGACTTATCGGATCAAGCGTCAGGCTCAGGCCCGCGCTTTCGCCCGTCCGGTCAGCGCCTGTACCGAGATGCCGACGATGCGGTCGATAATGGCCTGGACGTCGTTGAGGTCGCAGCGGCCGTCCGACATTTTGGTCAGCCGCTCGCCATCGCGGATAGTCTGGTGCGCCATGGCCAGCGCAAAGTGCAGCGTCCAGTCGATATCGACGGCGTCATGGTCGGGCAAAGCACGCCGCATCGCTGCCGCAAAACGCTTGAGGTGATCGACCTCGCGGTTCTTGATCTTGCGGATCGGCGGAATCGATTCGATCGAGGCGCGGATCATGAAGCGCGCGGCGTCGGAGCGTTGCTTGTCCGGGCCGAGGCAGCCGCGCAGGGTCGGTCCGACCAGCGCGGCGAGGATCGCGTCGATATGGGAGCGGCCGCCGCCGTGTTCTTCCGCTGCCTTCAACTCGTTGAGCCGCTCGCGGTTGGTGGCGAGGCTGCGCGTCACGAACAGTTCGGCGATCAATTCATCCTTGCTGCCAAAATGATAGTTCACCGCCGCGAGGTTGACGTCCGCCGCCGCCACGATGTCGCGCATCGTCACGTCCGCGAAGCCGCGCGCGGCGTACAGCCGCTCGGCCGCTGAGAGGATCGCCGTCCGTGTGTCGTCTGCTGCCATGCGAGAGCCCTATGCGCCGGGCGCGGGCCGGGGTGATTGCTTTTCAAACGCTTGTATGAAACTATCGTTTGAAGGGCTGCGAATGTCAATGCGCCAGGGCGCAGCGAGATGAAGCAGCCGCCGTCGCGCCGCTTGTGCCCGCACTGCAAAATAAGCCGATCAAAAAGGGCCTTGCGGAAGAAGTTCGACGGGACAACAGTGCCGCAAAATTCTGTCTGAAAAAAAGGTGAGGAACGCTCCATGGATTTCAATCTCTCGAACCGCCAGCGCGAATGGCTCGATCGCGTTTCTTCCTTCATGGACAAGCACGTGCGTCCCGCCGTGCCGGTCTATCGGCAGCAGGACGAGGCCGGTGAGCGCTGGAAAGTGATCCCGGTCGTCGAGGAGCTGAAGGCCAAGGCGAAGGCCGCAGGCCTGTGGAACATGTTCATGCCGCCGTCGTCCCATGAGGACGAGGAATTCCACGGCGCGGGATTGAGCAATCTGGAATACGCGCTGCTCGCCGAACAGATGGGTCACATCAGCTGGGCGTCCGAAGTGTTCAACTGCTCCGCGCCGGACACCGGCAATATGGAAGTCTTCATGCGCTATGGCTCCAAGGAGCATAAGCAGAAGTGGCTGCGCCCGCTGATGAACGGCGAGATCCGTTCTGCCTTTCTGATGACCGAGCCGGATGTCGCGTCGTCGGACGCGACCAACATCGAAACCTCCATCGTGCGCGACGGCGACGAGTACGTGATCAACGGCACTAAGTGGTGGTCGTCTGGCATGGGCGATCCACGTTGCAAGATCATGATCGTGATGGGCAAGACCGATCCGTCGGCGCCCAAGCATCAGCAGCAGTCGCAGATCCTGGTTCCCAGCGACGCTAAGGGCGTCATCATCGAAAAGCTGCTGCCGGTGTTCGGGTTCGATGACGCGCCGCATGGCCATGCGCGGGTGAAGCTGGACAATGTCCGCGTGCCCGTTAGCAACATCCTGCTCGGCGAGGGCCGCGGCTTCGAAATCGCGCAGGGCCGTCTTGGCCCGGGCCGCATCCATCACTGCATGCGCACCATCGGCAAGGCCGAGGAAGCGCTGGAAAAGATGGTGCGGCGGCTGTCGTCGCGCACCGCGTTCGGCAAGAAGATCATCGAGTACTCGATCTGGGAGCAGCGCATTGCGGAAGCCCGGACCGACATCGAGATGAACCGTCTGCTGTGCCTGAAGGCCGCCGACATGATGGACAAGGTCGGCAACAAGACCGCGCAGTTGGAAATTGCGATGATCAAGGTCTCCGGCCCGAACATGGCGCTGAAGATCATCGACAACGCGATCCAGGCCTACGGCGCCGCCGGCGTCTCCGACGATGCCGGGCTGGCGCGGGACTACGCGTCGATGCGCACCATGCGTCTGGCCGACGGTCCGGACGAGGTGCATAATCGCGCCATCGCCCGGCTTGAGCTTCGCAAATATGCCAACGCGCCGGACGTGTCGGTCGAAACCATGGCCGGCAGGCACTGACGGGGTAGCAGCGTGACTGAGAGCGTGCGCAAGGACGACGATTTTTCCGGCACCAAGCCCGTCGAGGAGCGTCATCGGATCGATGAAGCCCGCCTCGACGGCTGGATGGCGGAAAACGTCGAGGACTATCAGGGGCCGCTGACCGTCCTGCAATTCAAGGGCGGTCAGTCGAACCCGACGTATCGGCTGGACACGCCCAGCCGGTCCTATGTGATGCGTCGCAAGCCATTTGGAAAGCTGCTGCCGTCCGCCCACGCCGTCGATCGCGAATTCAAGGTGATCGCGGCGCTGGGCAAGCAGGGCTTTCCTGTCGCGAAAGCCTATGCGCTGTGCACTGACGACGGCGTGATTGGCTCGGCGTTCTACATCATGTCGATGGAAGACGGCCGCATCTTCTGGGATCCGGCGTTGCCGCAACTCAGCAAGGAAGAGCGCCGCCCGATCTTCGTCGACAAGATCGAGACCCTGGCGAAGCTTCACATGTACGATCCGGTGAAGATCGGACTCGGCGACTTCGGCAAGCCGGGCAATTATTTTGCCCGGCAGGTCGATCGCTGGACCAAGCAGTACAAGGCGTCGGAAACCCAGTCGATCCCGGAGATGGACCGGCTGATGGCGTGGCTGCCGACCTCGGTGCCGCAGCAGGAGCGGGTGTCGGTGGTGCATGGCGACTACCGCATAGACAACATGGTGTTCCACGCCACCCAGCCGAAGGTGCAGGCGGTGCTGGACTGGGAGCTGTCGACATTGGGCGATCCGATGGCCGACTTCACCTATCTCCTGATGCAGTGGACGATGCCGGGCCTGGCCGATCTCGATTTCGCCGCGCTCAACATTCCGACGATGGATGAAGCGGCGGAAATCTACTGCAAGGCGACGGGGCGCTCCAGCGTGCCGGACCTGAACTGGTACTACTCCTACAACCTGTTCCGGCTCGCCGGCATTCTGCAGGGCATCGCCGGCCGCATCCGCGATGGCACGGCGTCGTCGGCGAAAGCGATGGAGTCGGTGAAGCGCACCGTGCCATTGGCAAAAGCATCCTGGGAATATGCGCAGAAGGCCGGCGCGAAGTAGAATGAAATAGGCTAATGGAGGGGCGCGATTCCGGCGGATCGCGTCCCTTTCATGCGATCTGGCCACGACCTGCGGTCGTGCCACGCCAGTCGATCCGGAAACCTGTCTTGGCCCTTTCTCCCAATCTGCGTGGCAGCCTGCTGATGGCGGCGGCGATGGCCGCCTTCAGCGTCACCGACGCGATCTCCAAATTCCTGACGTTACAAATGAACTTCGGGGAGGTGATGCTGCTTCGCGGCATTTTCGCGGGCGTTCTGATCGGCGCGCTGGCGACCCATCAACGCGCCCTGCGGCCGCTACGCCTTCTGTTCGTGACGCCGGTGGCGTTGCGGATAAGCGGGGAAATCGGCGGCACGATCCTGTTTCTGGCGGCAATCACGCATTTGCCGTTGGCCAACGTATCGGCGATCATTCAGTCGCAACCGCTGGCGATCACGCTCGGCGCTGTGCTGATCCTCGGCGAGCCGGTCGGGTGGCGGCGCTGGCTGGCGATCGCTGCGGGCTTCGCCGGCGTGCTCATCATCGTGCGGCCGGGCGTTGACGGTTTCAACCAGTTCGCCTTGCTGGCGTTGGTCGCAGTGGCGTTCTATGCCCTGCGCGATATCGCCACCAAGCAGATTCCGGCCGACATCCCGGCGCTATTCGTCACCTTTCTGACGACTATCGCGATCACGCTGGTCGGAGCCATACTGATAGTCCCGCTCGGCGGCTGGGCGACGCCGTCCGGCCACGCGGTCGTGCTGCTGGCGCTTTCGGCCGTACTCGTACTCATCGGCTACCAGTGCATTATCCTGGCGCTGCGGGCGGGCGATATCTCGGCGGTGGCGCCGTTCCGCTACACACAGCTGCTCTGGGCGATCCTGTTCGGCTACCTGGTATTCGGCGATGCGCCCGACGGCGCGATGGTGGTCGGCGCGAGTGTGATCGTGCTGTCCGGCATCTACGCGTTCCACCGCGAGCGCGTACGCAATCGTCCGCTGGCGATCGACGCGTCGGGCATGCCGCGGGACGGGTCGTAACTTGATGGGGCATGCAGAGGCTCATTGCAGCTTTTGACAGATTGTAACGCTCTGTTTTGTTTATTGACCGCAATGCTCTCATGCGCGATGGCGTGAACGCACAATCTAAAGTAGAGCGAGTGGTGGGAACGTCGAACGCTGGCGAGGCGCGGTCAAATGAGGGGCTCAAGCCCGGTCAACGAGCAATCTCTGCATTATGCCGGATGGCGAGTCGTCGCCGCGTTGTTTCTGGTTGAGATGTCGATCTTCGGATTTGGCATGTATGGCCAGGGCATTTACGTCACCGAGCTTCGCCGCCTTATCGGCTGGCCGACCGGGTTGATCGCGACCGGGACCACGATCAGCCTGGTGCTGGGATCGCTGCTATCTGTTTTCGTCAGCGATCTGCTGCGCTGGATCGGACCTTGCCGTCTGGTCCTTGCAGGCATCGCTGCGCTGGCAGCGGCGTTGGCGCTGCTGGCGTCGGCAAATTCCGTCGTGCAGCTCTACGCAGGGTTTTTCGTACTCGCTCTGGCCTGGGTCGGGCTGGGGGCCGTCACGGCGGCGGCGATCGTCGGCGCGTGGTTCGACCGCAAGCGCGGCCTGGCGATCAGTCTCACCTTCACCGGCGCGACATGCAGTGGCATCGTGCTCACGCCCGGGCTGGTGCTGCTGGTCGAAGCCATCGGATTTCGCAACGCGCTGTGGGTCGCGGCGGCGTGTGCGGTGGTCGTGCTGGTGCCGCTCGTTGTCGCGATCATCCGGTTTCCGCTGGAGCAGGAGCGGCCTGCCGAAAGCGCCGCGCCGCCATCCGAAGCGTTATCGCGCATGTCGTTGCTGCGCAGCGCCGGCTTCTGGTCGTTCACGGCGCCGTTCGCATCGGCCCTGCTGGTGCAGGTCGCATTCATCGTGCACCAGATCGCGATCCTGACGCCGGTGATCGGATTTCAGCAGGCGGGCGGCGCGGTGTCGCTGACCACGGCGATGGCGCTTGCCGGGCGAATTGGCCTGGGCCTGCTCGTCGATCGCATCAATCCCCGCCGCGCGACAGCGCTCTCGATCCTCAGCCAGGCCGCAGCGCTGGCCGTGATCGGACGGTCGAGCGACAGCACGGCGCTGTTCCTGGCCTGTGCCGTGTTCGGCTTCTCGATTGGCAATCTGATCACGCTGCCGGCGCTGATCGTTCAACGTGAATTTGCGCCGGGTGCGTTCGGGGTCGTGCTCGGCCTGTCGATGGGCGTGAGCGGCGTAGTCAACGCGCTCGGCCCCGCAGCCATGGGGCTGTTGCGCGATATCACCGGCGGCTATGCGACGCCGATTTTCGCCGGCGTCGCCATCCACATCGTATCGGCGCTCGCGGTGCTGGTCACACCGGCCGGCGCGAAGCGGATCGCAATAGCGCTCCGCCGTTTTCCTTCTGTCAGATCGGCTTCCCCGCATACGGCATCGATGCCGTCAGCCCGCCATCCACCGGAATCGCCTGGCCATTGACGTAGGACGCGTCGTCGCTGGCCAGAAACAATCCCATCGCCGCCAGCTCATGCGGCTGTCCCGCGCGCTTCAGCGGGTTGAGTTGGCCGATCTTGCCCTCCGTGCCGCGGTCCTTGGCGTTGTCGAAGATCGGCTTGGTCATGCCGGTCTCGATCAGGCCGGGACAGACCGCGTTGATGCGCACGCCGGTGCCGGACAGCGAATAGGCGGTGGTTTGCACCAGGCTGATCACGCCGGCCTTGCTCGACGCATAGGGATGCCCCGACGCGCCGGATTTCAGGCCGGCCACCGATGCCGTGCAGACGATCGAGCCGTATTTTTGCGCGATCATGTGCGGCATGGAATGCTTGATCGCCAGAAACGGTCCGATCAGGTTGATGCGCAGAATCTCTTGCCATTGGTCCACGGTCTGTTCGATCAGCGGCACCAGGCCGCCGGAGATGCCGGCATTG
>NZ_JAQGJD010000125.1 GCF_028290785.1 Tardiphaga sp. | reverse complement strand
CAGGAGGCGTGGTCGAGCGGCACGGGGGCCACGGCCAGGCCTTCATAGCCGCGGGATTCGCCATGCGCCGCGCGGCGATGGTTGCGGATCACGCGCAGCATGTGCGCAGCATTTTTCTTGTAGCCGGGGAACGGGCCGAGCTCTTTCGCCATCTCCGCGGAGGTGGCGTAGGAGACGCCGGTCAACACGGCGGTCAAGGCGCCGCACAGCGCGCGGCCTTCCTTGCTGTCGTAGGACAGGCCCATCGACATCAGGAGGCCGCCGATGTTGGCGTAGCCCAGGCCGAGGGTGCGGAATTCGTACGACAGTTCGGCGATCGGCTTCGACGGGACCTTGGCCATCATCACCGAGATTTCGAGCACCATGGTCCAGAGCCGGCAGAGGTGCTCATAAGCGTGGATGTCGAAGGTCGCGGTCGAGGTGTTGTAGAACGTCAGCAGGTTGGCCGAGGCCAGGTTGCAGGCGGTGTCGTCCAGGAACATGTATTCCGAGCACGGATTCGACGCGCGGATGTCGCCGGACGCCTTGCAGGTGTGCCAGTCGTTCATGGTGGTGTTGAAGTGCAGGCCGGGATCGGCCGAAGCCCAGGCGGCGTAGCCGATCTTCTCCCAGAGGTCGCGGGCCTGCAGGGTCTTCATGACCTTGCCGTCCTTGCGGGCGATCAGGTCCCAGGTGCCGTCGGTCTCGACGGCGCGGAGGAAATCATCCTTCAGCGAGACGGAGTTGTTGGAGTTCTGGCCGGCCACGGTGAGATACGCCTCGGAATCCCAGTCGGTGTCGTAGACCGGGAAGTCGATGTCCTTGTAGCCCTGCTTGGCATACTGGATGACGCGCTTGATGACGTTGTCATTGACCAGCGCGCGGCGCGCCAGCTTGATCTCGCGGCGCAGCGCCGGGTTCTTCTCGGGATCGAAGCAGTCGTCGTTGGAGCCTTCGCAATTGACGCAGGCTTTCAGGATCGCCTTGAGGTGCTTCTGGTTGATCTTGGAGCCGGTGACGATGGCCGCAACCTTCTGCTCCTCCTTCACCTTCCAGTCGATATAGGTCTCGATGTCCGGATGGTCGGCATCGACCACCACCATCTTGGCGGCGCGGCGCGTGGTGCCGCCCGACTTGATGGCGCCGGCGGCGCGGTCGCCGATCTTCAGGAACGACATCAGCCCGCTGGAGCGTCCCCCGCCGGACAGCTTCTCGCCTTCGCCGCGGAGCTTCGAGAAGTTGGAGCCGGTGCCGGAGCCGTACTTGAACAGACGGGCTTCACGCACCCACAGGTCCATGATGCCGCCTTCGTTGACCAGGTCGTCCTCGACGCCCTGGATGAAGCAGGCATGCGGCTGCGGATGCTCGTAGGACGACTTCGACTTGGTCAGCTTGCCGGTCTTCCAGTCCACGTAATAGTGGCCCTGGCCGGGACCATCGACGCCGTAGGCCCAGTGCAGGCCGGTGTTGAACCACTGCGGCGAATTCGGCGCGACCATCTGCTTGGCGAGCATGTAGCGCAGCTCGTCATGGAAGGCGTGGGCGTCGGCTTCCGACGTGAAGTAGCTGCCCTTCCAGCCCCAGTAGGTCCAGCAGCCGGCGAGGCGGTCGAACACCTGCTTGGACGACAGCTCGGAGACGTAGCGCTCCTTCTCGGGCAAAGTAGCCAGCGCCTCGGTGTCGGGCACGGAGCGCCACAGCCACGACGGCACGGTCTCTTCCTCGACCTTTTTCAGCTTCGCGGCGACGCCGGCCTTGCGAAAGTATTTCTGGGCCAACACGTCGGAGGCGACCTGCGACCAGGAGTCGGGGACCTCGACATTCTCCAGCTTGAACACCACGGAGCCATCGGGATTGCGAATCTCCGACGTGGTGTGGCGGAAATCGATCCCGGCATAGGGAGACTGTCCGTCCGTGGTGTACAGGCGATTGATCTGCATGGTCGTGGCCCCGTCTAGTGCCGGCACCCCGATAGGGCGACGCCGGCGATTTCAGTTTTAGCGGACTTGCGCCCGCAGCTCAGCCGGTGACCCGGCCTGTTGTCTCTGTCCGCATGCCTTGCCGGGGTGCCGGCGTCCGGTTTCCCCGGGGCATGCATCAACGCCTCACTATGCAACCCGAGCTGTTGTTCAGCTCATTGTGACGACCCCAAAGGTCGCCCGTTTTCGGGACAGAACGGCCCGTCCCCGAAAGCCGATACGGCCGTCGAAGCGGTCAGTCTGGAACCCTTTTGGGGAGCGCCCGGCGGGACAAATGACCACCCGCACCGAACGTTTTGAAAACTAGGCCGACTCCCGATACCCGTCAAGAACTAGTACGGGTTCCTAAACCAATTACTAAATATGGTGGGAAGTGGGGATAACCAGGGGGCAAGCGCCACCTCGATTGCTGGCAAGTATCGGTGAGTCCTCACGGAATCGGAAGGCGAAATATTTCAAATTGTTTGGATTGCCGGCGCTTCGCCCACTGTTCACAGGGCAACTTTATTTTGTCATGAGAGCCTTGCGTTCGGCAGACTCAGGTGCCTCGGGCATTGGTCAAAACCGCACAGTCGCCGGTGCCGGGATACCGGGTGATGATAAAGCCCAATTGGCAGAAGGATTTCCGTGAAATCGGCGACCGGTTCCCCCGGAGCGTCGCCGCCCGTCCGGTCGCGCCGCCGCGAATCGCCTAGGCCCGCTTGCGACCCAATTTTGACCGGGGGCGCCAGCGGACGAACAGGTCCTGCTGAAAAATTGTAATGGCAAGCAGGAGAAGCCATACCGCGCTCAACAGGGTCAGCGGGTGAGACAAGGCGCTCGTCGCCGGCCACAAGGCCCACATCAGGTAGGCTTGGCCGATTCCAGGCAGGATCGTCAGCAGCACGGCCGGGAGCAACGGGAGGCTCGTGAAGGCCACCGACAACGTACATACCAGAATCAGCACGGAGATCAGCCCGAGCCAGACGGCGCTGCTCAACCAGACGATATCCCCGATGAGCTTTGCAACGACGTAGGCCCCGACGAAGACGATCGGAATGGCGACGATGCCTTCCGGTTTGTAGTGCTGCACGGCCGCGAAAGCCATCGCCACAGCCAGCGTATGAAGCACCCACTCGCGCACCTTGGGATGACGGCGCTCGAGGTCGCTTGGACGCTTCTCTGGTTGGCCGCTTTCATTCATCGCGGGGTTGGTCGCGGCGGCCGGCGGATTCGTTCGCGGCCGGCCGGTCATCATGTCGTTAGCCGCAGGCGGGACAGTCGTCGCTCAGTCCGTCGAGAAAATCGTCGAGCACCGCGACGCACTTCGCCTTGCTCTTGCCGGGCAGCGGATCGGACGCCGCCAGCGCGTGGGCATAGTCGATCGCCGCATGGTGGAATCGCAAACGCATGAAGCCGTGTTCGGGGCAGGGCGCGATGGCGTGGGCATGAAGCAGGATGCGCGCGGCCCACTGATCCGCGGCTTCGGGTTTTCGTCGCGTGGCTGCGGGCATGATGATCTCCATTTGTCAGTGGTTGAATCGCCGGCGCTGCGGATTGTTCCGCGGCGCTGCAGGCACAGGGAATCGCCAGACGGCATGGGCGTCCGAATCAGTTCCGGGAGCGGGGCCTGAACTCACGTCGATCGAAGCGTAGCGGCCTAATCCGAGTTCGCCGCGAGCGGCACGCGGACGCTGAAATGCGAGCCGCGGGCGAGGTCGGACTTCACTTCGATGTCGTGGCCGAGTGCCTCTGCGGTGCGGCGCACGATCGACAGGCCGAGGCCGAGGCCTTCGCTGGTCGGATCGATCTGGTGGAAGGCGTCGAAGATCGCGGCCTGTTGTTCGCGGGCAATGCCGGCGCCGGAATCCAGCACTTCGATCGTCACGGCATGGTGATGCCGACGACAGCCGACCAGCACGCGGCCGCGCTCGGTATACTTGATGGCGTTGCCGACCAGGTTGCCGATGATGGCGCGCAGCATCGCGGGGTCGCTGACCACCTTCGCCTTGCTGGGCACCACGACCAGTTCGAGGCCCTTGGATTCGGCGTGCAGGCGCCAGTTGGCCAGGACCGACTGAAAGACGTCGGCGACCGCAAAGCTCTTCAGGTCCGGGGCGCCGTAGCCGACCTCCATCACCGAGGTTTCGGCGAGCCGGTCGAGGTCTTCGGCCATCCGCATGCCGGCATCGATGGCGTAGCCGAGCCGTTCGCGATCCTTCGCGTCGGTCAGCTTGCCGCGGATCCGGTCGATCGCCATCACCATGACCTGCAACGGCTGCTTGAGGTCGTGACCGGCCACCGCCATCAGCCGGCTGATATTGCGCTGCAGGCGATCCGACAGCAGCAGCGCGCGGCGGAATTCCATCTGCGACATCACCTGGCGGGCGAGGGCGGCGAGCACGTCGCGCTGCTCGGCCGACAGCACGCGCGGCTTGTCATCGAGCACGCAGACCGTGCCCAGCGGCAGGCCATCCGGCGTGCGCAGCAGCGCGCCGGCATAGAAACGAACGTGCGGGTCGCCGGTCACCAGCGGGTTGCAGTCGAAGCGGGGATCCTTGGTGGTATCTTCGACTTCGAGAAAACTGTGTTCGAGCAGCGCATGGGCGCAGATCGATTGATCGAGCGGAGTTTGGCGAAGCGGGGTGCCCAAAGCGGATTTGAACCACTGCCGGTGCTCATCGACCAGACTGATCAGCGCGATCGGGGTCTGGCACACATAGCTGGCGATTTTGGTGAGGTCGTCGAAGGACGGCTCGACGGCGGTATCGAGGATGCCGTAGGAGCGAAGCGCCTGCAGCCGTTCGGACTCGTTGGCGTGCAACTGCGCCACTGTCGGCTTACCTGAAGTGTCCACCAAGATTGTTCACACCTGACGCGTCGGGCCCGTCGTGGTCCGGTCGAAGAGGATACGCGCGAGTTCCCACAATGTTTCGCGGTCAACCCGATGAACGTTCATAGACGCTGTACGGCTGGCCGCAACCCCGGAACGATAAAGGACGGCGCCGCAGCGGGCGCCGTCCTCATTTAGCAACCGCGTGCCAGCCTATGGGCAGGCGTAGCGCTGGCCGTCATAGCCCAGATAGCTTCCGGTGCGGACGTTGTAGGACTTGTAGGTCTGGATGCAGTATTCAACGTCGCCGCCGCCGGCCGGCGCCGCTTCAACGACTTCGCCGCCGTCGTCATAAGGTGCGCCGTAATAGGCGCCGTACGAGCTACCGTAATAGCCGCCGCCGCCATAGCCGTAGCCGCCGTAATAACCGGGATAGCCGCTCTGCGACGCGATCGCGCCGCCGATCAGGGCGCCGGCCACCGCGCCGGGGACGAACCCGCCGCCACCGCCACCGCGCCAGCCGCCACCGCGACCGAAGTTACCGCCGCCGACTCGCTGGCCGCCGCCCATGCCCACCCTGGGGCCACCGCCGCCGCCGGCCATGCCCATGCGAGGGCCACCGCCGCCCATACCCACGCGAGGACCGCCGCCGCCGCTGACCCTGGGAGCGCCGCCACCGCCGCGAAATCCGCTATTCTGGGCGTAGCTGGCGGTTGAAGCGATCACGGGCAAAGCCAGTGTCACAATCGCTGCGGCACTCAAAATCTTCAGATTGATCATTTTGGTCTCCTATTCTGGTTGCGCATTCAACCCGCTCGCGGGAGGAGCGTTCCCGACCAATCGTCGCGCTGCGCGAGCGCAGGGTGGCAGGCCGGAACTGTATGCGGCATGAACGAACGTGACCGCGTCAGATCGATCTAATCGAGATAGGCCCTTTCCGACCCGATACGAGGCCGGTCACGATGCATGGCGCGTGGCAGGGTGTCGCGGAGACAACTGGACAATCCGGCCCGCCGATGGCATCAACGACCGCAATTGTTCTCCAACCGCGGTGCGGGCCATGAAGCTGTTTCTGCTGAAATTTTTCACCTGGTGGAGTGGCCAGACGTTCGGCACGCAGCTGTGGACCTGGCGGTTCGGCGAGCTGGTCGGCACCGACGAGCAGGGCAACACCTATTACCGTACCAAGGGTGGCGTGATCGATCCGACGCTGGGCTTCCAGCGCCGCTGGGTGGTCTATAATGGCTATGCCGAGGCCTCCAAGGTGCCGCCGTCGTGGCACGGCTGGCTGCACCACACCGTCGATGTGGCGCCCACCGAAGAGAGCTACACGAACCGCGAATGGGAGAAGCCGCATCAGCCGAACCTGACCGGCACGCCGGCCGCGTACCGTCCGGCCGGCTCGACCCTGGCCCACGGCCGCCGTCCCGTGGCAACTGGCGACTACCAGCCCTGGACGCCGGGCCAGTAGCCGCGGGCTGTTTGCCGGGGCGGGCTACGGCGTCGCCGTCGGGCGCGCTCATGGTCCTAACGCCGATGATCGAGCGAAAGATATTTGCGCGCGAGCGGACTGCGAAAAACCGCCGCCAGTTCGGGCGATCCGACCGCGCGTTCGGTGCGGCGGAAACCCCAGGAAAGCAACGCCGTGAAAATCCAGTAGAGGCTGGCCACGGCAAAGAACACCTCGAAGGGCGCGAACGTCATGCCCTGCACGATCAGGCCCTGATAAGTCAGCTCCGCAACGGTGATCGTGCTCAGGATCGATGATTCCTTGATCGCCATGGTGGTCGTGCCGGCCATCGGTGGCAGCGCGAATTTCCACATCTGCGGCGCGATAATATAGCGCAGGATCTGAGGTTGGGTGAAGCCGATCGCCCGCGCCGCTTCGACCTGACCGCGCGGAACAGCCGCCATCGCTCCGCGCAGGATTTCCGCATAATAGGCCGAGGCGAACATCGCCAGTGCGATGGTGCCCGCCACGCGTTCCGGGATGCGAATGCCGGCAAAAGGCAGCCCGTAGAAGAACAGGAAGAGCAGGATGATGAAAGGGACGTTGCGCAACACTTCCACGTAGACGCCTCCGGCAATCCGCAGCGGCAGCAGCGTGGAGGTACGCACCAGCGCGATGATGAACCCGATGCAGAAACCGAGAATGGTCGCTGAGGTCGTCACCACAACCGTGACCCAGATTCCCTGCGCGAAATATTGCCAGTTGTTCGTGATGACGGAGATGTCGAGCATGGTCCCCCGCTAGACGCCGCGACGCAGCGCATAGCGCCGTTCGAGCCACATGCCGAATTGGCTGATGACGAGGCTAAGCGCCAGAAACACCAGCCCGGCGGCAGCGAAGGTTTCGAAGGGCCGGAAGCTGGTGGATCCGATCTGCTGGGCGGTGCGGAACACCTCGACTACGGTGATCACCGCAAGCAGCGCCGTCCCCTTCACCACGATCGTGCATTCGCTGACGATGGCCGGCAGCGAGCGCATGTAGAGTTGCGGCAGGACCACCCGGAGCCAGATCGCGCGGGACTTGAGGCCGAGCGATGCGGCCGCCTCGATCTGGCCGGCCGGGATGCTGGTCAGCGCGCCGCGAAAGATTTCCGTCATGAAGGCCGCGTTGTTGGCGGTGATCGCCAGAACGCCGGCGGTCA
>NZ_JAQGJD010000068.1 GCF_028290785.1 Tardiphaga sp. | reverse complement strand
GTCCATGTGCGAGGCCCGCGCCAGTGCTTGCGTGTCGATGTACTCCTGGATGTGTGCTACTTTTCCATTTCGAACGGTAATGTCGAAGACCCACTCGTCCTTGTACGGCTTATTCGTCGCGTAGATTGTTCCCGTGGCGACGCCGACGACCATGACCCGGTCTCCCTGCGCCACAAATTCGGGAGGCTTCGGGTATTTCATTTCCACCTCTTGCGATGCCTTCTTAAGCACAGCCGCCAATTCCGCGTGCCCGCGGTGCGTGCCTGCCAGGGGCCAGCCCTCGCCCGGAATGATCCACTCGATATCTTCGGCAGCCAGCGCCAGCAGATCGTGCTCGTTGTAGCTGCCCATTGCTGCGAAGAAATCCCTCACAATCTGGACATTCTCTTCGGTGCTCATCGTATCTCTCCGTTTCCCTACATCGGATCGCGTCGTATCTCGTCCGACATGTTGTGGTCCACGAACCAGGATTGCATGGAAATTTGCGATTCCGATTCATCAGTCGAACTTGACCAGGTCCTTGAAGATCAGCCGGCCCCAACTATTTCCGCGCGCCTGCACGAGCAGTCCGCCTTCCGAAAGCCCGCCGAGTTTGACCGGCGCGAAACCGAGATTTTCCGCGAGCGTACCAATCTCCGTTACGGCAGCATCATCGTCGCTCGCCAGGAACACGACTCTCCTGCCACCATGTACGGCCGGATCCTGGTCAAGGGTGGCAGCGATCAAATGGTTGAAGCCCTTGACCAGCCTTGCACCAGAGAAAGCCTGCGCGATGAACGTGGAAGAAGGCTGTCCTCCCAGTTGTTCAGGGGGCATGCCGTAGGCGTTGGTCAAATCGATGATCGTCTTGCCCTGCCAGCTGGGCAGCGCCTTCGCGACGTCCGGATGCGACTCGAAACGGACAGCCAAAAAGATGACGTCCGCCTTGACCGCGTCTGCCAGCGTTTTGGCAATGACCTTGGGTCCGATAGCGGTCGCTTCGGATGCAAAGCTTTCCGGGTCGCGCGTGGTTGCGACGGATACTTCGATGCCCTTGCGGGCAAACGCCTTGGCCAGCGCCTTGCCGATATTGCCGAAGCCGATAATTGCGTAGCTCATATTCATTCTCCTTTATTTTGCCGCCCCCGGTCGGGCTCCGGATATCGAATGGAGCCCGCCCAGGCGTAGCGCGTCAGAGTTGGGCCAGGCCGCCATCGACGGCGACCTCGCTGGCGGTCATGAAGCTGCTGTCGTCCGACGCAAGGAAGGCGGCCACGGCTCCGATCTCCGCCGGCTCGGCCATGCGCTGCAGCGGGGTCATCGCGCCGTAGGCCTTCTGGCCCTCTTCGCCCAGCGCCGCCTTCGCGAGTTCGGTCGCCGTGGCCCCGGGCGACAGCACGTTGACCCGGATGCTGGTGCCCTTCAGATCCTCCGCCCAGGTCCGCGCGAGGTTGCGCACGGCCGCCTTGCTGGCGCTGTAAGCCGTGAATGCCGGGGCGCCCGTGGTGCCGGCGCTCGATCCGGTCAGGATGATCGAACCGCCCTTGCCCATCAGCGGTAACGCCTTCTGGACGGTGAAAATCGTACCCTTCACGTTGGTGTCGAACGTGTCGTCAATGTGCTCGGCGGTGATCTTGCCGAGCGGAAGCGGGCTTCCCGTCCCGGCATTGGCGAAGACGATGTCGAGGGTTCCGCGCTCGGCCTTCACCGCCGCGTAGAGCCGGTCGAGGTCGGCCTCATCGGAGACCGAGCCTTTCACCGCGCGGGCGTTGGGCCCAAGCTCGGCCACAGCCGCGTCGAGCGCGTCCTGCCGGCGGCCGAAGATGAAGACGAAGGCGCCTTCCTCGATGAAGCGCTTTGCCGCCGCGCGGCCGATGCCGGTGGCGCCGCCCGTGATGACGGCGGTCTTTCCATTCAATCTGGTCATGTCGTGTATCCTTCGTTTCGCCATCTCGGTCTTTGGCTGTACGGGGAAGTCCCCCCGAGAGCCTCAACATGGGTTCGCAGACGTCGGGCGGTGAGTGCGGAATCGCGCACATCGGTGGTGCGAAAACGATCCGGCTGGACGATGAAGCGCCGCGACGATCGCGCGCACTGCAGCTCAGGGTGCTAGAGTGAGCTTTGGAAGCCGCGGCGCGCGGCGCGGAAATGCACCATGATCGACTGGGATGACGTTCGCTATTTTCTGGCCGCCGCGCGCGGAGGCTCAGTGCGGGCTGCTGCCGGGCGCCTCGGGGTAAACCATGCGACCGTGCTGCGACGCATCGCCCAGCTCGAGGAACGCTTGGGGACGCAGATGTTCGAAAAGCTGCCTTCGGGCTACCGCCTGACGGCTGCGGGCGAGGAGGTACTCGAGCTCGCGAACCAGATGGAAGCGTCGTCGCACCAGCTGGAGACTCGCGTGTTCGGGCGCGACCAGAGCGTGCGCGGGCTTCTGCGGGTGACGCTGACGCCGCCCCTCGCGAACCACCTGCTGATGCCGGACTTCGCCGATTTCGCGGGTCTGCATCCGGACATCGAGATGGAAATCCTGTCGTACGGCGAACTGGCAAATCTGACTAACCGAGAGGCCGACGTCGCGATCCGGGTCGTCTACGACCGCAAGACCCTGCCGCTTAATCTTCACGGCCTGAAGGGACCGGAGGTGTTCGGCGGCGTCTACATGTCCCGCGATCGACTGGCCGCGTGGCGTGCGGGCGCGCCTGATCCCATCCGGTGGATCGTGATCAGCATTCATGGAATTCCGGATTGGGCCAGCGAGGGTGAGGTTGGCACCACGGGGGTTCCATTCAGGACTACAGACGCCGAGGCGCAGATCGTGGCTGTACGGCAAGGGCTCGGGATCACGACACTGCCGTGCTTCGTCGGCGATGCCGATCCCCTGCTGGTGAGGGTACCGGGCACCAACCTGCACCTATACGGAACGCTCTGGCTTCTCACACAGGGGGAGTCACGCAAGACGAAGCGCGTGCGGCTCTTCACAGAGTTCGTATCCCGCAGGCTCGCCGCCTACGCTCCGCTTCTCGCGGGGCTGTCCATATCGCGCGACTGACGCCCCGGCAGGTCGCCGGCGACGCCTGCCGTCATCCGGTCGGAAGCCGAGCTGCGCGAGCTGCGATCGCTTGAAGCGGCGTCGTTCAATCAATCCGCCGATCCGCGAATGTTGCGCGGTGTCGCAATCGGCGCGAGGGCCACACCAATGACGGCGACGGACTTCACCATCGCCGAAGCCTTTGGCAGTCTGGAGACGCCGCTTTTGCGGAGAACTCCGACGAAAATAGACCAACCGATATCGATAGTCTTTGAAACCGAGAAAATCGCAGTCGATGTTAAGACGTCATCATTGCGGTTCCTGGCAGCGAGCCGCCATTCAGCCCTGTGAGAGGCCCGTTATTCACGCCCCAGATCGCAGCCTGGGTTCGGTTCTGTACGCCGATCTTCCGCAATATCGCTTTAACATGCACCTTCACGGTGGCCTCCGCGATATCCATCTTTCGCGCGATCGTTTTGTTGGAGGCGCCTTCAATCAGGCAGTGCAGAATGGAGCGCTCGCGCGGTGACAGGTGCGGTGCAATCGCTTCCTCTGTGGGAACGAAAATCGTCCGCTCGATTCGTGGCTGAATGGTAACGAGACGGGCTTCGCCTGTCCCGGCCTCGAGCGCATGCGAAAGAAACTCCGGCGGGAAGATCGTCTCACCCATCATGATTAGCTCAATCGATTTGATGAAGACCGCGCAGGATGTGACGTTGACGAAATATCCGTTGACGCCGGCACGAAATGCCAAAAGCGGTTCGCCAGGCCGATAGCGATCGGCCACGATGGCGATGCGCGAAGCTGGAGCCCAGTCCCTTAAAAACTCTATCTGCTCAAGAGTAACATCGGAATCGTCATCCGTATGGACGAGGAGAAACAAAAGTGGCGATTTGCGCAGCTTGCGCGACCGCACCTCCTCGATCGAGGAAATGGATGCCAGCGTCCGGGAATTCGCCGTGAACAGAATACGTGAGAGCCCTTCTCGAATTAACCCACTTTTTCCAATTACAATGGTAGCAAATGACAGTTGCCTCGACATTTTCAAATCTCCAACATTTACGCAGACAATATAATTTAACCGGCCATTCCAAAACGAAATCCGCCGTCGGCATCGCCTCCTTCGTTCGTAGTATAATCCGCCACTTTTTAAACGCGCTTGCCAAAATGTAGACTTAAATTTTCCATATCCATATATACCGTTGGTTATAGGTGTTCGGAGCTTTGCGCTGAACAACATCGTCATCATGCAACGGCGGCGACGATGAATGAGTGGACGATGGCGCACGGCTGCCAATGCAGCATCGAGATCCGTGTGCGTGTCTCTGCATGTTGTTCCCGCGCGAGCCGCCGATCGTCTCGTCCGAAGGAACGTCTCCAACTCATTCTAAAGTAGTAGCGGAAGCAGCCTCTATGGGGTGTCTCCGGCGCGATCGTAGTTGGAGATCGCGAGCGCCGCGAGCACGGTGCGATTGTTGATTTCGAGCTTTTGGAAGATGTGATGCAAGTGAACCTTGATGGTTCCGTCGGTAATGCTCAGCCGTCGTCCCACTTCTTTATTGGACAGCCCTTCCGACACCAAGCGAACGATCTGCCGCTCGCGCTCCGTCAGAGTCGCCAGCGCATTTCCGGTGATCGCGTTCTGCGCCCGAATGCCTTGGTCGGAAGACTGCGGCGGCATAGTCTGTTGAGAGTCCGCGACCTGCCGCAGCGATTGCAGCAGCTTTTCCGGTGAAAGATGCTTTGGAATGACAATGTAGTTTCCCGCCGTGCCGGACGTCATCAATTCTTCGGACTCATCAGAAGAGACGAACAGGACAAGCCGCGTGGATAGCCTTTCGGAGTTGATGATCGAGAGCAGTTCCAGTGCGGTGACGCCCGGCATCAATACATCGAAGATCAGAATGTCCGGCGCAAATGTGCGCAACGCATCGATGCAGCTCACGCCGTCACTACAACATGCAACTATCTCGAAGTCGCTTTCGTCTCCCAACAGCCTGCCTAACCCTTCGAGAATTACCGGATAGCGATCCGCAATTACGATCTTGGCGCAACTCATTGAGTAGTCCTCGGCTTGACGTCCCCTATTGCAATTGCATCAGCCTGGCGGCGTCGTCTTCAGCTTAGTCGCAATTTACAAGTTACAAAAATGAAGCTGCAAAATAATGAATGCGGTGCGAGTGCGACTACTAAGTCGGAAGTCCGACATACGTTTGCTAATGCTAGTGTTGCTGCGTCATAGCAACGCAGTGATAAGTCTGTGAAGGCGGAAATGGTTCGATCAGCACCGCGTAAATCGTACTGACTCGCGCGCAGATTTCTAACTCAAAGAAACGTGAGGTGGATGGACAATCTAAAGTAGTTAAATTGTAGCACCACTATCGCGTCGCATAGGATCGCAACGTATTCGTTTCTGAACGCCTAGATTTCTGCGATTCAGTGTCCATCTCAGTTTAAGTACAATAGCGCAGAGCGTTCGGACCAAAGGCGCGAACTCTCGTCAACGGAAGCTCCATATCAAATTACAATTTAAGGTAGTGACACCGATCGCAATCTTGGCAGGTGTTGCCGAACGCATCGATCACCGCGAATCTAGATAATGGCGAGTGATAGAACGCCGACATGCGTTGGTGTATCGCCCGGAACGGCGCCGTCGCGTCACCTCTTGTACATGATTGGCGGTTGATCATCTCCGCTATCGTCCATCGTGTTACTATACATGGAACAGATCAACCTCGCGTCGTCCTCGGAAAGCTTGGATGCGATGCGGCCATTGACCAGGCGTGCCGGACCGCCGATTTCACGGTCCCAAACCATCCAGCCCACAGGTGCCCGTCTGACAAAAAAGCGCATGGGTATCTCCCGATTGCAGGACGCAAGCGAAGGATTCAAAAAATCGAGGCGAATTCGTGGGCGGGGCACGTCCTTCGCGATCTGTCATGCCAGGACTGGCGGCTGCGCAGTAGCAGGGAAGTATCAATCATCCCCTTAAGGTGTAGCTCCCACGATCAGGAGATCGTGCCATTGCGCGCCGCTAGGCTGCCAGTAGCTGTCGCCTCTTTCAGACGGTCCCCATGACCATACTATCGTCGATAGCGGCGCTTGAGCATCTGGTCCGTGTTCTCTCGTATGGCCGCGGCGGAGTTGGTTAGGTGCTTGACTATCTGCAGCGAATGAAAATGGTGCAGAGAAGCGCTACCAGTGAAAATCCCGCAGCAAGCAGCGCGCGTCTGGTGCGGCACCCATTCAATTTGGTGCCGTCCGCGATCCAATGCGACGACGGCCTTTCGCGCGCCTTCGTCCCGGCCAGAAGGGCCCGCTACAGGTCGTCCAGATTCACTCGGATCACGATGCCGTTGGTCGCCGCGACTTTGCGTAACAACGCCGGCCGCATTCGGTTGACGATCTCGACGCGATCGCGCGCGATCTCGCGGCTGAGGGCGTCGTCGAAAGGCGGAACGGCGTGGATCGTCGCGCGAGGGATCTCGCACCGGATTCGCCCGCGGGCTGTGCGCGCCCATACCAAGAGCACGGCGCCGTCCCAAGCGATCTCGGGCTCGAGATCGAGGCAGTGGGCGGCTGCGTGGTCCATGTGATGTCTCCTTTCGCAGGGCGCGGTGCAGTTCAAGCGCCGTAGCCGGCCGGATTCATGGTTTGCCAGCGCCAGTGGTCGGCGCACATCTGCGTCAGCGAGCGGGTTGATTTCCAGCCCATCACGTTCCTCGCCAGGACCGGATCGGCATAGCAGACGGCGACATCCCCAGTCCGGCGCTTTCCAATCTCGTAGGGGACGGTCCGGCCGCTGACCGCCTCGAAGGTCCGGATCACCTGCAGCACGCTGCTGCCTTCGCCAGTCCCGAGGTTGACGGTGAAGAGCCCCGGCGCCTTGAGATGCCTGAGGACGCCGAGATGGCCAGCCGCCAGGTCGCAAACGTGGACAAAGTCGCGCACGCCGGTCCCGTCCGGCGTCGGGTAGTCGCAGCCCCATACTGTCAGTTTCTCGCGCCTGCCGACTGCCACCTGGGCGACGAACGGCAGCAGGTTGTTCGGGACCCCGAGCGGATTCTCGCCAATGAAGCCGCTCTCGTGGGCGCCGACCGGATTGAAGTAGCGCAGGACGCCGATGCGCCAGTCGCCGTCGGAGGCGTACAGGTCCCTGAGCATCTCTTCGATGAAAAACTTGGTGCGGCCGTACGGATTGGTCGGCGCCAGCGAATGCGCCTCGTCCAGCGGCAGATAGGAGGGGGCGCCGTAGACCGTGGCGGACGAACTGAACACCATGGTCTTGACGCCGGCCCGTTGCATTGCCGACAGCAGCCGCATCGATCCGAGCACATTGTTGTCGTAGTAGCTTAGCGGCCGCTCGTTGGATTCGCCGACCGCCTTGAGGCCGGCAAGATGGATTACCGCGGTCACGTCGTAGCTCTTCAGGACGTCGTGGACCGCCTCCTCGTCGCGGATGTCGGCCTGCCGGAAGGCGACCGGCCTGCCGCAGATCGACTGCACCCGTTCCAGCGAGGCGGGACTGCTGTTGGACAGGTTGTCGAGCACGACGACGTCGAGCCCGGCCTCGATCAGTGCGACCGCGACGTGGGATCCGATGTAGCCGGCGCCTCCGGTCAGCAAGATCATTTGTTTTCCCATTCTAGCCGACCCGTCCCACTTCGGCGCTGACGGCGGCACCTGCCGCCCGCGCGTGGACCACTCCGCCGAGGCGGGTCTGGGCGTAGGCGAAGGCAGTGAGCGCGAGGCCGGCGACGATGGCGCCGGCCCGCCCGAGCGCGCCGGCATCGCCGCGGATTGCTGCGAAAAGGTTGCGGGCCCAGGCGCGGGGCAGCACCTCGCGGACGTAGCGGCCCTCCGCGCCGAGTCCGTCCCCGGGGCCGGTCAGTCGGCTCAGCACCGCCTTGGCGGTGCCTTCGATGAGACAACGATGGACGAAGTATTTCCAGGTGGTGCGCTGGGCCGGCACGCAGTGGCGGACCCGCGCGCCGCTCCGGTAGGCCCAGTAGCCTCCGGGGTGAAGCCTCGCGGTGCGGATGCAGAATTCGGTCTCCTCGCAGCTTTCGGCCTTTCCGCCGATCCGGGCCTTGCCGCTTACGGAGAAGCCGAGCTTGCGGCGTCCGAGGTCCGAGGTGAAGCCGCCCGCGCTGCGCAGCACTTCGGCCCGTACCGACATGTTGGCGCCGACTGGATTGCGGATGCGGCCCTCGTGGACGTGCATGCCGGCATAGGTGCAGCCGACCACCCAGAGGAATTCGTCGGGAAACCAGGACGGCCGCGGCGCCTGCCAGAGCGGCTCGACCGGACCTCCTGCGCCAAGCACGGCAGGGTCGCGGTAGGCGTCCAGCAGCGCGGCGAGCCAGCCGGGCTCGGCGACGGCGTCGTCGTCGAGGAAGGCGATGACAATGCCGCCCGCATGCGTGGCGCCGGTCATGCGCGCGCCCGACAGGCCGGCAGGCCCGTCATTGGCGAGCACGGTCGCTGCCGCGATCTCGCGCGCGGCGCGCTCGCGCAGGTCTTCGTTGTTGTCGATGACGACGATGATCTCGCGCGGCGGCGGGCGCTGGCTGCGGACCGAGGCGACGGCCCGGTTGAGGTCGTCCCAGCGGTCGATGGTATGCGCGCAGATCACGATGGAGGCGTCGATCATGTCCGTCATGGGGTCTCCCGGCCGGTTGACTTCGGGCGGCGACGCCCGCGACGTAGAACGGCCTGCCGTCGAGCGTGAAGGCGGTGCCGGAGGTCTTCACGAAGGCCAGGCAAATCCGCGCTCGGCCCCGGACAGGTACTGGTTTATGGGCCCAAGCTGACTACAGCGGAGCGCGCAGAACCAGTCGGCCAGAGGGGGTACTCCGGCGAGGGTCCTCCTTTGCAGGTCGCCGTGCTCTTTCGGGGTGAAGAGTCAGGGGCCAACGTCCGGCAGACGTGACGGACAAAAGGGGCCGCAGTGGACTTGGGGAGCGGCTTTGCGGTGCAACCGCCGATCCCATCGGGGACCGATGCTCCAGCGCCCTCATGGCAGCCTGACCGGCGAAAGCAGGAAGGCAAAGTGAGGCACTACCCGACTTCGCAGATGGACTACTCCCTCGGGGCAGTCGGCATCCGGGAACATCTTCTTTAGATCGGTGGGCGAACAGAAGTTTCTGTTTCAGTATGTTTCCAACGGAACGGTAAGCCCGGAAAATGCAAATCTGCCTTCATCTGGACCGATCGAGAATGTTCCGGTGGCATGCATGGCTGGCGGAGGCGGTTGCCGCTGTGCCGGGCCAAGAGATATCGCGCACGTTCGCCACGCACTCCCGACCGCTTCCGCTCGGGGTCCGCCTGTTGCTCGACCTCGAAAGAACGATCTACCGGCTGGAACGGGACGGCGCCACGGAGCCGGCGGAGCCGGCCATTCTCGCGCTCGCGCTGCAAGGGGGCGACGTGCCGGACGTGGTGGTCGATCTCGGCGGCGATGGAGTGCCCCCGGCGGGACGACGCGTGCTGACGCCGCTGTTCAACGGCATCCCCGGCGAGATCGGCGTCATGGCCGCGCTGACGGAGAGGCGGGAGATACTGGTCGAACTTCACGACACGGCGCGCCCGCAACGGCCGTGGACGGCCCGGCCGGCGAGCCAGGACCGCGAGGTGTTCGCTGCCACGCTCGACGGCGCCCTGTCGTGCACCGTCGGGCTGATCCTGAAGGCCATGCGTGAGGAGCGCGGCACCGCGGTCGACAATGCCGCGGCCCCGATTTCGGCCCACACCCGTTTCGGGACCGCGTCCTCATTGGCGTGGGCGAGCGCTACGGTCGCGGCCAAAGCCCTCCGTCTGCTCGGTATCCTGGCGAAGGGGGGCAAGGCGTGGCGGATCGGTTGGCGGCTCGATGGCAGGGCCAGCCTGCTCGACCGCGGCGAGGCCGGGTTTCGCGTCCTTACTGGCGGCGTCAGCAGCTATCTCGCCGACCCATTCCCTTTCCGGCATCGCGGACGCGGTTTCATCTTCGTCGAACAGTACCTGTATTCCAAGAAGAAGGGCTGCATCGCGGTGGTACCGATGGATCGGCACGGCGTGGCCGGGCCACCCGAAATCGTGATCGAGGAGCCGCATCATTTGTCGTATCCGATGGTGTTCGAGCAAGCGGGGCAGATCTGGATGATCCCGGAAGCGGGCGCGTCGGGCAAGGTCACGCTGTACCGCGCGGAGGAGTTTCCCTACCGCTGGAAGCGGGAGGCCGACCTGGCCACCGGGGTCGAAGACTATGACGTCACTCCGCTGCCGGACGGCTCCGGCATCTGGTTCTTTGCCGCCCAGCGGCTGTGGCGGTCATCATCGTGGGACGTCCTGAACATCTACCGCGCCGACAGCCTGACCGGTGATTGGACGCCGCACGGCGCAGGGCCGGTGCTGTTCGATGCGGCCCTTAGTCGTCCCGCCGGCGACTTCATCCGGCGCGATGGACAGATACTGCGTCCGGTGCAGGATTGCGCTCGTGGCTACGGCTGCGCTGTGACGTTCTGCCGGATCGACGAGCTCGACGCCTTCCAGTTCGTTCAGACGGCGGTCGGCCGCATCCGCGCCGGGCCGTATGGCTGCCATACCTACAACCGCCGCGACGGCATCGAGGTGGTCGATCTGTTCGCTCGGACAATCGACTCTGAAGAAGTGACGATTTCCTACGTTCCGCTGCCCGCAGCCGAGCCGGTCGGCCTGCCATCCGGCTTCGTCCTTCCGAACGATCCCGTCACCGGACTGCCCGCGCCTGTCTAGGTAGCCGTCATCATCGGTCCGGCTTCACTCGCCGGGCTTCCTGAGCTCGGCGAGAGCGCGCTTGGCGTGACGGACCGTCGTTCCGATGCGGCGCTCGATCGAATTGCGGCCGACCACGACCCACTTCAGGGAACGCTCGGCATTGGCGAGGCGCGATTTGTGGCCGGCCGATCCCGCCATGAAGTCGTAGCCGAGCTCGCCCCGCGCGAAGCTGTCCTCGATGGCCAACACGTGGCTCAGCACGCCTGGCTTCAGCTTGGCGTCCTCTTCGTACAGGAAGCCGCTCTGGTAATGCAGGACCTCGCCGCCATGTGCAAAATTGTACAGCACGCCGATGGTCCGGCCGCCCACCGTGGTGCGCGAAATTCGGACAGTGCCGGTTGGGACGCCACGTGCGATCAGGTCCTCGTGGAACGGGCCGAACGCGGGGTTGGCGAAGGCGCCCTTGCGGCCCCAGCGCGCGCGGTGGAGTTCGGCGAGCTCGGTGAATGCGGCCAGCGCCTCCGGGACCGTCTCCATGACGCGATGCTCGACTGGCCCGCGCTCGCCGTAGAGCCGCAGCGCCCGGCTGACGGCCTGCCGGGTATTGCGGCCAAGCGAGGCGCGGTAGTCCTTGTGGAGACGGCGCATCTCGACGAAATCCACCCAGTGCGCGGTGTCGGCCTCCGTAACCTCGGCCACCAGTCCGGCGTCAGCGGCGCTACGGCATGCGACGGTTTCCAGATCCGCCGTGATTCCCGACAGCACCAACAGGTCGGACTGGCCGAGGTGGCGGACCGCGCTATTGAGACACGCAGTGGTGACGGCTTCAGCCACCGAGCGATCGGCAAGGATGCCGTTGTATTCGATCGAAAGCCGGTCGAAGTGGGGGTCCCCAGTTTCGTGCAGCAACCATCGCGCGCGCGGACGGAGCCCGATGCGCCACGCCTTGCGCCGGCATACTACGGCCATGCCGACGATCCGGTCGCGCGCTGTGGCGACCAGAAGATGCGGTTTGACGTCCTTCGGCAGGTGCGCCAACCACGTTCCGATCCACAGCCAGGACAGGAAGAAGGACGGGGCTGCGCGCGCCTCTAGATCCCGCCACGCGGCTTCGGTCGCAGCGAGATCCCGCAGCGGCTCGATCCGCACATCGACGGCATCGGAGCTTCCGGTGCCGTCAGCGGTGATCGCGCGCAACGCGGTCTGCAGCAAGCGACGGGCGGGAGCGTGGGACATCGATGTCTGCGGCATCGGGACGTTCCTCGGATTTTGCTGCCGGAATGGGAGGCGGCGTCGCGTCACGATCGGGCGACGGCCCGACGACCTTCGGCTGCGGTGGACCGGAAGTGAAGGTCCCAGTGAGCTCTCTCACGGCGGGCGGCGCGGTTCATCGTGATTACTCCTTCGGGCCGGCGCGTCAGGCCCGCGCGACCGGTTGAGGCGCTGCAGCGAACCCCGAAGGGCTACCCACCTATCGCGCTTCCAATGGTACCGCGCTTCGATGAAGCTTTGGCCATCCGAGATTGACCTCAGACAGGATGACGCGGGCCGCAGGCGCTCCGACCCATCGAAGCTCCCGCATTGCCACCGCAGGAGCATCCCTTTCATCGGCGTACAGGCTGGGAGTTTTCAGATGACTTTGGGCAGCAGACCGACCGGCTCAGTGTCAGTGGATGTCGCCATTGTTGGAGCCGGTCCCTACGGGCTGTCGCTTGCGGCCCATCTCGGAGCGTGCGGCGTCGAGCACCGGATCTTCGGCGAGCCGATGGGTGCGTGGAAGGCCAACATGCCGCCGGGGATGCTGCTCAAGTCCTATCCTTGGGCGACCAATCTGTCCGACGCCGAGTCCGCATCCACCATCAAGAAGTTCTGCGCCGAACGGGCGCAGCCCTATCACGACGAGCTGACGCCGCTGCCGATCGAGCGGTTTCTGGAGTACGCCGAAGCTTTCCGCGCCCTCCATGCGCCCCACGTCGAGCGCAAGCTGCTGGCCACGCTGCAGCCCGGTCCGGATGGCTTTCACGCCCGCTTCTCCGACGGGGAGACGATCGTTGCCCGCCGCGTGGTGGTCGCGGTCGGGTTGCAGGCGTTCCGCCGGCTGCCGCAGGAAGCCGCCCAGCTACCGGTCGAGATGCGCTCGCACAGCGGTGACTACGGTCCGCTCGACGCGCTCGACGGCAAGGAGGTGGTAGTGGTCGGCTCCGGCTCTTCGGCGACGGACCTTGCAGCAATGCTCAGCGAACGCGGAGTTTCCGTCTCGCTGGTGGCACGCGCGGCACATCTGGACTTCGCCGCCCGTCCGCGGACCCGCACCCTGCTGGAGCGGACGGCCGCGCCGACGAGCGGCATCGGCCAGGGCTGGACCATAGGCGCTTGCGCCAGGTATCCGCAGCTAATCCGGCTGCTGCCGGAAGACCGGCGGGTGCAGATCGCCAATGGCAAAGCGTGGGGCCCGGTCGGCAGCGCGTTCGCCAGAGACCGGGTGGTCGGCAAGGTGCCGCTGTGGCTTGGCAGGAACCTGCGGAAGATCGGGACGCAGGGCGACCAGGTCGTGCTCGACCTGACCGACCAGGTCGGGGCGAGCCACGCGTTGCGTTGCGATCACGTGATCTTCGCCACCGGATACAGCATCGACGCGAACCGGCTCGACTTCCTGGACCACAAGATACTGAGCCAGATGCGACTGGTCGAGAAGTCTCCGACGCTGTCGTCGCAATACGAAACCTCGGTCCCCGGGCTGCACTTCATCGGTCCGGCGGCGGCTAACAGCTTCGGTCCTGTGTGCCGCTTCGTGTACGGCGCGCAGCATGCCGCCCGCCAACTCGCCCGGCATTTGTCGGGCGAGATTCGCCGCCATCCGACCCCAACCAATGTTCAACCCCACTACAGCCCGGTGATCCCATGAACGCTCCCATCCCGCATTCCGTCCTCCGGTCAGCCCAAGGCCAATCCGCCGGCCTGTACTTCCCGCCGGGTGAATACGGTCTGCCACACACGCTGGCGCTGCCGCGCGTAAGCTTCATCATCCCGACGCTCAACGAGGCCAAAAACTTGCCGCATCTGCTGCCGCGGATCCCGGCCTGGGCGCACGAGGTGGTGATCATCGACGGCAGATCGACCGACGACACGGTCGCCGTCGCCCGCGCCCTCCGCTCCGACGTCAAGATCGTCATGGAGCCACGCCGCGGCAAGGGAGCCGCGCTGAAGGCCGGATTCGAAGCCGCCACCGGCGACATCGTCGTGATGCTCGACGCCGACGGCTCGATGGAGCCCGACGAGGCCATCCTATTCGTCGGCGGGCTGATGGCCGGCGCCGACATGGTCAAAGGCTCCCGCTTCCTGCAGGGCGCCGGCACCGACGACATGTCGCTGTTCCGGATGCTCGGCAACTGGGGCCTGACGATGACCGTGCGGCTGCTGTACGGCGGCACCTTCTCCGACCTCTGCTACGGCTACATGGCGTTCTGGAGGCGGCACGTCGAGACCCTCAAGTGCGACTGCGACGGCTTCGAGATCGAGACCCTGATCAACGTGCGTGCCCTGAAGAACCGTCTCAAGATCGTCGAGGTGGCGAGCTTCGAGGCGCCGCGCATCAGCGGGCTCAGCAACCTGCGCGCGATCCCGGACGGTTGGCGGGTCCTTAAAACCATCCTGCGCGAACGCGTTCTCACCCAGGTCTCGCCCGTCGGCTACGGGGTGCCGTAGCGGCGGAAGGCACCGAGTTCAGCGCGCAAGCCGGGTGACGGCGGTCGAATCAAGACGATCTGGAGTGGATGGCCGATGCGAATTCTGATGGTTGCCGCACGCTGCCACCCGCTGATGGGCGGCATCGAAACCCACATCCAAGAGGTCGGTCCGCGTCTGGTGGCGCGCGGCCATGCCGTGGACGTCCTCACCACCGACCCCTCCGGCGAACTGCCGGTTGAGGAGGACGTCTCCGGCATGTGCGTGCGCCGGGTCCGGGCATGGCCCAAGAATCTCGACCTCTATCTGGCACCCGGGATCTATTCGGCCATCCGGGAAGGATCCTGGGACCTCGTCCACTTTCAGGGCTATAGCACCTTCGTGGTGCCGATCGGTCTGTTCGCCACCGTCCGGGGCGATCTTCCGTTCGTGCTGACGTTCCACAGCGGCGGACATTCATCGCGGCTGCGCAACGCCGTGCGCGGCACCCAGCAGGCCATGCTGCGCCCGCTGGTCTCGCGGGCCGACCGCCTGATCGGCGTCTCCGAATTCGAGGCCGAATTCTTCAGCGCCAAGATGGGCGTACCGCGGGATCGCTTCGTCGTGATTCCGAACGGAGCGGCGATGCCGGTGCCCAGCCCAGGGGTTAAGGTCGATCCCAACCTGATCGTGTCGAGCGGCAGGCTGGAGCGCTACAAGGGGCACCACAAGGCGATTGCGGCCATGCCGGAGGTGATCCGACGCCTCCCGCAGGCGCGACTGCACATCGCAGGCGCGGGACCCTACGAGAACGAGCTGCGCGGGCAGGTGCGCGGGCTCGGGCTGGAGGAGCGCGTGACGATCGCGGCCATTCCCGGCGGCGACCGGCAGCAAATGGCGGACCTGCTGGCGAGAGCCGGCCTGTTCGTGCTGTTCAGCGAGTACGAGGCGCATCCGGTCGCGGTGATGGAGGCGCTGGCGCTGCGGCGCCCGGTCCTGGTCAGCGACACGTCGGGACTGGCCGAACTTGCCGGCAAGGGTCTGTGCCGCGCCATCCCATGCCACGCCACCCCGACCGAGACCGCCTCCGCGATAGCGGCCGAACTTCGGACCCGCCGTTCGATTCCGGACCTCAGGCTGCCGGACTGGGACGATTGCGCGGAAGCGCTGGTTAACGTCTACCGCGGCGTGATGGCCAACCGCGTTGCAGCCAAGAGCGGCTCGGGAAGCGGCCGGCCGGTTCTGGTCCGGGCGGGGGAACGCCGATGACGTCGGGCGACATCACGTGGGCAGCCGGGAGTCCGGTCAGGAACGGCATCCGGCAGGTCCTCGCCGTGATCGGCCCGGATCGGCGCGACGGAATGATGGCCGACACCTTGCCGCGGCCGGCGAACCCCGGCGCGGTGGCCATACTTTTCCTGACCGTCGCTATGGCGCTGTTGCTGGTGGTGCTGGGGCAGGGGGCGGGACGACGCGGCGAAGCTCCGGCATCGTTGCTGTTCTGGGCCGGCATGGCGCTCGCGGTCGTTCCGCTCGGCTTTCGCATCTCGTGGCCTCAGGTCGCGCGCGGCGAACGGCTGCTGCTGCTGCTGCTGCTGGTCGAGGCGCTGTTCTACTGCCGGACGATCTATTCCCCGACGAGCTTCACGCCGTACGACGAAGTTCTGCACTGGGTCGCGGCCGAGGACCTGATGACGGCCCGGCGGCTGTTCCTGTCCAATCCGCTGCTCGAGGTAGGATCGACCTATCTCGCTCTGGAAATCCTGGCGACGTCGCTCGCCGACCTCACCCGGCTGCCGCTGTTCGCGGCCGCGACGTTGCTGCTTTCGGTGCTGAAGGGCACCTTTATCGTCGCGCTGTTCCTGCTTTACGAGAAGATCACCGGCTCGGCGCGGATCGCCGCGCTCGGCTGCCTCGCCTACATGGGCTGTTCGACGTTCTTCCTGTTCGAGGCGATGTTCTCCTACGAGAGCCTCGGCATCGTGCTCTGCACGCTGGCCTTCGCGATCGAGGCGGGATCGCGGAATCTGCCCGGAGGGCAGAGGAGCAGGGCGCTCGTGCTGATCGGCCTGCTGCTGGGCGGCATCGCGGTCACGCACCACCTTTCGGCAGTCTATGCGGCGATCTATTTCGGCTCGGTGGCAACGCTGGAACTGCTGCGACGGGGTGGACCACCACGCGAGACCAAGATGGCCGTCGGTGCCGTCATGGCGGTGCTGCTGCCGCTGCTCTGGGTGGAGCTGAACGGCACCCATCTCACCGCCTATCTCGGTCCGGTGATCGAGAATGGGATCAAGATACTCCTCATCAAATTGCACGGCGCGCCGGCGCAGCTATCAGATGCGGTCGTCGCCGCGGCGCCGTCGCAACCGCTCTTCATGCGAGTGACGACCCTGCTCGGAGTGCTGTTGACGGCGCTCGGATTGGCGACCGGGTTCTTCCGGTCGCTGGCGCTGTCGACGGCCGCCGCCGGGCGCTCCGGCTGGTGGTCGATACGCGACGTGCTCGGACGGCGCTGGCACGAGAGCCGCATCGTGTTCCTCTCCTTGCTGGCTTTCGGCTTTCCCCTCTCGGTCGCGTTCCGGCTCAGCATCGGCGGCTGGGAAGTCGGCAACCGGATGGGGACGCTGGCGTTCTTCGGCGTCGGACTGGTGGTCGCGACAGGTATCGTACACTTCTGGCAGGGCCGTGCGCCGCGCGGATGGCGCCTGGTCGCGCCGCCGCTCGCGCTCTGCGTGATCGTGCTCGGCGGCGTCACCAGCGCCTCGCTCGATCCGATCCGGGGGCCCTACCGGGTGGCTGCCGACTCGCAGTCGGTCGAGGCGATGGCGCTCGAAACCGCGCGCTGGACCAAGGAGTGGATGGGCGCCGGCAACCGCTTCGCCTCCGACCGCGTCAACAGCCTGCTGCTCGCCGGCTACGGGCGTCAGGACGTGAGGCCCGATATCGCCAAGGGGGTCCACCCGTCCCGCGTGTTCAAGAGCGAGACGCTATCGGCCGACGATTTCTGGGCGCTGGCGAATAGCCCGGTCGATTTTCTGCTGGTCGATATGCGCCTGACCACCGCCCCGCCGGTGCTCGGCTTCTATTTCGAGCCGTGGGAATCCAGGACCGGCAAGCCGATCCCGCCCGCCGCACTGCGCAAGTTCGAGAACATCGAGGGCGTCGGGCGCATCTACGACAACGGCTTCATTCGGATCTACGACATGAGAGGAATGCATGTTCGCCCCTAACCACCGCGACCTTCTGATCGCCTGCCTGTGGGCCAGCCTCGCCGTGGTCGCGGTCGCCGCCACGGACAACACGATCCTGCGCACCGTTCTGTGCGTCCCGGTGGCGATCCTGGTCTGCGGCCATACGGTGCTCCGGGCGATCGGGATCGGCGCCGCATCAAGGGCCGAGCACCTCGCCTACGCGGTCGGAGCGAGCCTCGTGGTCGGGATCGCCGGCGGCATGGCGCTCAACGCGGCGGGCCTGCTCTCTCCGTTGGGCTGGGCGGTCTGGTTCTGGCTGGCCGTGGTCGGGTCGTCGTTGACGGCGGCCCGTCGCGGCGGACCCGCGTGGACGCTGGTCGCCGCGCCGGACGTCCGCCGGTGGCATGTCGGTGCAGTGGTCCTTTCGGTGCTGGTCGCGACCGGAGCCTACGCCTTGGCAGTCCGGGACGAAACGGCGCAACGACAGTTCAAGTACACCGAGTTCTGGCTGCTGCCCTCCGAGGACGGCGGGCAGCTCAGGGTCGGCGTGCGCAGCGGCGAGGAAAAGGGCGAGCGGTTCGACCTAGACGTCATTTTGGACGGCCAGCCGCTCGCCACATTCCGGTCGGTCGAGGTGGCGCCGGGCCAGACCTGGACGCGGGAGCTTCCGGTCGCTCCCGCGGCGGTGTCGCGACGGGCGGTGGCCAGACTGTTCCGGCCGGACGACAACCGGCTCTACCGCAGCGCTTCGGCGCTTCTCACCGGCCGCTGAAGGCAACGGAGTTATTGATGCGCATTCTTCTGCTGTCGCAGTTCTATCCTCCGGTGATCGGCGGCGAGGAACGCCATGTCCGCAATCTGGGCGCTGCGCTGGCACAACGCGGTCACCATGTCGGCGTCGGGACGTTGGCGCACCGAGGCTCGCCCGAGACGGAGATGGACGGCGAGGTCCGCGTCCACCGTCTACGCGGCACGCTGCAGCGGCTGGGCGGCCTGCACGCCGATGCGGAGCGGCCGCACGCTCCGCCGTTTCCGGATCCCGAACTCACGCTGGCGCTGAAGCGGCTGATCGCCGCGGAACAGCCCGACGTCGTGCATGCCCACAATTGGATCTACGCCTCGCTGCTGCCGCTGAAGGCGCTCGGCGGTCCGCCGCTGGTGATCACGATGCACGACTACGGGCTCTCCTGCGCCAAGAAAAACTTCATGTATATGGGCCAACGGCTGTGCAACGGCGCCGTACCGGCGAAGTGTCTTGCCTGCGCGGGCAGGCACTACGGCGCCGTGAAGGCCGCCGCAACTACGCTCGGCAACTGGGCGTCCGGCTTCGCGGCCCGGCGTATGGTCGATCGTTTCATTCCCGTGAGCCACGCCGTGGCCCGCCATACCGGACTGGTCGGGGGAAGCGCTCCCTACGAGGTGATTCCGAACTTCGTGCCCGACGACGTGGGGGTTCTTGGCGCCGAGGAGCCCTGCCTGCGGGACCTGCCGGAGGGGGAGTTCATCCTGTTCGTCGGCGACATGATGGGATTGAAGGGAATTCACGTGCTGGCGGAGGCCTATGGCCAGTTGAAGCGGGCGCCGCCCCTGGTGCTGATCGGGCGCCGTGCGCCGGACACGCCTGCGGTCTTTGCGCCGAACGTCCGGGTCATGGGCACGTGGCCGCATTCGGCCATCATGCACGCGTGGCGCCGCTCGCTGTTCGGCGTGCTCCCCTCGGTCGGGCCTGAAGCCTGCGCGACGGTGGTGATGGAGGCGATGGCCTCCGGCAAGACCGTCGTGGCCAGCGACATCGGCGGCATGCCGGACCTGATCGATCCCGACGAGACCGGACTGCTGGTGGCCCCGGGCGACGCGGCGGCGCTCGCCGCGGCGTTGCAGCGGCTCATCGACGACCGCGCGCTGTTGGGCCGCCTGGCGGCGGCGGCGGCGGCGCGGGTCGGACGTCTCAAGGCCGCGGCGGTGGTGACCAGGATCGAACAGGTCTACCGGGAGGTGGCGCGACCGGCGGCGAATGGGGTGCGGGTTCTGGAAGCGGCAGGGGACACACCTTGCCCTTAGAGACTCTCAGGGTCATTCCCGCCCGCCTGCTGAAGGCGGCCCGAAAGAGCGCCGCGCTACTACGGAATTCCGGAGCGCTGACGGTCGCAGCCATCGTGAGCGCCTGCCTCGGCTTCTGCTACTGGTGGCTGGCCGCCAGGCTCTTCCCGCCCGAGGCGATCGGCCGGGCGTCCGCGCTGTTGTCGGTCATGGGCCTCTTGGGGCTGCTGGGCGATGCCGGACTGGGCACGCTCCTGGTCGGAGAGCTCTGCCGCTCTCCAGGCAAGGTCCGGGGACTCGTCGGAGCGGCAGCGGTCATCGCATTCGGACTGGCGGTCGCGCTGGCGCTGGTATTCGTCCTCGCGGCACCGCTGTTCGGCCATGCCGCTCTGGTCAAGGGGAAGTCGGCGGAGCTTCTGTTCGTGTTCGGCTGCGGCCTCACCGCAGTCACGATGGTGGGCAGCCAGGCTTTCCTCGGAACCCTGAACGGCACTGCCAGGATGATCCAGCAGGTGCTGTTCTCGGCCCTCAAGCTGGCCATGATCGGCATGGCAGTCGCCGCCGGCGCGATCGACGACACGGCCATCCTGCTGACCTGGGTGGCGGGGCTCGTGGTCTCGTGGATAGGCGTCGACATCGCGACCCGGGGCAGCGCGCGTCGTCTGCTCGGCCGTCCCGACTTCGGCCTGCTGCACACGCTTCGTCGCAAGGTCGTCGATCACTACGCGCTGGACGTCGCTCTGCAGGCTCCCGGTCTCGTCGTGCCCTTTCTCGTTGTGGTGCTGCTCACGCCGACGACCAACGCGGCATTCGCGGCGGTGTGGATGCTGGTCACGACCGCCGCGGTAATTCCGGCGGTGCTCGCGACCGTCCTGTTTCCGGTAGCGCGCGCCGGTCCGCAGCGGTCACGGGATAATTTCGCGATCTCTCTGGGCGTGTCGCTGCTGTTCTCGATGGTCTGCGCGGTGCTCGTGCTGCTCTACTCGCGCCAGATACTGGCACTGTTCAATCCGGCGTATCCGGACATCGCCGGGACCAGCTTGCGGTTCCTGGGTTTCAGCCTGTTGGGATTAACCCTCAAATTCCATGCCTGCACGCTGGCGCGGCTGGCCGATGCAATGCGCCGGGCATCGCTGTGGTTCATGCTTGGAGGGCTGATGGAGCTCTGTTTCGCGATCGTCGGCGCCAAGCTCGGCGGTCTCGAAGGGCTGGTGGTGGGCTGGACCTCGGCCGTGAGCATCGAGGGCGTGTGCCTGCTCTATGCGGGCTATGCCGGTTATACCCGACTGGCCTCCGGTCGGACCTATCCGGACCACGATCCGCATCCGATGCCGCGGTCGATGTTTGACGTCTCAGAAGCGCAGGAGGCCGCTGCGGCCAGCCCAGGGCGCGACGGTTCCTGTGTCGATCTCTATATCGTAGCGAAAGGATCCGACAGATGACTACCAGCCAGATATCGATGTCGCACGCCAGGACCGCGCCGCGTTATCGCCACCCCGGCGGTTCGACGGCCTTCGGAACCAACCTCGCCTACCGGCTAGGCAAGTTGGACGATCTCGGGCTGCTCACGGGTGTCTGGCTCGACTGCGGCTGCGCGGACGGTGGCTACACCGAAGCCCTGGTAGCCTGGGGGGCCCACAAGGCCATCGGTGTCGATCCCGAGCAGTCGAGAATCGACCGGGCGCAGGCTCGCCGGCAGGCCGCCATGGAGAGCGGCGAGGGCCCGGCGCAGAGGACCGAGTACCACTGCTGCACCGACGTTTTTCCGCTGCCCGCCTGCTCGGTGGATGCGGCGCTAATGAATGAAGTGCTCGAGCACGTCGCGGACGAGGGGGCGACGCTGCGCGAAATACGCCGGGTGCTGCGGCCGGGCGGTCGGCTGGTCGTGATCAGCCCGAACCGGTGGTTTCCGTTCGAGGGCCACGGTATGCGGTTCATGGGTCGCGATTTCGGCTTTCCGATTCCGCTGCTTCCCTGGTTGCCGTATTCGCTGGCGACAAAGGTGATGTCCGCACGCAACTATTGGCCCCACGAATTGCGCGACACCGTGGCCGCCGCCGGGTTCGAGATCGAGAAGGTAGACTTCGTGCTGCCGGTGTTCGATCTCTACAAATGGATGCCGTCATTCGCGATCTCGGCCTACCGCCGCTTGATGCCCGCGATCGAACGGACGCCGCTGCGCAGATTTGGCGTCTCCACCCTGATCCTCGCAAGACGCCCCGCCTGAGGAGCCTGCCGGCGCCCTCCGCGACGGAGGGTGCCGCGACGCAGTGACCGTGGCAGCCGGGCGAGGCCGCACGCCCTTCCAGGCTCGATTTCGCCCCTGAACGGGAGCGGTCGAGGCGCACGGCAGCGGCGCGCGAGCACGTCGTCCGAAAGTAAAAAGTAAAGTGCCCGCTTTGGGCGGGATGCCGGTCGGCTTGACGCTACACTTTCGCGAGCGTCCGGCCCAACAGGAGAGGGCTTCCGGGCGGCGGCCCGGAAGCCCTCTTTTTTCGTCTCCCCGGGGGCGGTGGAGACGACCCGCGACGGCGACGCTTACTGACGCCTACTCTTGCGCGAGCTTGCGTCCGCTGGTGCGGATGGCGGAGCGTCCGATCTGCGGCTTGCCCTTTTCCTCCAGCGAGGTCGGCGGCGGCGCGGACATAGCCGGCTGCTGCTCGCTGGCATCGTCGGCGCCGACAGCGACGTTGACGAGGTCCCCGGGCTGCAGCACGGTCATGCCGTCGGATTCAATGTTGACCGGCCCCTTCGGGGTCTGCCGCACGATGCTGTAGCCGATCCTGGTGGTCTGCTTGGCGGAAGAGAACTGGGATCGGGTGGATGGCAGGCTGCTGAGGACGCCTTCGCTGGTGCGGAATTCACGCTCGTTGTCGGCAAGCTGGCGCTCGATGGCGTCGATCTCGACCACGAGCTCGTTCTTCAGGTCGGACTGAACCTTGATCCCGTCGGCCTGCATGCCCGCAAGGCGCTGCTTGGCCATGCCGTATTGATTGAGCGCATCCTGCCGGCGCTGCTCGGCATCGGACAGTTCGCCTTGCACCTGGCTCAGCACCGCCTTGCCAAGGACGTTGCGCTCCACCAGCGCGCGGGTGCTATCGACGCGCTCCTGGCGGGTCTTAACCAGCTGGTCAAGCGAGTCGGTGCGTCCGTACGCCTGGAGGTCCTGCTTGGCGGCATCCAGGGCGCCGGCGATGGCGCGCTGGCGCTCTTGGCGAGCCAGCAGCATCGGCTTGCGGCGGTCGCTCTGCTCGTCGAGCAAATACTTGGCTTCCGAGGCGCCGACCATCTCCATCAGTTGCACCGGGATCTTCGGAGCTACGCCATCGCGCTCGGCTTTGAGCACCGCCAGCCTGGCGAGCAGCTTGAGCATCGAGCCGGCCGCGCCGCTGCGCTTCTGGATCTCGCGGACGGTTTCGATCTTCATGTACGAATCGCCCGACCCACGGTCGAGCCCGCCGGCCAGCGCGACAGCGTGGAGCACCGTCATGCCGGAGGCGTACTTGAACGACCCCGAGTTCTTGACCGGACCGAGCACGTAGACCGGCGCGCGCTCCAGCGAGACGATGTTGACCATCGCCTTGTGGCCCAAGGTCTGTTCGAAACTTTCGGCGACGGACGTCGTGAACTGCTGGGGCGACCTGCCGGCGGCGACCACGGAACCGAGCAGAGGCAGCGACACGGTGCCGTCATCCTGGACAGCGTATTCGCCGCTCATCTCCGGGCGTTGGACGATGCCGCGCATTGCCGACGAGGTGCGGCCCCACTTGTCGTCCTCCACCGCGATGCGCTCGTAGAAAGCAAGCTTGACGCGGTCACCGATCACGAGGCGCGTGCTGGCTGGCGCCTCGTCGGCGGGCACTACATTCGGCTTCTGCGGCTCGGCGGTCGGCTGGACGTCCGGTGCCAACGCCGCGCTCGAGGTCTCGCGCGCCGCGGCGGCGGCAAGCGTGTCCGGCTTCGCCGACGCCGACATGGAATCTTTCGACGACATGGAGTCGTTCGCCGGCGTGGACTCGAGCGCCGCGACTGCGACGACGCCATCGACGTTCTTTTGTGCTGCCCCCACCCCCAGCGCCGCCAGACCGGACACGCCTAAAGCGAGGAGGACCGGCTTCATCTTCCGGCGCGACCAGGTCCCTTGCGGAGAGCCAGCGGCGGTCGGGACGTGCCCGTCTTGGTCGTGAATACGCATGGCTTACTGCCCTCCGTTGACGTTGTTGATGCAGCCCTACGAGGCCGGGGCAGCATTCAAAATGGCATCGTGGTCCTTCGTGCGCGAACTCACAATCTCCCTTTTGGGGCACCTCTTTTGCGCTGCGTTCGCCGGGGCAAGCATCTGATGTTGCTTGGAAGCATTTTTTGAAATGGTCCTTTTGCGTCGTCGGGCGAGCAGTCGTTATCCGCATCCGCGGTTCTCGGGGCGTCCTGGTGCGGTCGGAATTCTTCTCAACGGGAACGCGAAAATCCATGGCCCGGAATCCCGTCGCGCCAGTTCGAGCAAGAACATCGTCCGCATTGAGGACGACTACCGCTGCGCGTGACTGCGGTTTCACGGGCCGACGGAATCCGGAGGCAGTGGAGTCGTGCCCCGATTGGGTAGCTGCGGGGTACTCCATGCTGGCTATAGGATTCGCGAAAAGCCGGGGCGCATAATGACGCATCGAAGCAGGGCCCTCCATGGCTAGTCCCAACAACGACGATGCAATCACTCTCGGCCCGCGCCGGTTCACGCCGGCCTTGCGGTTCGGCTTCGTGCTGCTGATGGCGGCATGGATATCCAGCGCGGCGCTTGCGGCGGAGTCGGCGTCACCTCCGGCATCCGTTCCCGGCAACGCCGGCCCGCCGGGGCAATCCGGGCGCGCGTTGGACGACGACGCGTCCGAGCCGCTGGCTCAGGAACTTGCCGGCGCACGGCGCGAAGTCGAGTTGCTACAGCATCTTTCGCAGGCGCACGAGCGAGCCGAGCGGCTCGACCAGGACCTCGCTTCAGCGCGGCGCGCCCTAGACGCTCAAGCCGCTCTCACCGCCAAGGCCAAGGATGAGGCCGCCCGGATCGAAAAGGCTTCCGAAGCGGTCGCGGCCGATCTCAGGCAGGCGGCGCAGAAGGAGCGTGAACGGGCCGAGGCGCTCGCCGCCGCTCTGACCAAGATTCGTCTCGAGCTCTACGCCAACCAGGCGTTGGCGGCCAAGGCGACCGACGAAGCGGCGGAGCTGCGACGCCAGATCGCGAGCTCCGGTTCGACACGCCAGCCGGCACCCGAGGACAAGGACCGCATCACAACGTTGGAGCGCGATCTAGCGGCGGCGCGGCGCGAGATCGATGAACGAACCACTTTGCTTGCAAAGCTCCGCGACGAAGCAGCCCAGCTAAAGAACGTCTCCGAGGCCGGAAGTGCAAACCTCAAACAAGCCGCGCAGAAAGAGCGCGAACGGGCCGACACGCTGGCCGGCGAACTCGCGAAGGTCCGAGGCGACCTGCAGGCCAACCGCATGCAGACGACCAAGGCCGCCGACGAAGCCGCCGAGTTTCAGCGCGAGATCGCGGCGGCAGCCACGGCGCGCCAATCGATGGCGGCCGAGAAAGAACGTGCCATGCGGCTCGAACGAGATCTCGGCGCCGCCCGCCGCGACCTCGATGCGCAGGTCGTGCTTGCCGCCAAATCGCGCAATGACGCCGAACGTTTGCGCGAGGCGTCCGAGCGCGACTTGGCTTCGCTCCGCGAACAGGTCCGGCTGGAGCGGTCCAGGGCCGAGGCGCTGGAGCGCGATCTTGCTGCCGGTCCACGAAAGGACCTCCCAAAGGACCTCCCATCGAAGGGTACCAGCAAAGTTGCGGCAACGACGGGCGCGGTGTCGCCGTCCGTTCAGGGAGTGCCGATCGCCGTCGCGCCGGTCGCCGGTGTTGCGGCCGCCGTCGAACCCGCTCCCGACAGGCCTACTCCAGAGATGGCGGCGGCTTCCGTCGGCCTCGTCGCGCGCGCCAGTTCGCTGCTCGGGCAGGGCGACATCATCGCGGCGCGAACCGTCCTCGAGCGCGCCGCGATGATGGGCAACGCGCAGGCAAGTTTTGCGCTCGCGGAAACCTACGATCCTTCGGTGCTCGCCAAATGGGGCACCTATGGAACGCGCGGCGACCCCGCCATGGCGCGCGACCTCTACGCGAAGGCGGTCGCCGGCGGAATCAAGGAAGCGAAGGAGCGCGTCGAAGCGCTGCGCCGCTAGACGGGCTCGCTCGACGCCGGACGAATCGTGCGGCAATCGCTGCGTAGGACAGGAGTTCACCGATGCGCAAATTCACGGAATTCCGAACCCTGCTGCTGGCCACGCTTGCGACGGCGTGTGCGTGGTCTGTCGACCGCGCGGCGGCCCAAGACTACAGGACCTCGTCGCCCCGCGAGATGAGGCCTCCGTTCCAGCGTACCCAGCCGCGGTACTCTCCGCAGCAGCTCAAGATGAACGCGTGGACCGTCGGCCTCGCTGGCGGCCTGATCGAGGGCGCGCCGCTGCGCCTGGCGGCGGAAATGGCCCGCGTCGCCGACGACGGCGACGAACTCCGCGTGCTGCCAGTAGTAACGCGCGGCGCGGCCGAAAACGTCAATTCGTTGCTCTATCTGCGCGGGATAGATGCAGCCATCATCAATTCGGACGCGCTCGACGAATACAAGGGACAGGTGCCCGACATCCAGCGCAAGATCACGTACATCGCAAGCCTGTTTCCGTCCGAACTGCACGTCTTCGTGAGGCCCGAAATCGGCAACCTGAACGATCTTGCCGGCAAGAAGGTGAACTTCAACACCCAGGGCACCGCCGCTGCCTATTCCGGACCGCTGATCTTCAGCCGGCTCGGCGTCTCCGTGGAGCAGACCTTCGTGCCGCACCAGGTGGCGCTCGAGCAGATGCGGCGCGGCGAGATGGCGGCGGTGGTGTTCGTCACCTCCAAGCCGGTCGATGCGTTCGTGAAGGGGCGCTGGGAGCCAGGCTTCAAATTTCTGCCGGTGCCCTACGAGGGCAAGTTCGAGGACTACTACCTTCCGGCCACGCTGGATTCTTCGGACTATCCAAATCTGCTGAAGCCGGGCGAGCGGGTGACGACGATCGCCGTGCCCACCGTGCTGGCCGCGTTCAACTGGCCTTCGAACACCAACCGCAACGAAAGAGTCGCGCGCTTCGTCGACCGGCTGTTCTCGCGCATCGACAGGCTGCAAGGGCCCGGGTTCGATCCGAAATGGAAATCCATCAACCTCCGGGCGACGGTGCCCGGGCTGACGCGTTTCTCCGCGGCGCAGGACTGGCTCGACCGCCAGCCGCGCACCGCCCAATCCTCGCCATGAACCGCGCGGCGGTCCCATCGGCGGTCGCGGCCTGTCTCGCCTGCACAGTCGCGTGGGCTCAAGCCCCGGATGATCCGATGGCCCGGATGCGGTCGTGTTCGCTCATGGAGACGGCGCAGCGGGTGGAATGCCTCGACAATGCAGCGCTCGCCATCGCGCCGGCGCGCGCGCCGTCCGGCGGCTGGACGGTCGGGCTGACCACCTCGCCCGTCGACTATTTGCCGGTCGCGGCCGCATCGGTCGCGGCCCGGGCCGATGCCGTCCAGGGCGCCGCCCCGCCATGGCGGCTAACGATCCGCTGCCGCGGCGGTCGTACCGAAGTGACGGTCGAGGGCGCCGGGATTGCCCGCGGCGATCAGGCGATCTCCTACCAGATCAACGGCGGGCCTGCCGTACGCGTTGGCGCAGCATCGCCGCCGTCCGGATCCGGCGTCGCGCTCGGCGGCGACGCGGTCCGGCTGGTGCAGTCGCTGCCCGACGGCGGCAGCCTCGCGGTCCGGCTCCAAGCGCCCGGCCGCGTCGCCGCCGAGGCCGCGTTCCCGCTCGACGGACTTGACGCCGTCCGGCAGCGACTGGCGTCGGTGTGCCGATGGCCCCACGCCCTCGCCAGGCCGGGAGAATGACAGTCATCACCCCACCCCGAAATCGTTTCACAGAAGGAGTTTGTGTCATGCGTCCCATCCAATTCCTCGCTCGGTCCGCCCCGATCGCCTTGGCTGTGCTTCTGTTCGCCCTCCAACCGGCCTCGGCGAAGGAGGGTGGGCGCCAAGGGGCGGCCCCGGCCGCTGCCCAGGACGAGTCGATTGCCGCACCTGCGGACATCTCCGCGCCGTGGCCAAGCTGGCGCCCGGTGGTGGCAGTCAACAAGCCGAAACCGCTACAGCGTTCCGAGGCCGCGCGCGCGACCGCCGCCGTCGATCATCGGTTGATCCTGCAGGTCAACTCCAACGATGCGGCCGCCATGAACCTCGCCCTGAACAATGCGACCAACGTGATCGACTACTACAAGTCCAAGGGCGAGAAGGTGAAGATCGAGGTCGTCACGTTCGGTCCCGGCCTGCACATGCTTCGGAGCGACACGTCGCCGGTGAAGAACCGCATCGAGGCGATGGCAATCGGCACGCCCGAAGTGACTTTCAAGGCGTGCGGCAACACTCGGGAAAAGATGCGCAAGGCCGAGGACAAGGAGATTCCGATTCTCTCCGAAGCCAGGATCGTCGATTCCGGCGTGGTGCGGGTGATGGAGCTGCAGGAGAACGGCTGGAGCTACGTCAAGCCCTGAGCGTCCCGCAACCCTGTCATTTGCGACGTTCGCCGAATCCGGCCGTTCACGGAGGGGACTCGGCGTACTACTCGGCGTCCGCCTGCAGGGATCGGACGTGACAGCTCAGACATGAAAGTCAAACAGATCAAAGGCTGGTATCATCGCGCTTGGCGCCGTTCTTCGTCGAGGGCGATGGTCAACAACTTCAGGCAATCGGTTCGTCGCTGAAACCCTGCCTAAGGTGCTGACTCACCGGGCCAAGCGCACGCTCGCGGTCGGCGGCCGGCCATCCGTCGCATCGACGGCGCGGCCCCTGATGGTGGATGGGTGCTGGCGATCAGGCCAGCGCCTGCTCGTGCACACCGGTCACGGCACGCCCTGACGGATCGGCCATCGCCGCGAAACTGGCGTCCCACGCGATTGCCGCCGGCGAGGAGCAGGCGATCGATTTGCCCCCCGGCACCGTTTCGGCCGCCGCCCGGGTCGGGAAGAACAGCTCGAACAGATGGCGGTAGTAGTACGCCTCCTTGGTCCGCGGCGGGTTGTGAATAAAGCGCTTGTCGGCCGCGGCCATCACCCGGTCGCTGACCTGCGCTTCGGCGTGTGCCTTCAACCCGTCGATCCAGCCGTAGCCCACGCCATCGCTGAATTGCTCTTTCTGCCGCCACAGGATCGAATCCGGCAGATAGCCTTCGAACGCTTCGCGCAGCACCGCTTTCTCGATCCGTCGCGCGCCGTGGGAGCTCTGCCCGACCATTTTGTGCCGGGCATCGATGCGCATCGCCACGTCGAGGAACTCGCGGTCCAGGAACGGCACCCGCGGCTCGACGCCCCAGGCCATCATCGACTTGTTGGCGCGCAGGCAATCGTAGTTCTGGAGCGCGTCGAGCTTGCGCACGAGCTCTTCGTGGAATTCGCGCGCGTTGGGCGCCTTGTGGAAGTACAGGTATCCGCCGAAGATCTCGTCGCTGCCCTCGCCGGACAGCACCATCTTCACCCCCATCGCCTTGATCCGGCGCGCCAGCAGGAACATCGGCGTGGAAGCGCGGATGGTGGTTACGTCGTAGGTCTCGACGTGACGGATCACTTGCGGCAAGGCGTCCAGGCCTTCTTCGAAGGTGTATTCGAAGCCGTGGTGCACGGTGCCCAACGCCGCAGCGGCGATCGCCGCGGCGGCCAGGTCGGGCGAGCCCTTCAGGCCGATGGCGAAGGTATGCAGGCGCGGCCACCACGCCTCGCTGCGGTCGCCATCCTCGATGCGGTGGCGTGCGTAACGCGCGGCCACGGCGGCGACGAGTGACGAGTCGAGACCGCCGGACAGCAGCACCCCGTACGGCACGTCGGTCATCAGTTGGCGATGCACCGCACGTTCGAAGGCTTCGCGCAGCGCGGTGCGGTCGGCTTCCACGCCCTGTACTGCGTCATAGTCGCGCCACGGGGGGGCGTAGTAGCGGGTCAGGGTGTCAGTGCCGCTGTCGTACCAGTGGCCCGGCGGGAATTGGGCGACGTCGGCGCAGATATCGATCAGCGACTTCAGCTCGGAGGCGACCACCAGGCGACCGTTCTCGTCGTGGCCCCAATACAACGGCACCACCCCGATCGGATCGCGCGCGATCAGCACGCGCTGCCGGGGGCGGTCCCACAGGGCGAACGCGAAGATGCCGTTGAGGCGGTTCAGGAACGAGGCCGGGGTGTCTTCCTCGTACAGCGCGTTGATTACCTCGCAGTCCGAGCCGGTCAGGAAGGGGTAGGGCCGGGCCAGCTCGGCCTTCAGTTCGATGTGGTTGTAGATCTCGCCGTTGACCGCCAGGGCCAGGCCGCCATCCTTGGACAGGAGGGGCTGCGAGCCGCCCGCCGGATCGACGATGGCCAGGCGCTCATGGACCAGGATGGCCCCGGCATCGACGTAGACGCCACTCCAGTCCGGGCCGCGATGGCGCTGGCGCTGAGATAGATCCAGGCAACGGCGGCGCAGTGCCGGGAGGTCGTCGCCGGCCTGCAGGCCGAAAATACCGAAGATCGAACACATGCGAACAGCTCCTGATGATGGGAGAACACACCCGTTGCGGGGCTCACGACATCGACGCGACCACCTCCAGCATCACTTCCGTGGCGCCGCCGGCGATGGACAGGATGCGGGCGTCACGCGCCATGCGCTCGATCGGACTCTCGCGCATGACGCCCATGGCGCCGTGGAACTGCACGCACGCATAGGCGACCTCGTTGACGAGCTCGCCGCAGAGGGCCTTCAACATCGAGATCTCGCGCATGCAATCTTCGTCCGCCGCCATGCGCCAGGCGGTGGCATACAGAAACTGGCGGCTCGCCTCTACCTTGGCGGAGAGCATCGCGAGACGGTGGCGGATCGCCTGCATGTCCCACAGGACGCCGCCGAACGCGCGGCGGGCCTTGACCCAGGCGAGGGTGATGTCGATTGCCGCCTCGGCGGTCCCTATCGCCATGGCGGCAAGCACGAGGCGCTCGTTCTGCAGATTGCGCATCATGGAGTAGAAGCCTTGCCCCTCGGCGCCAAGCACGTTTTCGGCCGGGATGCGGCAGCCGTCGAAGACGAGCTCCGCAGTATCGGAGGAACGCCAGCCGTGCTTGTCCAACTCGCGGGCGACGCTGAAGCCCGGCGCGCCCTTCTCGACGAGGAACATCGTGATCCCGTTGCTACCTGCCGACGGATCGGTCATGGCGGCGACGCAGTAGAGATCCGCGTGGACGCCGTTCGTGATGTAGAGCTTGGTGCCGTCGAGGACGTAGCAGTTGCCGTCCCGGGCCGCGCGCGTGCGGATGGCCTTGATGTCCGAGCCCGCATCCGGCTCCGTGATGGCGATGGCGGCGATTACCTCACCGCTGACGATGCCCGGCATCCAGCGGTCCCGCTGCGCCTTGGTCCCGTCGTGAAAGACGTAGCCGGAAGCCATGTCGCTCTGAACCAGCATCGCATCGGCGACGCCGCCATAGGTCGAGCGCCCGAGCTCTTCGGCAAACACCGCTGAAGCGACCGCGTCCATCTCGGAGCCACCATACTTGGCTGGGTAGCGGATGCCGAAGAAGCCGAGTTCGCCCATGCGGCGCAGGATTGGACGGGGAACGAACCCGTCGTCTTCCCAGCGATCGGCAGCCGGCTTGATCTCCTTCTCGACGAACCGGCGGACCTGGTCCCGCAGGGCCTCGTACTCGCCCGCCGCCCAAGGCAGGCCCGGTTCTCGCGCCGGGGCCCATGCTTTGTCCATCGTCTGCATCCTCTTCCATGAGTCCAACGCAAAAGCTTCCGTTCGGATTGGCGCCCACGGCCCGGAGAAGTCCGGCAGGCTAGAGTTCGATTTCTTCTCGCGGTCCCTCCGAGAATGAAGGAGCTCCCGAATGGGCCACCCAGCGCATTCCGTCGATCACTTCCGCCAGCTCGGCCACTGTCGGACACTCGAAGAGGTTGCGAAGCTGCACGTCGACATCGAAAGTCTTCCGCATGCGGGACACCGCCCGCATCACCAGAAGCGAGTGCCCGCCGAGGTCGAAGAAGTTGTCGCGACGTCCGATCGAATCGATCTTCAGGAGATCGCACCACAGGGCGGCCAGCGTCTTCTCGGTCTCGGTCGAGGGGGCGCTGAAGTCTTGTGCAGCCTGGATGTTTTCCGCCGTCGGCTCGGGAAGCGAGGAGCGGTCGACCTTGCCGTTGGATGTGAGCGGCATCCGTTCGAGACGGACATAGTGCGTCGGAATCATCGCCTCCAGGAGTTCTTCGGCGAGGTGGGCGCGCAGGTCCGCCACGGTGAGAGGTTTCGACGAGACATAGTAGGCGACAAGCCGCGCGATGCCGTGTTCGGTCGCCGGCCGCTCGACACGGCAGATTTCGGCCATTCGTGCTGCTGCCAGCCCCGCGTCGGCCGCGACCGCAGCGACGGCGCATTCCTGCACGTGTGGGTGCTTCAGGAGCCGCGCTTCGATCTCGCCCAGCTCGACACGCGTGCCGCCGACCTTTACCTGATGGTCGGCGCGGCCGAGAAATTCCAGGCGCCCTTCGCGGTTCCAGCGGGCGAGATCGCCCGTCTTGTAGAGCCGCAGCTTAGAAACCCCGCCCCGGGGATCCCTGGCCGTGAGGAATCGTTCGTCCGTCAGATCGGGTCGTCCGAAATAGCCTGTCGCGAGCCCGTCGCCGGCAATGAACATCTCGCCGATTAAACCGGGGGCAGTGGGCTGATGTGCCTTGTCGAGGACGTAGATGCCCGCATTGGCGGCCGGAACGCCGATCGGCACCGAAGCGGATCGGTCCCGGCCGATATCGAAACGGTGGATCATGCAGCCCACCGTGGCTTCGGTCGGTCCGTACTCATTGTAGATCTCGACGGGATGAGAGATGGCTTCCGTGATCTCGCGAGCCAGCTCGGACTTGAAGTCCTCGCCGCCCACGATGAATTTGCGCAGCCTTGTCGCCCCAAGATTGCGATCGCGGATCATCGCGAGATGCGCGGGCGTCAGCTTCATGATATCGACAGCATTGTCGTCGATGACCTTGAGCACGACCATGCTCTGGACTCCGGGATCGCCGAGATAGACCACGATGCGGCCGCCAGTGATCAGTGGCGTGAACAGCGTCGTGACGGTCAGGTCGAAGGCGAGGGAGGAGAAGAGGGGCCATGCGAGACGTTCGCCAGCACTGTACACCCGGGCCGCCCACCAGATGTAGTTCACCAGGTTGCGGTGCGCGATCACGACGCCCTTGGGCGTGCCGGTCGAGCCGGAGGTGAAGATGATGTAGGCCGTGGCATTCGGGGTGGCCGCGGAAGATTGATCCGAGTCCGGTCTGTCCGAAATCGAAGCGAAATCGGCGTCGAGCACGAAAATGTCGGCAAGGTCCGGGGAAATTGCGGATTGCAGACGCGCCTGAGTGATTGTCGCTGGCGGCCGCCCGTCGGTCCCTTCGGAAATGTCCTTCAGGATTGTCGCGATACGCCCCTTCGGCGTTGCCGCGTCCAGCGGCACATAGGCTGCGCCTGACTTCAGGATGCCCAGGATCGCGACGACGACTTCAATCGAGTGCTCCATGAACACCACGCCGATCCGACCCGGCCCCACGCCGGTGGATCTCAAATGCGCAGCCATCTGGTTGGAACGCTCGTCGAGTTGTCGGTAGGTCAGCATTGCATCGCCGAAGCGGATCGCTTCAGCGCCCGGGCTACGCGCCACCTGGTCGCGGAAGAGATCGATGATCGTCCGGTCCGACGGATAGGGCGCTGCCGTGGCGTTGTACTCGACGACCAGCGCCCGACGAGCGGCATCTTCCGGGGCAAGCGCCACGCCCTCCGCCGCGATAGATAGGGCTTCGTTCATGAGTCACTCCCCATTACGGAATTCAAAAAAATCGAATTTCATCGATCAATCGCTTTTTGGGTTGCTTGGCGATAAAGCGCTGCGATGGCGGGTGCATCTGGATCGTCCAGCATGCGGGAACCGTTACAATCCTGGGGCCCGAAATAAAATTCGGCATGGGGCGCCGCGCGCAGCCATAGGTGCGGTGCTGCACCGGATCGCCGCCAGGCCTTGTTCGGAAGGAAAATGCATACTCGACCCGAATACGGAGTGGGAACGTACCGTCGCAAGGCCGTGATTGCCGTGGATTTGAGTCGCTCTCTACTCGCCAGCACCGGATCCGTCACAACAGGCTCTGTGCTTTTGCCGGCCACGAGGGAGTGGATGCGCAGGCGAAGGCGGCTGCCGAAATATCGCAGACGGGCGCCGGATGTCGGCAGCTTCGCCATCTCCCGCAGGAGCGTGCCGATGCTACCGACAGCAGAGAAATACAGCCGACGCGGCCATTCACTATGGGTGGTGGGGTGAAGAGGGCCAAAGAGCGCTGTCAACGGGATTTCAGCTCCGCGTTGACCCAGGATTTTCGCCAGTTCGAAAGCGGTCGCAGCACCGGAGCAGTAACCGGCAATGATGTACGGACCGCTCGGCTGGTATTCGACGATCTGACGGGCGAAATATTCGGCGATATCTTCGACGCGGTCCATCGGCTCGCTCTGCCCATCGAAGCCAGATGGTTGGAGTGCGTAGAACGGCTGATCGTCGCCCAGGTGCTTCGACAGCGCCGAGAACGAGAAGGGTGCCCCAATATGCCCGGGTACGGCGTAAATGGGCGTGCGTGTTCCGCGAGACTGCAGGGGAATGATGGCGGGCTGCTGCCGGGCCGCCGCCGTGGCCATTGTCAGAAACGCGATGATCTCGCTCTTCCGGTCCTGCAACTGGTCGCGCAATTCCGCCGTCAGTGCGCCGGCCGGGGCGCCGCACCGCAGTCGGTCGCGCTCTAGCGAGATTTTGATGTCCTTCGCCGCGAGGCCTGCGAGGAGGTCCCGAATCTGCAGCGGTTCGCCGCCGTAGGGCCTTCCGATCATTTCCTTCATGAGATCCTCGTCGCTCCGCAACGCATGCATGTGAGTGATGGCATCACCGGCACTTTAATTCCGGACCACCACCGTCCCGATGTATCCAGGTTTCGGCACGAAGCTGCGGACGGCCCAATCCCTTTCGTCCCAAGAAAAGGATTGTCCCAAGCCGCACCCCAGGGCCTTGGAGATAGCCTCCAGGCGCGTCCAGCGCCGGAGGAAGCCATTCTGACGATCTTCCGGACCAAGGGCGGCATAGGACCCATACTCGGAGGGGGAAAGGCAGAGCGATGCGATCTCGTCCGCTTCCGGCACAGGGAGAACCGCCTCGATGTCCACCCCGAGCTCCTGCCTGGTCGAGACGGCGATCGCCGCGACATCTCCGGATCGTGAGACGCTGAAGCGCAAATGGCGACTGGGCATGCGGTGCGAGAGGCGGGGTTTGCCTAGCCGTCCATATTCCAGTTCGACGTCGGAGGGCGAGATTCCCAGTTTGGCGCCCAAGACCCGGCGCAGCTGCCCGCGGGTGGCGACGAAGCGACGGCGGTCCCGCTCCAGTCTCAGCCGCTGGGCGCGCCAACGCTCCTCTTCGTTGAGGCAAACGCCTATCTCCCGGATGGTGTCCTGCTCCATATCGAGCATGAATGTCCGGACTTCCAAACCATCGTTCGTGAAAACCGGCATCATGACCCCAAGTCTCAGCTCAGCTCATTGCGATTGCTGGTTGAATTGTAATCCGTCACTGCCTCGGCTCAATGATCCATCGTGATTACCCAGTTGTTGCCAATTCCCAGCCAGTGACCCGAATTATCCGTTGTGGTTTGGAGTTGGGACGCTCCAGTTCCCTAGAGGGCCGGCCTGACCGCCGCTGAGTGGAGTCTTCCCGCGCTTTAGGAACGGAGGCTTCCGATCGCTTTCGCGGTCAGCGTCTGGAGGTCTCGAGTGGGCGATGTTGATCGCGGCGTCGCTGGCTACGTCTGTGGGCCGCTCTGCGTTCGCCGCAGGTCCGTTGCCTCATGTGGTATGGGCTTCGTCGATCTCGGACGCCGGGCATCACCCGCCTTGGCAGTGTGGTCGAGGAGGCGCAAGCGTAGCTGGCGGAGCGGACCGCTTGCCGCCAGGCCTTGCTCCCAGCGGTAGGCGTGCTCGATCATGGTCGGCAGGTCGTTTAATTCGGGCTTCCATCCAAGCCCGCTGAGATTGTCGGTGTTGACTACGGCGGAGGCCATATCTCCAGCGCGGCGCGGGGCGTGGCGGACCTCGAACTCGGTCCCGGCCACCATCCTGGCAGCATGAACTACTTCCTTGACCGAATAACCGCGGCCGTAGCCACAGTTGAGTACCCGCGAGGCGCCGCCGCATCGCAGATGGTCCAGTGCCACAAGATGGGCTTCTGCGAGGTCGGAGACATGAATGTAGTCGCGCACGCACGTGCCGTCGGGCGTCGGATAGTCGAACCCATAGATGCTCATGTGCGAGCGCCGCCCGAGCGCCGCCTCGAGTGCTACCTTGATCAGACGCGTGGCACCGGGAATCGACTGGCCGTGTCGGCCCTTCGGATCGGCTCCGGCGACGTTGAAGTAGCGCAGTGCCACGTAGCGCAGTCCGCTGGCCATGCCGGCATCGGCCAGCATCTGCTCGGACATTAGCTTGGAGCGGGCATAGGGAGAAACCGGCTTCGGTGTGGCGGTCTCGGGGATCGGAACGACGTCCGGGTTGCCGTAGACGGCCGCAGTGGAGGAAAAGATGAAATGTTTCACGTCCGCACGCACTGCCGCCTGCAGCAGTGCACGCGTCTTGCGCGCATTGGCCATGTGGTAGTCGAGCGGATCGGCGGCCAGGCCGGGGACCCCGATCTTGGCGGCGAAATGCAGGATCCCTTCGATGTGGTATTCCCGGATCAGGTGCGATACCAGCGCCGCGTCCCCGACGTCGCCGACATGAAGGGGGACACCGGCGGGCACCGCCGCCCGCGTCCCGGTCGAAAGGTCGTCCAGCACCACCGGCGTTTCGCCGCGGTCGAGAAGCGCGAGCACCGTATGACCGCCGATGAAGCCGGCGCCTCCCGTGACCAGTACCGTCATTCGACGAATCCTTCGGTTGGCAGTGCGGGGGGTGGACGAATGCGCCCTCCGTTCAATCGTCGTGCCTCGCCGGATCGGCTCCGCCGGGCGATTTTGCGTTGGAGGAGCGTGTGCTCTGGATCGAACGGACCCGCGGGCAGGCGAAGGAAGTGGAGTACGAGCCCGGCGACGACGGTCGGGGCCGCGCTTCCATCATGGCCTGTTTCCTTTGGCGTCCAGCGGTTCGGAGGCCTCGCGTCGCCTCCCCGCGCGGGCCGCCGCGCTGAGCGTGTTCCACAGCGGTCCGCCGTCGTTGCGGACGTCGAACTGGTCGTGATTGTCGGCCGGATAGCGTCCGCTGTCCTGGCGCGCCACCAGCCGCCACACCACCCATCCGGCGCAGTCCGGATGGGTGGCCAGCGTGTCCAGCCACATCGCATAGGCTGCGCTCTGGTCGGGATTGGAACGGGCGTAGCCGAACTCCTCCAGCAGCACCGGCTTCCCGGCCGCGGCCGCAAGCCGGCAGAACTCGGAGATCGTGTCATCGAATTGCTGGACCGTGAGCTTGTAGTAAAGCGGGTAGCCGTGCCATGTCCCGAAATCGAGCGTCGGGATAGTAAGGTCGGACAGTTTCTCCGAAACGTTGGCGTAGCCGGACCCAACGAGATGGTTGGGATCCAGCGATTTCACGTAGGCCGACATTTCCGCGGTCCAGGTCAGCCGCAAGGATTCAGGATTGGCGTTGCCCTCATTCATCAATTCCCAGGCCATGATGGTAGGGTCGTCGCGGTAGGCGGACCCGGTGAGCGGATTGACCCGCTGCACGACATGAGCGATCCAGTTTTCGTAGTCCCGCCTGGTGCGCGGATCGTGGAAGAAGAACCCGGACTTGTCCGAACTTCCGTACCAGGCCCGCATCTGCTGGGCACCGCCGGTGTAGGCCCAGAAATCCAGGAAGGCGACGATGAGCTTGAGATGCCGCTTGCCGCATTCGGCGATCAGGAAGTCGATCTTCTGCATTCCGTCAGGGCCGTCGTTGACGGCCATCGCGCTCCTTTGCGGATCCCAATACAGCAGATAGGCGCCGTTGACCCCGAGATCGGAAGCATCGGCGCGGCCACGCCAATTCCAGATCGTGACAGCGCTTCCATCGAACGAGCCGATCACCGGCTGAAGAATAATGCGGACGACATTGGCGCCCATGGCTACGGCGTCATCGAGGACGCGGGTGATCTCGTTTTGCGATCCGAAGGTTAGATAGTGGTTGTTCACCCCGGTCACGTAGAAGGGCTTACCGTCAACTGCAAACCCGGTCCCGGATGCCCGGACAAAGGCCGTCGCTCCGTCAGCACTCGCCGCCGGCATCCATGCCGACAACAACGCTGACACAAGCACCCCCCGCAGTCCGAACTGGCGCAACAAGCCCGCCCGGCTGTTCTCCGACCGCCGATTGACCATCATGGCAGCTAGCAGACTTGGAGAGCGGATCGAACGCAACGGCCCTGAAGAGTTAGCGACGCCTCCATTGGAATGATACCAGTCGGATCCAGGACTTCGCGCCGCTCCGAAGTGTTACCTCTCTGGCTGCCCAACATCGCCCGCGGCTTGCCATCGTAGTCCATCGCGAACGCATCATCAGCGGTATCAACCGTTGTCAGAAAAACGGCGTCGGTGACCCAATGAGAAGATGCCGATCACCGAGGTCAAAACGCCGAATCGCCTTCCAGGCAGGCGATCGGTCAACCTTTGCGGATGTCCGCATAGGCCGGCGGCATCATGTTCCTCCAAAAGAACCTTTGATACGATCGGTCGAAAAAACTTTCGATATTTTTTTTGCCGCGCTGCATGCGCCGGCGAAGTGCGCTATCGGACATACCCCCGTGCAAGCTTTTCTAGATGAAGGCGGAATCTCGTTCGACTAGCCCGCGTGGGCCGGGAAGTCGTCGGCGCGGCCACATGCGTGGACAGCGACGCACCCCACCACCCCATTTGCGGCCATTTCTCGCCATACTCGGCCAATAGCCACGCTGCTTGCGACGGGCCGGGGGTTCGACAGGTGCCGCAGCAGTATTTTCCTACTTGACCAAGGTCGTTGAAGCTTGCGGCGGCAAGCCCAACAGGAACAGGACACTTAATGACGTTATCAACACCGGCAGGGTACTCAACTAGCAACTTAGTCTATCAGGAAGGCTTCGACGGTACGGCTCTGAATACCGCGTGGCACAAGTACATCACCAGCAAGGCGGCCAACGGCTCGCCCTGGAATTCCTACAACGGCGGCAGTGGACCGGGCGGCCAGTTCGAGGCCGAGTTCGACATGCCTGGCCAGGTGGCGGTGCATGACGGGGTGCTCGACATCACGTCGAGTAAGACGCCGATTGTGGGCATGAACCAGGGCACCGTGATGACGCACCCGATTACGTCGGGAACGGTCAGCAGCTACGGTAATTTCGAGTTCAACGGCGGCCTTCTGCAGGTCAGCATGAA
>NZ_JAQGJD010000066.1 GCF_028290785.1 Tardiphaga sp. | reverse complement strand
CCCTGATATCGACGAAGTGGCCGGCGATGGCCGCCGCCGCCGCCATCGCCGGGGACACCAGATGGGTGCGGCCCTTGAAGCCCTGCCGTCCCTCGAAGTTGCGGTTCGAGGTCGACGCGCAGCGCTCCTCCGGCAGCAGCTTGTCGGGGTTCATCGCCAGGCACATGGAGCAGCCCGGCTCGCGCCATTCGAAGCCGGCCTTGAGGAAGATCTTGTCCAGCCCCTCGGCTTCCGCCTGTTCCTTGACGAGGCCGGAGCCCGGCACGATCATCGCGCTCAGATTGCCATTGACGGTGTGGCCTTCGACCACCTTGGCCGCCGCGCGCAGATCCTCGATGCGGCCGTTGGTGCAGGAGCCGATGAAGATGCGGTCGAGCTTGATGTCGGTGATCTTGGTTCCGGCCTTCAGCCCCATATAGGCCAGCGCGCGGTGCTTCGACAGCCGCTTCGCCTCGTCGGCAATCTGGTCGGGGTCCGGCACCACGCCGGAGATCGACACCACGTCCTCGGGGCTGGTGCCCCAGGTGACGATCGGCGGCAGTTTGGCGGCGTCGAGGCGGATCTCGTGGTCGAAGAACGCGCCTTCGTCGGAGCGCAGCGTTTCCCAATAGCGCATCGCCGCGTCCCACATCTCGCCCTTCGGCGACATCGGTCGGCCCTTGAGGAACTCATAGGCCTTCTCGTCCGGCGCGATCAGGCCGGCGCGAGCGCCGCCTTCGATCGACATGTTGCAGACCGTCATGCGGCCTTCCATCGACAGCGCGCGAATCGCCTCGCCGGCATATTCCAGCACGTAGCCGGTGCCACCCGCAGTGCCGATCTCGCCGATGATCGCCAGGATGATATCCTTGCCGGTAACGCCGTCGGGCAACTGCCCATCGACGGTGACGCGCATGTTCTTGGCCTTCTTCTGGATCAGCGTCTGGGTCGCCAGCACGTGCTCCACTTCCGAGGTCCCAATGCCATGCGCCAGCGCGCCGAACGCTCCGTGCGTCGAGGTATGGCTGTCGCCGCAGACGATGGTGGTGCCGGGCAGCGTGAATCCCTGCTCGGGGCCGATGACATGGACGATGCCCTGGCGGCGGTCGAACTCGTTGTAATATTCGATGCCGAATTCGCGGACGTTCTCGGCCAGCGTCGCAATCTGTTCAGTGCTCTCCGGATCCGGATTGGGTTTTGAACGATCGGTGGTCGGCACGTTGTGATCGACCACGGCCAGGGTCTTCTCGGGGGCATGGACCTTGCGACCGGCGGTGCGCAGCCCCTCGAACGCCTGTGGGCTCGTCACTTCGTGGACCAGATGGCGATCGACATAGAGCAGGCAGGTGCCGTCATCGGCCTCGTGCACCAGATGGTCGGTCCAGATCTTGTCGTACAGGGTGGTGGGTTTTGCAGCGTCGGATGATTGGGTCATGGGATCAGGCCTTGAAGGAAGTGAAGCCAAAGAGCGCTGTGCATGTTCGTTGCCGGAATGCGGCGAGAGAAGCGCAGCTCAAAAGCGAAACGACGGACGGCGTCAGAGCTGTCGAAGCTCGGCCGCGATCGACGTCGTGAAACGGCCGAAGAAACGTCCCGGCAGCCGGCAGTGATCGTCGATCACGATGCGGGCCACGGTGCTGTGCAGATCTGGAAACATTCCAACCATATAGCACTGGCGCGAGAGTTCGCCAATGAGAGAGGCATGCCGGCTCCGCGAGTCGTCCCCGCGAAAGCGGGGACCCATACCTCTGACCTATCGGTCGAAACGAAGGCCATCGGCAGGGTGCCGCCACGGAATGACCGCGTGTATGGCTCCCCGCTTTCGCGGGGACGACACCCGATAGGTCTGCGCGCGATTACCCAACGCAAAAAGCGCGGCTTGCGCCGCGCTTTGATTGCGAATTCCGTCGAACGAAGAGTTATTTCGCGGCAGCCGCGGCGGCGCCGCCAGCGACCTTGGCCGGACGCTCGGTCTTCTTCTCGACGATGCGGGCCGACTTGCCGCGCAGGTTGCGCAGGTAATACAGCTTGGCGCGACGCACCTTGCCGCGACGCACCACCTTGATCGAGTCGATCATCGGCGACAGCGTCGGGAACACGCGCTCGACGCCTTCGCCGTAGGAGATCTTGCGAACCGTGAAGCTCTCGTTGATGCCGCCGCCGGAACGGCCGATGCAGACGCCTTCATAGGCCTGCACGCGGGAACGTTCGCCTTCGACAACCTTCACGTTGACGATCAGCGTATCTCCGGGACCGAACTCCGGAATAACCTTGGTGGCGGAAAGGCGGTCGAACTGCTCTTTTTCGAGCGTCTGAATCAGGTTCATCGAAATCTCCATCGGCGGCGCGCCCAGACATCGGCGCGGGCTGCGCACACGTCCATCTATCCTGCCATTGCACGGATTTGGCGTCCCTATACGGCATACGGAACGCGTTGTCACCCGTCCGTCGTGTTTTTCGGACGCTTTCGTTGATTGCGCGTTTCAGGCGCAATCGGCCGGACTGCCCATAGATCGGGCCGGCGGCTCCGGGTCAGCGCCTCGGCCTCGGCCAGCCGCCATTTCGCAACCCGGGCGTGGTCGCCGGACAGCAGAATCTCGGGAATCTGGCGATTTTCGAAGCTCTGCGGGCGGGTGTATTGCGGGTATTCCAGCAGCCCATCGGAGAAGCTCTCGTCCGTCCCGGAGCTGAGCTTGCCCATCACGCCGGGCAGCAGCCGCACGCAGGCGTCGATCAAGGTCATGGCAGCGATCTCGCCGCCCGATAGCACGTAATCGCCGATCGAGACCTCCTCGAGGGAGCGGGCATCGATGACGCGCTGGTCGATGCCCTCGAACCGGCCGCAGACGATCAGCGGCCCCGGCCCTGCCGCCAGTTCCGCCACCCGCGCCTGGGTCAATGGCCGACCGCGCGGGCTCATCACGAGGCGGGGGCGGTCTTGCGGCAATGCCGTGGCGTCGATTGCCGCGGCCAGCACGTCGGCGCGCAGCACCATGCCCGGGCCGCCGCCGGCCGGCGTGTCATCGACGCTGCGGTGCCTGTCGGTGGCGGAGTCGCGGATGTCGCGGGCTTCCAGCGCCCACAGCCCGGAGGCCAGCGCGCGACCCGCGAGGCTGATGCCGAGCGGCCCGGGAAACATCTCGGGAAACAGCGTCAACACCGTAGCGCGCCAGATTTTCGGATCAGAAGTCATGGCCTTCCATCGCGCGTCCCGCGCAAGGCGTCAAACTACGAAGCGCAAGCTTCGTGTCCGGGACACGGATCACGCCGCCGACAGATGCTCGCTGGTATCGCCGGCATCGAATTGCGCCCGCGACGCCTGGATGGCGGCAAAACTCTGCTCGGCCCAATCGATCAGTCCCGCCAGTGGCGCCAGCGCCGACTGGCCGAGCGGCGACAGCCGGTATTCGACGGATGGCGGCTTGGTCGGAAAGACATGGCGGGTGATCAGGCCGTCGCGCTGCAGGTCACGCAATGTCTGTGTCAGCATCCGCTTGGAGATGTCCGGCACATTGCGATGCAACTGGCTGAAACGGCACGGCTTCGCCGCCAGCGCCACCAGGATCAGCGTCGTCCACTTGTCGCCAATACGGTCGAGCACATTGCGGACCGGGCAGGCGTTGGCATCGAAACCACGGTCGCGCCATTCGTCGAAACGCGTGTTCAAGGCGTTGCTGGCAGCCATGACAAGGTTCCTTCCAAGTAACCTGGAGACAAAAAGCTGCCTCCTTACAGCAGGCAATGATGGTCTCTATTATAGACCAATCATCAACAAGAGACCATCGAAGGATTTCCCATGACCACCCAGCAGCCACGCATTCTCGTCACCGGCGCCAGCGGCCAGCTTGGGCGCCTGGTGATCGACCATCTGCTGAAGATCGTTCCTGCCACCCGGATCGTTGCCGCGATGCGTGACCCGGCCGGGGGTGCCGCACTGGCGGCACAAGGCGTCACGGTGGTGCCAGCCGATTACAGCAAGCCGGAAACGCTGGACGCAGCCTTCGCCGGTATCGATCGGGTGCTGCTGATCTCGTCCAACGCGCTCGGCGAGCGCGTCGCCCAGCACCGCAACGCGATCGACGCCGCCAAACGCGCCGGCGTCAAACTGCTGGCCTATACCAGCGTGCTGCGCGCCGACACCTCCGGCCTCGGCCTGGCCGAAGAGCATCGCCAGACCGAGGCGGCCCTGCGCGCTTCCGGTGTCCCGTTCGTGCTGCTGCGCAATGGCTGGTACAATGAGAACTACACTGCCTCGATTCCGTCGGCGCTGGCCCACAACGCCCTGCTCGGCAGCGCCGGCGATGGCCGGATCAGTTCAGCCGCACGCGCGGACTATGCCGCGGCGGCGGCAGCGGTGCTGACGTCCACGGAGGATCAGGCCGGGCGCATCTATGAACTGGCCGGAGACGACGCCTATACGCTGTCGCAGTTTGCCGCCGAAGTTTCGAAGCAGGCCGGCAAGCCCCTCGCCTACATGAATCTGCCGGAAGCGGACTTCAAGGCCGCATTGGCCGGCGCTGGTCTGCCAGCTCCCCTCGCCGAGTTGCTGGCCAATTCCGACGCCGCCGCCGCCGAGGGCGCGCTGTTCGACGACGGAAATCAGCTCAGCCGGTTGATCGGCCGGCCGACCACGCCGTTCGCACAGACGATTGCCGCCGCAGTCGCGGCCTGACTATCAGCCCGCGGTTTTCGGATCTTCGCCATCGATTTCCGCGGGCATCTCGACCACCACGTGACCGGCCTTGAGATCGACGGTCGGCACCACGGCGTTGGTGAAGGGCAGCAACAGCGTGTTGCCCTCCGGCGGCGCGATCTCGATGATGTCGCCGGCGCCGAAATTATGGATTGCGACGACGCGGCCGATTGACGCGCCGGCGGCATCCACGGCTTTGAGTCCGATCAGGTCGGCGTGGTAGTATTCGCCGTCCCCGGTATCAGGCAATTTCTCGCGCGGGATATAGAGTTCGACGCCGTTGAGGCGTTCGGCGTCCTCGCGGCTGGCGACGCCCTTGAAGGTCGCCACCAGATGGCCATTGGCCTCCCGGACGGTATCGACCTCCAGCGTGCGGCCGCCGTCCTTGGTTT
>NZ_JAQGJD010000057.1 GCF_028290785.1 Tardiphaga sp. | reverse complement strand
CCCCGCACCCGCGGCCCGTCACCCCGCCGACCCAGCGCCAGCGACGCCACCGCCCAGACCAGCGCATCGACGCGGTCGGGCGAGCGGCCCGACGACAATCCGCTCGACGCGAAATCGCACATTTCGTCTTCCAGTGCGGCGAAGGCGCCGGCGTGTTTGACGCGGCCCTGCTCGTACAACGTCGCCACCGGCTCGGCGCGCAGCCATTTGCCGCGCAGGGCGCGCACCGAGGTCACCGGCACGCCCGGATCGACCTCGTTGATCACGCTGCGCACCATCTCGCCGCCCTGGTTGATCTCCACCACCAGCGCGTCGGCATCGAGCCGTCGCCACAGCGCAATGGCCTTGTTGGCCCACGCCGCGGGAGTCACCGACGACACCGTGTCGTCGGCCACGATATACACGATCCCGCTCTCGGCGATCCCCGCAGCTACAATGCCGCAGGAATCCGCGCGCTTGCCGGACGACACCGGCGGGTCCACCGCCACCACGATACGCCGCAGCGGCGGCGCCTCGCGGACCCGGCATTCGTCCAGCAGCGCGCGCGACCACAGCGCATCGGCGCGGTCCTCGATGATCTCGCCGTCGAGTTCCTGGCGCCCCATCCGGGTGCCGCCATAGCGCTCCATCACGCCGCGCAAGAACGTCGGCGCCAGATTCATGGCGTTGGCGCGGGTCGGCGCCCGCGTCGTGACGCTGGAACTATCCTTGATCAGCCGCTTCAGCAGCGCGGTCGGCCGCGGCGTGGTGGTGATCAACTGCCGCGGCTGCGATCCCAGCCGCAGCCCGAACTGCAGCATGTCGAACGCCGCGTCCGCATAGCGCCACTTCGCCATCTCGTCGGACCACGCGCAGTCGAATTGCGGCCCGCGCAAACTCTCGGGATCGTCGGCGGAAAACACCTGCGCCACCGCGCCGGTCGAGGGCCATTCCAGCCGCTTTCGCGACGGTATCCACACCGGCCGCTCGTTCGGCCAGTGCACCGACAACAGGCCGGAGACGCCCTCGATCATCACCTCGCGCACGTCGTGTTCGGTCTCGCCGATCAGCGCGATGCGCCCGGCCTTCTCAGGCGCGAACGGCGCATAGCCCATCGCCTGCGCCCGCACCCATTCCGCGCCGGCGCGCGTCTTGCCGGCGCCACGGCCGCCGATCAAGAGCCAAGTCAGCCACGGATCGCCGTTCGGCGCATGCTTCGGCGGAAGTTGATACTTATGGGCGAAAAGCGGCCACTGGCAATTGGTGTCCGCCATCTCCCCCGACGTCATTGTCAGCATCAAGCGCGCGCGCTGGTCGAACGACCACTTGTTCCAGTCTCTTGAAAAGCGCCTTGCGGAACCCATCCAGGTCACGGGCGGCGCTCGGCACATAGGCATGGCCCTCATCGGCGGAACGCAGCCGCCTCACTTCGCTCAGGGTGCGCGCCAGTGACGCCAGCGTGCGCGCACGGCGCTCGGCCTCGGTGTAGCGCCGCGGCTTGTTGTGGTCGCCGGCGAGGATGCTGTCGATCTCCATCAACTCGCGCTCGACCGCGCGGGTGACGCGCTCGATCATTTCGGCGCCGTGCTCCGGCGCCGCGGCGGGCGTCTCGATCGCCGCCGTGTCGCGCCGCGCGACGTTCTGCCACGCGGCGTCGTCGTTCGCATCGATCACGACGGTGGTGTTGCCGACCAGTTTCATGGTCTTGGCCACGGTGTCTTTTCGCGCGGCGCTTGCCTTGCGCTTCGCGGCGGTCTTTTTGGCAACGGGCTTTTTCGGCGCAGCCGGTTTGGCCGCGGTTTTTTGTGCGGACGCTTTGGCGGCGCGACGCGCAGGAGTAACCCGCCCCGGTGCTTTTACCGGTCGGGTTGCCGAAATCTTTCTCATGACGTGAACTCCGGCGTCAGCCGAGTTTTTTAAACAGCCGGGCTGGCGTATCGCCAACCGCAGCCTAGGTGCGGAAGAACACGAACCACACCACGCCGAGCAGCAGGATCGCGAGACCGGTGCTCATGGTCAGCAGTGCCAATACCGACGGGCCCGGCTCCGCCTGGCGCGCCTCGGTCGCGGTCTCGACGATCTGATCGTTCTGCTTCGTTGCCATGGCGGCCTCGCTGCTGGTGGTGGAGCCGTCCGGCCCAGACTGTCGAAAGCAACGCGTGATCGGGAATGATGTTCCGGGATTCGCCCGCGCGATCGCCGCAGCGGCCTGGGCGGGCGCCCCTGGAGCTAGCCGCGAACCCAACTGTGGAGCATGCGGTAAACCTACTCCAGGACCGTCACGCTGTCAACGCTTAAAATCCTATTATTTGATTTTATTCCGCGCCCCGTTTCCCGGATGCGGTGCGGCGCGAAGTGCCGCTTCGCAGAGCCGGGATCCCGGTTTTTTGTCGCACAACCGGGACCCCGGCTCTGCGGTGCACCACGCCGCAAAGATGCTGCGCAGTGCACCGCGTCCGGGGAACGAGCCCGGCAGCTAACCTCAAATCCTCAGCGCGCCGGCGTCCAGTTGCCGCCGGGCGCGCTGACGATCTTGCCGGGATAGTCGATATTGACCACGCAATTGCCGCGCAGCTGCGCCGCGGCCAGCAGGCATTGCTGGTAGTCGAAGAAGCGGCAGATCTGCGGCAGGCTGCCGGCCCCGCGCGGGCCGCCGGTCAGCACGCAGAACGGCGGGATGCCGGACTTCGCCGCAGCCGGTGGACGCGCCTGCGCGGGCTGGCTCACGGCCAGCATCGCCAGCGCCAGCAGCAATAGGGTGCGTCGTTCACGTCTCATGCGGTCCGCCTTGTCGATAGGTTCTAGCGCGCGCGGCGCGCGCGCTTCGGCGCGGATGCCGGGGCGCTGCCGTGATAGTCGATGTTCTGCACGCAGTAGCCGCGGGCGTCCGCGGCCGCCTGCGAGCACTGCTGATAGTCGGAGTAGACGCAGTTGCCGGTATAGCCGGCGGCGCCCTCGCCGCCGCCGCGCGCGATGCAGTATTGCGCGTTGCTTTCCGCCGTTGCCGGTGCGATCGCGACGCCCGCCAGCGTCGCGGCAAGGCCCAGAGCCGCCAGCGCCGAAAACGTCGTTCGTCGATTCAATGTCATGACGGCCGCCTGCAAGATGCACTCGCCCGGCGAAAATGCCGGGCGGTGCGAATATAGGGGGCGCCCTGCGGAGAATTAAGAGCGTTCACGCAATTGCGTGCGCGCGGCACCTAACCGCATCGATGGCGAATGGATGCGGGCGGTAGCGCCGTCCGCGCCTACGGCTTGAAGAACGCGGGGTCGTTCAGCGCCTTGATCAGCGTATCCACCATGTCGGCGGCGGCGTGGTCGTCGCGCTCCTCGAGCAGTTCCCACATTTTTCGCAGGTTGGCGCGCATCGGCGCCTTCAGCGACGGGTCGCGCTCGATCAGCGTCCGCGCGATGCAGAACGCGATCGCCTCGGTGCCCATCTTGGTCTGTTCGACGGTAGCTTTACTCATGGCAGGGTCCTTCAACGGCGCAACTCTGCGCCGCTGTTAGGCCGCGACCCCGCTGCGTGTCAATTCGACGCTGTCCTGCTCACCAGGCGTAGCGCACCACGCCCTTGCCGGCGTAGCTGCGCTATTCCGAGACCAGCGACGCCGCCGCCTTGGCCGGCCCCGCCAGCGTGCGCTCTTCCATCAGCACCATGAACAGCGCCGCCAGCGCCAGCAGCGCCGCCGCCGCTTCGAACACGTAGCGGAAGGCGCGGACCATGTCCGGCGCCGCGATGGCGTGCGTCGCGCCGGCGTGGTCGCCGGAGATTGTGATGCCGCTGCCCAGCGCCATCAGCAGGATGGTGGTGAAGGCCGCCACGGTGAACGACGCCATCAGCGCGCGGAAGAAGTTCATCGCGCCGGTGGCGGTGCCGACCTGGGCGCGGGCCACGGCATTCTGGATCGATACCACCGACACCGGGAACGCCGTACCGAGCCCGATCGCGAAGATGCCGAGCAGCGTGAGCAGCGCCCACAGCGGCAGCGGCGTCGCCAACGCCAGCGTCAGCCCCATCACCGCGGCGCACGCCGTGCCGATGATGGCGACGCGCTTGTAGTGCTTGGCCCGCGTCATCATGTGGCCGGCCAGCGCGGCGCCGGCCACCGAGACCGCGGCGATCGGGATCAGCGCCAGCCCGGCCTCGCCGGCGCTGAGGCCGTAGACCACCTCGTAGTACAGCGGCAGATGCACGGTGAGCCCGATCATCGCGCCCATCGCGCAGCCGCCGGCGGCCATCGCATAGGGCACCACCGAGCCGGACATCAGTTGCAGCGGCAGGAACGGTTCGTCCGCATGCAGCGCGTGCCAGATGAAGGCGAACGCCAGCACCGAAGCGGCGCCGATCATCGCCACGATGGTTGGCGACGCCCACGAAAACTTGGTGCCGCCCCAGGTCAGCACCAGCATGAATACCAGCGCCGAAACCATCAGCAGGATGCCGCCGAGCCAGTCGACCTTGCGCCGCCGGTGGAACACGGGAATCTTCTTCATGTTCGGCAGCAGCATGCCGAGCGCCACGATGCCGAGCGGAATGTTGATCCAGAAGATCATCGACCAGTGCAGATGTTCGGCGAACAGCCCCCCGAGGATCGGGCCGCCGATCCCCGCCGCGACCCAGACGCTGCTGAAATAGGCCTGGTACTGGCCGCGTTCGCGCGGCGTCACCACGTCGGATATTACCGTCTGCACGATCGGCAGGATGCCGCCGCCGCCGAGTCCCT
>NZ_JAQGJD010000046.1 GCF_028290785.1 Tardiphaga sp. | reverse complement strand
CGCTGCGCTAAGCCTCGAACAATTCCAATGTGTTCACGAATCTGCGGGGCTCAGAGCCGCGGGAAAAGGGATCGCCGATGAACGGCATCTTGCAGAATTATCTTCCTTTGGTAGTGTTTATCGGCATCGCGACCGTGATCGGAGCAGCATTGCTCGTCGCGCCCTTCATCGTTGCCTTCCAGCAGCCGGATCCGGAAAAGCTGTCCGCCTATGAATGCGGATTCAATGCTTTTGACGACGCGCGCATGAAATTCGACGTGCGGTTCTATCTGGTCGCGATCCTGTTCATTATCTTCGATCTTGAGGTTGCCTTCCTGTTTCCGTGGGCGGTCGCCTTCGGCAAGCTGGGCGTGACCGGTTTCTGGTCGATGATGGTGTTCCTTGGCGTTCTCACCGTCGGCTTCGCCTACGAATGGAAGAAAGGCGCCCTCGAATGGGATTGAGCCCCGTGACCACCTCGATGCAGCCCACGCCCTCGGTCCGCACCACCGGCGCACAGCCGATGGTCGCGAAGGCGGCGACCGGCATCATCGACCCGAACACCGGCAAGCCGGTGGGCGCCAATGACCCGTATTTCCTTGAGGTCAACGCCGAGCTGTCCGACAAGGGCTTCTTCGTCGCCGCGACCGACGATCTGATCACCTGGGCGCGCACCGGCTCGCTGATGTGGATGACCTTCGGCCTGGCGTGCTGCGCCGTCGAGATGATGCAGGTCTCGATGCCGCGCTACGATATCGAGCGCTTCGGCTTTGCGCCGCGTGCCTCTCCCCGGCAGTCCGACGTCATGATCGTCGCCGGCACCCTGACCAACAAGATGGCCCCGGCGCTGCGCAAGGTCTACGATCAGATGCCGGAGCCGCGCTACGTCATCTCGATGGGCTCCTGCGCCAATGGCGGCGGCTACTATCACTATTCCTATTCGGTGGTGCGCGGTTGCGACCGTATCGTGCCGGTCGATATCTACGTGCCGGGCTGCCCCCCGACTGCGGAAGCGCTGCTGTACGGCGTGCTGCTGCTGCAGAAGAAGATCCGTAGGACTGGAACGATTGAGCGATAGACGATGCGTATGACCGATATTCCCTTCGGGACGACCGACTGGTCCGCCATCGAGCCGACGACGCATGCCGGCGACGTTGGAGTTGCGACCTGGCGAACGCGGACATTCGGCGACCTTCGCGTCCGGATGGTCGATTATTCGGCTGGCTACGTTTCGGATCACTGGTGCAGCAAGGGCCACATCCTTTTTTGCGTCGATGGTGAACTGGATACCGACCTCGCAGACGGCCGAAAATTCACCCTGACGCCGGGCATGAGCTACCAGGTGGCCGACGGAACCGACGCCCATCGTTCGCATAGTGCGAAGGGTGCCCGACTCTTTATCGTGGATTGATCGTGATGGACGCGAAGCTGCAAAAGCTTGGAGAAACGATCGTGGCCGCCCTGCCGGGTGCGGCGCTGGCGCACGTCGTCGCGTTTGGTGATCTTACCATCGCCGTTCAGGCAGATAAAATCGTCGATGTCGTGCGCTTCCTGCGCGACGATCCGGGCTGCCGCTTTGTCAGCTTCGTCGATGTCACCGCGGTGGATTATCCGGGCCGCGAGAAGCGCTTCGACGTGGTCTACCATTTGATGTCGCCGACGCTGAATGCCCGGGTCCGGCTCAAGGCCGAGGCCTCCGAGACCACCCAGGTGCCCTCGATCATTACTGTGTTTCCTGGCGCCGACTGGTTCGAGCGCGAGGCCTACGATCTCTACGGCGTGATCTTCGTCGGCCACCCCGACATGCGCCGGCTGCTCACCGACTACGGCTTCGACGGCCATCCGCTGCGCAAGGACTTCCCGCTCTCCGGCTTCGTCGAAGTGCGTTACGACGACCAGGAAAAGCGCGTGGTCTATGAGCCGGTGCGGCTGAACCAGGAATTCCGCAAGTTCGATTTCCTCTCGCCCTGGGAAGGCGCGGATTATCCGATCCTGCCCGGCGACGAGAAGGCGGAGGTCAAGCCATGACCGAACAACCAGCCGTTCGCAATTTCACCATCAACTTCGGCCCGCAGCATCCCGCAGCCCATGGCGTGTTGCGCCTTGTGCTCGAACTGGACGGCGAAGTCGTCGAGCGCGTCGATCCGCATATCGGCCTGCTGCATCGCGGCACTGAAAAGCTGATCGAGCAGAAGACCTATCTGCAGGCGATTCCCTATTTCGATCGGCTCGATTACGTCGCGCCGATGAACCAGGAGCACGCGTTCTGTCTGGCGGCCGAGAAGCTGCTCGGCATCACCGTGCCGCGCCGCGGCCAGTTGATCCGCGTGCTGTATTGCGAGATCGGCCGCATCCTGTCGCATCTGCTCAACGTCACCACCCAGGCGATGGACGTAGGCGCCTTGACCCCGCCGCTGTGGGGCTTCGAAGAGCGCGAAAAGCTGATGGTTTTCTACGAGCGCGCGTCGGGCTCGCGCATGCACGCGGCCTATTTCCGCATCGGCGGCGTGCATCAGGACCTGCCGCCGAAGCTGATCGACGATATCGACGCCTGGTGCGATCCGTTCCTCGGCGTGGTGCAGGATCTCGAGACGCTGCTGACCGGCAACCGCATCTTCAAGCAGCGCAACGTCGATATCGGCGTGGTGTCGCTCGAGGATTGCTGGAAGTGGGGCTTCTCCGGCGTGATGGTGCGGGGCTCCGGCGCCGCGTGGGATCTGCGCAAGGCCCAGCCCTACGAGTGCTACGAGGAGCTGGATTTCGACATCCCGGTCGGCCGCAACGGCGACAATTACGACCGCCAGGTGATCCGGATGCTCGAGATGCGGGAATCGGTCCGCCTCATGCAGCAATGCATCCACAAGCTCCGCTCTCCCGAGGGAAGCGGGCCGGTGACGTCGCTCGACGGCAAGGTGGCACCGCCCAAGCGCGGCCAGATGAAGCGCTCGATGGAGGCGCTCATCCATCACTTCAAACTCTACACGGAAGGCTTTCACGTGCCAGCCGGCGAGGTTTACGCGGCCGTCGAAGCCCCCAAGGGCGAGTTCGGCGTCTATCTGGTGGCGGACGGCACCACCAAACCGTATCGCTGCCACATCCGGGCTCCGGGCTTCGCCCATCTCCAGGCCATGGATTTCATGTGCCGCGGCCACATGCTGGCCGATGTCTCTGCGGTGCTCGGGTCCCTCGACATCG
>NZ_JAQGJD010000410.1 GCF_028290785.1 Tardiphaga sp. | reverse complement strand
TGGGGCGGGCGCGCGCATTTGATGCTGGCGCCGACTGGCGCTCTCGGCGCGTTAGGCCCCGCTCAAGGTTTCCTCCTGTTCGCCTGGGGCGGGGTCTTTCCGACGGGTTCACCGTCAGGGCAGGACATCTTGCAGGCGAGGCTTGCGACGTGGAACCGGCAATCCTCCACTGCGTAATATGGCCGACCAATTGGTGGAGGGGATCATGGCGCGGCGACCGATCGTTGTTCGTTGGACACCCGAAGAGATCGAGAAATTAAAGGCTCTTGTTGCGCAAGGCGCATCGGCTGCCCGTGCCGCAGCGGCCACGAAGCGAAAAATCATGGCCGTGCAGGTTAAAGCCCGCGAGCTGGGCACGCCATTTTCTCCGATCCGGACCGAGCGAAAAAAACGGCAGGAGCCTTTGGCTAAGAACGAACTCCGGCCCTGGCGATCGTTCTGATGAACTGAAGCCGCTCGCGCCTGCGCCCTGGAGCGATTCCGGCGCCATGACATAGATCAAATCATCGGTACAGATGGTCCGGCCGTCGTTCCCAAGTGATATAAAAAAGGCCCCGAAAAAGGGGCCTTTTCTCACCGCTAGTTACCGCTGCCGCCTCCAGCGCCGCCGCCACCACCCGAGGTCCGGCCTTCAGCGGAATTATTCATTGAATTAGCACCAGCTGCACTATTGTTGCCGCTGAGCGAACTAGCGTTATTGCCGCGTTCTGATCCCGTCGCCATTGGTGCAGCACCCGTTGTTCCGGTCTTACGATCAACGGCGGTGCCGGTCGATGTTACCCCCGGTTGGGTCACACCCGTTCCGGCGGAATTTGCTTGAGGCGCGCTAGGGTTCGCGCCTGATTGCGCATATGCTGCGGGCGTACCAAGCAGCACGAGCGCTGCGGCGGTCATAATAACTTTTTTCATTTTGTCTCCTCGCGTTGAAGCCCCACCATCAAATGCCGATGGCTAAGAAGCGTTCCCTGCGCTTTACCGCAATACATCACTAACCGCTAAGATAGTGTAGAATGAAGGCGAGGTTTTACTTTGACTGTCGTCGAAAGCTATGAGGAGTGGCGCGTCGTAGTACGTGACGGTTCTGAATTGAGCATCCATCAAGCATTAGAAGACGCTTTTAAAGAGTCTCGAAAATGGATCGATGCGAAATCAGATCGAGGAAGCCGTTCTTGATGCCTCAGAGAATCGAGCCGCTATCTACGGCTCTCACGGGGTCGCGGCGTTCGCCACCACGATGTCTCACAGTTCGAAGCTGGAGGACGGGCCTGAACTCTACAAAACTTTCCGCGCGTAGGGGTTTGTCGTCGAAGCGGCCGATAGCTTCGCGGAACGATGCGCACAGCAGGTGATTTCTTCGTATCGAAGAAGCAAGCGCATTATAATCACGACGGCCGCAATCGGCCGCTCGCTGAGCCTCGCCCTGGCCTAATCGGGCGGTGCGCTATTGGTGCGGCCGGCAGATCTGACAATGCGGCATCGCCGATGCGCCCGGTGGCATCATCACGTGTGGCAGCGCCTGGCTAGGCGATTCCGTTGTACGCGTCTGGCAGAAACTTATGTTGGAACGCTCGACATCCATCTCCCGTTTCCCCTGTCGACGGTCCAACATGCACTTAGATTGGAGCTCCGATGTCAGAAGTCCCCACCATCGCACTGCGTGCTTATCAGCTGTGGGACGCGGCCGGACGGCCGGAGGGCCGCGCTGATGAATTTTGGTTTCAGGCGGAGGAGGATTTTCGCGCATTGTTGGAGGCAAAAGTTTCCGCGGACAATCGCGAGTCAGACCCGTCTCTCGGCGATGATTGAAGTTGCGCTCGCGTCGGGTCGCCGTCTATCGATCAGTCGGCGCGACCGGCCGGCATAAGCGCGATCCGCCGGGAGTGCGCCCCGCCCGCTGGCGCGGTCGCGCGACCATCGAGTGCTGTGCTGCCTAATGCGGCGCCCTGCAGGCCTCAGGAATTTAGACTGTCCGCCCGGGGTGCCGGCTCTCCAACCGGATTGAAGGCTCGAGGCGCCGAATCGAAGAATCGCGAGCGACGACGCGCGGTCGACAAATCACATGCCTCTATCGACGCGGCGGAACAGGATCACGACGTAGCAGTGGTGGCGATGGAAGCCGAGCGCTGCCTATCGACGCGCGATCCGAAATGGAAGTTAGGCGGTCGGGAACAGGAACCATTGGTTTTCTGCCTTCCCCCATGACCTCGGGCCAAATTGCAAAGTTGCGACATCGAAATTCACTCCTTTGCCGCCGCCTATGGTGCAGCCATCAGAAAGCCACGTCGCAGCTCTGACAGAAATAGCGCGCGGCGAACGGCCCAAGGGAACTTGGAACAATTGACATTGTTCTGAGATCACAAAAAGGCCTCGTGCAGCGATGGGTAAATCAGAATGTCCGGAAATCCGCGTAAAAATCCGAAGATCGAGGCGTACGCTGGCCCGGCAGGGGGATGGGGCTCAGCCAGATCGGTGACGGAGATTACGCTCCGAGAAGGCCTCGCGGTTCAGGGACCGCCGCTGCTAACGCACCAGAACAAGCCCGACGGATACATGTGCGTCAGTTGCGCATGGGGCAAGCCGGCGCAGCCGCATCCACTGGAATTCTGCGAAAATGGCGCGAAGGCAACCGCGTGGGAAGTGACGTCCAAGCGCGCCGATCGTGGCTTCTTCGCTGCCCACACCCTGACGAAATTGGAGGGTTGGCGAGATCACGATCTCGAAGAGCGCGGACGGCTGACGCATCCGATGCGCTGGGACGCTGCCAGCGACAAATACGTTCCGGTATCATGGGAGGAGGCCTTCGAAGAAATCGGTCGCGAATTGCGCGCCATGCGGCCCCAGAACGTCGAGTTCTATACGTCGGGCCGGGCGTCGCTCGAGACCGCCTACATGTATCAGCTCTACGCGCGCATCTACGGCAGCAACAATTTGCCGGACAGTTCGAACATGTGCCACGAGAGCTCGTCCGTCGGTCTGCCGCAAAGCATCGGAGCCTCGGTCGGTACCGCCATGTTGTCCGACTTCGAGAACACCGACTGCATCTTTTACATCGCGCAGAACGTCGGTACCTCGTCACCACGGATGCTGCACGATCTGCAGGACGCCGTCGGCCGCGGCGTGAAGCTCGTCGCCATCAATCCGTTGCGTGAGCGTGGCCTGGAGCGGTTCGTCAACCCGCAGTCGCCGACACAAATGATTACCGGCAAGGAGACCAAGATTGCGTCCTCTTATTACCAAGTGCGCAACGGCGGCGATATTGCCGTCATTTTCGGGATCAGCAAGGCGCTGATCGAAGCCGACGATATCCTACAGGCGCAAGGGCAAAGCAAGGTCGCGGGCGATGATGGCAAGCCGCACCCACCGAGCGACGCTGCCGCCGCCGCCTTCGCGGCATCGATGGCCGCGGCTGACAAGAAGCACGTCCTCGACCATGATTTCATCAGGCAGCACACGCTGGGATTCGATGAATTCGCCGCCGCAGCGCGCGCTTATTCCTGGGAGGAGCTGGAGCGGATCTCTGGCCTGACTAAGGCGCAGATGCTTGAGGCGGCGGAGACTTACGCACAAGCGAATGCTGTCCTGATCA
>NZ_JAQGJD010000004.1 GCF_028290785.1 Tardiphaga sp. | reverse complement strand
TCGACGAGAATGCCGACCGCCAGCGCCAGGCCGCCGAGCGTCATGATGTTGAGGGTCTCGCCGATCATCGACAGCATGATGATGGCGCCAAGGATCGACAGCGGGATCGACACCGCGATGATCACGGTGGAGCGCCAACTGCCGAGGAACAGCAGGATCATGACCGAGGTCAGCAGGGCCGCGATGGCGCCTTCGGTCGCCACGCCGGAAATGGCGCCGCGCACGAAGCCGGACTGGTCGCCGATATAGTTGATCTTCAACCCGTCGGGCAGCGCCGGGCGATAGTCGATCACCTTCTGCTTGATGCCGGCGATGATATCCAGCGTCGAGACCGACCCGGCCTTCAGCACCTGCATTAGCACCGACCGGCTGCCATCGACATGGACGATATTGGTCTGCGGCGAGTTGCCGTCGCGCACCGAGGCGACGTCGCGCACATAGACCATGGCGCCGTTGACGGCGCGGATCGGCAGGTTGCCGAGTTCCTCGATCTTCAGCGGCGAGTTGTTGAGGTTGATGGTGTATTCGAATCCGCCGATCTTCTGGGTGCCGACCGGCGTGATCAGGTTCTGCGCCGCCAGCGCGTTGGCGACGTCCTGGCCGGACAGCCCGCGCGCTTGCAGCGCGCCGGGATTGAGATCGATGGTGACCTGGCGCTGCTTGCCGCCGAACGGGAACGGGATCGCGGCGCCGGGCACGGTGACCAGCTGGGTGCGCAACTGGTTGAAGGCGATATCCTGGAGCTGCTGCTCGTTAAAACCTTCGCCTGACAGCGCGATGTTGATGATCGGCACCGTGGAGGCCGAATAGTTCAGGATCAGCGGCGGCGTCGCGCCCGGCGGCAACTGCCGCAGCAGGGTCTGCGAGATCGCGGTGACCTGGGCATTGGCGGTGCGGATGTCGACATTGGGCTGGAAGAAGATCTTGACGATACCGAAGCCGGCATAGGAATTCGCCACGATGTGTTCGATGTCGTTGACCGTGGTGGTCAGCGAGCGTTCGAACGGCGTGGTGATGCGGCCAGCCATCTGGTCCGGCGGCAGGCCGGTATATTGCCAGATCACGCCGATCACGGGGATGCGGATCTCGGGAAAGATATCGGTCGGCGTGCGCAGCGCGGCCAGCGGGCCGACGATCAGCAGCAGCAGCGCGAGCACGACGAACGTATAGGGCCGGCTCAAAGCGATGCGCACTAAAGCAATCATGAACAGTCAGCCCTCGATGCATGAACGGACGCGACGAGCCCACAGCCCGCCAACCACGCCCCGACAACCCTGTTAACGCAGTCCCCGACGCCCGAATAGCCAGCCGGCGCCGCATGCGCCTATGAGCTTGGTTCATCAGTGGACGACGATGACGTGACGCTGTCGCGCGAGCCGGCAGGCCTCTTCGCACTGCAAGACCTACCCGACCTCAGGCGAAATTGCCAACGCAGCGCCGGTCACGCGCTATCACTTCAACGGGATTGTTAATATTTGCGGTACGTCGTGGCCACGGAACAACAGTTTCAGGCCCGAAGCGACCGGCTGCGTAGATGAACTATTGGTAATGCGCATTTGCTGCGCGGGCGCGTGCCTATTGAGGCAGCCGGGCGATGCGGGATTGAGCGGACCGGCTCCGTGAATTTACCAGGCGCTTGTTTTCTTCTTCCTTCTCCCCCGCGCGAAGCGAAGCTTCGCTAGGTGGGAGAAGGTGGCGCGGCGCAGCCGCGACGGATGAGGGGTAGTGGCGAGGCTCGGAGCTTGGGGCGCCCCCTCACCCGTCTCGAACGCTTCGCATTCGATCCACCCTCTCCCACCCAGCGAAGCTACGCTTCGCGCAGGGGAGAGGAAAGAAAGGGCCGACGGCGCTTACGCCGCGCGTACCGCGCTTAGGAACTTGCCGACCTCGGCCTTTAGCCGGTTGCTGTCACCAGACAGCGACTGCGCGGCCGACAGCACCTGCGACGAGGCCGAGCCGGTTTCGCTGGCGCCGCGCTGCACGTCGGTGATGTTGGACGACACTTCCATGGTGCCCTGCGCGGCCTGCTGCACGTTGCGGGAAATCTCCTGCGTCGCCGCGCCCTGTTCTTCCACCGCCGAGGCGATGGTCGAGGAGATTTCCGACATTCGGCCGATGGTGTCGCCGATCTCCTTGATCGCGTTGACCGACTCCTGCGTCGCCGCCTGGATGCCGGAGATCTGCATGCTGATCTCGCCGGTGGCCTTGGCGGTCTGCTCCGCCAGCGCCTTCACTTCGGAAGCCACCACCGCAAAGCCACGACCGGCTTCGCCGGCACGCGCCGCTTCGATGGTCGCGTTCAGCGCCAGCAGGTTGGTCTGTCCGGCGATGGTGTTGATCAACTCGACCACGTCACCAATCCGCGCAGCGGCCTTGGCGAGTTCACCGACGCGATCGTTGGTCTTGCGCGCCTGATCGACGGCCTGGCCGGCAATCGTCGCCGATTCCTGCACCTGGCGGCTGATCTCGTTGACCGACGACGCCATCTCTTCAGTAGCGGACGCCACCGACTGCACATTGGTGGAGGCTTCTTCCGACGCGGCAGCGACGGCCGTGGTCAATTCCCGCGAACGCTCCGCGGTCGCGGTCAGCGTGCTGGCGGAAGCTTCGAGTTCGGTGGAGGCCGACGACACGGTATCGACGATCTCGCCGATCATCGCTTCGAAATCGCGCGTGATGCCATCGACGCGACGGCCGCGTTCGATCTTGGCTTCGGCATCGACCATCGCGGCCTCGTCCGCGGCCTTCTTGTCGATCAGCGCCTGTTTAAAGACCTGTAGCGAATCCGCCATCGTGCCGATTTCGGTCTTCATGCCCTGATGCGGCACCACCGCTGTCAGATCGCCGGCGCCGAGCGCCTGCATCGGCTGGACGATCGAGGCAATGCCGCGGGAGACGTCCTTGACCAGGTAGATGCCGACGCCGATGGCGAGGACCAGCGACGCGCCCAGAAGGGAAGCCAGCAATCTGAAGGAAAAGGCATAGCTCTCGTTCGCCAGTCTTGCCGTGTCGTCCGCGCCTTGCTTGTTGAAGTCAGCGAGCTTCTTTAGAAACTCGTCGGCATCGCTGCCCACGGGGTTTACAACCTTCTGGTTCAGCTCATGAGCCTCATGAAAGCTCTTGCCAAAATTCTTCCTATCCATCGCGACAACTGTCAGGCTGCCTTTTTCGTATTCGTCCCATTGTCGCTCCCAATCGCGGAAGATGGCTAGTTCACCGGGCGCGCTGATCATTTTGGCATAGGCCGCCCGCTCTTCGGCCGCGCGTTTCGATATCTTGGCCAGTTGCTTTTCCGTCGTATCCATCTGCTCGATGGTTTCCGACAGGATATGTTCGCGCACCACGCCTCGGTAGGCGTTGGTCGATTGGCGCAGGGCGCTGAGCGCTCCGACGCTTGGCAGCCAGTTCGACTGGATTTCAATCGTGTCGGCATTGCTCAACTGCAACTTGCGAATGGAAAACAAGCCCATGACCGTCATCGCAAGCAGCAGGATTGAAAGAACAATCGTGACCTTGGCGCGGATGGAAAGCGAGGCGAGCATCAGCTATGTCCTTAGGCGTGTACCATCGGCGAATCGTCGAACCATATGACGGACACGATCGCGGCTGCCGAACACCGACCTCAATGTCGAGATCAGTTTCACCGACAGATTCTAGCGATGTAGCGTTAAGAAATTAGGCGAAGCACGGTGCGATGGTGCGTCCAAGGAATGCGCGCTGCACGATCACCGCATCAACTGCAGCGCGTCACGGAAGAACTCCGCGCCGCCAAAATTGCCGGATTTCAGCGCCAGCAGCATCGCGGGGGGCGCGCCGACGGCGCGCAGCACCGGCACGCCGGGTGCGATCTCGGCACCGACCAGAAAACCGGGTATGCCGAGCCGGTCCACCACCGCGCCGGAAGTCTCGCCGCCGGCGACCACCAGCCGCCGCACGCCGGCCTGTACCAGACCCTCGGCGAGATCGGCCATCGCCTGCTCGATGGCGTGGCCGGCGGCATCGCGGCCATGGCGGGCCTGCACGGCCGCGACCTGATCCGGCGTCGAGCTCGAGGCGATCAGGATCGGCCCTTGGCCGAGACGCTCTTTGGCCCAGGCCAGCGCCCGCGCGGTCTCCTCCGCGCCGGTGACGATCCGCTCGGGATCGAGACGCAACACCGGCATGGTCTGCTCGGCGCGGGCGATCTGCTGCAGCGTGGCCTGCGAACAACTACCGGCCAGACAGGCCGCGGAACCACCCACAGGATCGTCGGTCGTCGCGCAGACCGGTTGCGACGCGACGCGACCCGACGCCACCAGCGCGCGCGCCAGTCCGAGGCCGAGGCCGGACGCGCCCACCGAGACGCGATGCCCCAGCGCCACCACGCCGAGGGTTTCGAGATCGAGGCCGAACACCGCGTCGGCGATAACAGCACCAAATCCCTTGGCGACGAGACCATCGAGATGCGCCCGCACCGCCTCCGGCCCGCGGGTGACGGTGGCGAGATCGAGCAGGCCGACCTTCGCCGCACTCTGGCGCGCCAGCACCCGCACCAGATTGGAATCGTGCATCGGATTGAGCGGGTGATCCTTCAGCGGGCTCTCGTTCAGCGGCACCGCGCCGACGAACAGGTTGCCCTGGTAGACGGTGCGGCCGGTCTCCGGAAACGCCGGTGTCACCAGCACGATGGCGTCGCCGGAGTCGGCGCGCAGCGCGTCCATCACCGGGCCGATATTGCCGGCGTCGGTGGAGTCGAAGGTCGAGCAGATCTTGAACAGCACGTGATCGGCGCCGCGGCTGCGGATCCACTTTTCGGCGGCGCGCGAGCGCTCTATCGCGAGCCCGGCTTCGATGGAGCGGCTCTTCAGCGACACCACGACGGCATCGACCTCCGGCAGATCGAGATCGTCGGCGGGAATGCCGATGGTCTGCACGGTGCGCAACCCGCAGCGCGTCAGCGTGTTGGCGAGGTCGGAGGCGCCGGTGTAATCGTCGGCGATGCAGCCCAGCGCCAGCGTCATGCTTTCGCTCCGGCATAGGGTTGAAACCAGCCGAGGCCTGCGACGGTGTCGCCGGCCGGGCGATATTCGCAGCCGACGAAGTGCTCGTAGCCGAGCCGGTCGAGTTCCTCGAACAGGAACGGATAGTTCAGCTCCTCGCCGGGCTCATTTCGCGACGGCACGCTGGCGATCTGGATATGCCCGATATGGGGCAGCATCTCGCGCAGCCGCATGGTGACGTCGCCATGCAGGATCTGGCAGTGGTAGATGTCGAACTGCAGGCCGACATTGGGGATTCCCATATCGACGATCAGGTCGCGCGCGAACATGAAGTCATTGAGGAAGTAGCCGGGCACGTCGCGCGAATTGATCGGCTCGATCACCACGTCGATGCCGTGCTCGCCGAGGAAATTCGCTGCCCACTCCAGCGACTTGCGGAACGCCGCCACGGCCTTCGGATCCTTGCGGTCGGCGATGCCCGCCATCAGATGCAGGCGCCGCACGCCGGTGGCCGTGGCATAGGGCAGCGCGGTGTGGATGCTCTGCCGCAACTCGTCGAACTTGTCGGGCCTTGCGGCAAAGCCTTTTTCGCCGGCGTTCCAGTCGCCCGGCGGCAGGTTGAACAGCGCCTGCGTCAGCCCGTTACGCTCCAGCCGCTCCGCGATGGCTTCCACGGGATGCTCGTAGGGAAACAGGAATTCCACCGCGGTGAAGCCGGCCTTCGCTGCGGCATCGAAACGATCGAGGAACGGATGCTCGTTGAACATCATGCTGAGATTGGCGGCGAAGCGGGGCATTTTGGCAGTTTCCCTTGTAGGCGCATGCGTAGTTGGCAGTTAGAGCACCGACCCCTCCCCGTCATTGCGAGGAGCCCTTGCGACGAAGCAATCCAGTCTTTGCTTATGGCCTCTGGATTGCCGCGTCGCTTCGCTCCTCGCAATGACGACTACGCTAGCCATCCCCCGGCAGCTTCGTCCCCGTGACCTTCGCATACATCCGCGCCACCGAGGCGTCGTCGTCGCGGCCCATGCCGGAGGCCGAGGTCATCAGGAACATCTGCAACGCCGCGGCCGACACCGGCACCGGGAATTTCGCCGTGCGCGCCATGTCCTGGATGATGCCGAGGTCCTTGACGAAAATATCTACCGCGCTGCGCGGCGTGTAATCGCCATCGAGCACATGCGGCATGCGATTCTCGAACATCCAGGAATTGCCCGCCGAGGCGGTAATCACCTCATAGACCTTGCGGATGTCGAGCCCCTGCTTGGCGGCAAAGGCGATCGCCTCGGAGGCGGCGGCGATATGCACGCCGGCCAGAAGCTGGTTGATCATCTTGAAGGCCGCGCCCTGCCCTGCGGCGTCGCCTAGCTCGTAGAGCTTGGCGGACATCGCATCGAGCGCCGGCCGGGCCTTGGCAAAAGCCGCCGCGCTGCCGGAGGCCAGGATGGTGAGGCCGCCCTCGGCCGCGCGCTGCGCGCCGCCGGAGATCGGTGCGTCCAAATAGTGCCGGCCGGTGGCCTCGAGCTCCCTGGAGAGCCGTCGCGCCACATCCGGGTCCATGGTCGCGCAGGAGACGAATACGGCGCCCTTCGCCAGGGTCGCGGCGGCACCATTCACGCCGAACAAAATGGCGTCGGTCTGGGCGGCATTGACAACCACGCTGACAATGATGTCGGCATTTTGCGCCGCCGCGGCGGGCGTCGCCGCGCCCTGGCCGCCTTCGCCGACGAAGCGTTTGACGGAGTCCGCCGACACGTCACAGCCGGTCACCGCGAAACCGGCACGTCTCAGGGAGGTCGCCATGCCGTAGCCCATCGAGCCCAGCCCGATTACGGCAACGCGCGGTTTCTCAGATGCAGTCGGCGGCATGCGGCGATCCTTCGGTTTCCTCATGGCCGGCTTGCTGCGCGGCCTTATCGTTCACTTGGCCTTGGGTAACACGGCTTGGCCGTGCGGCGAAAGCGTGTGAAAAAGCCGAAAAGGATTGCCGCGATGGAAACGAAATGGCGCGAGGAAATCTGCCGGCTCGGCCGCTCGTTGTTCGAGCGCGGGCTGACCCCGGGTTCCTCCGGCAATATCAGCGTGCGCTGCGACGACGGCGGCTGGCTGGTGACACCGACCAACGCCTCGCTGGGATCGCTCGACCCGGCGAAACTGTCGCGGCTCGGTTCTGACGGCCGGCTGCTGTCGGGTGACGCCCCCACCAAGGAAGTGCCGCTGCACAGCGCGCTGTACCAGACCCGCAGCGCGGCGCGTGCGGTGGTGCATCTGCATTCCACCCACTCGGTCGCGCTGTCGATGCTCCCCGAGATCGATCCGCGCGCGGCGCTGCCGCCGATGACGCCGTATTACCTGATGAAATGCGGCGCCACGGCGCTGCTGCCGTATTATCGGCCAGGCGACCCGGCGGTAGCCGACGCCATTAAGGGATTGGCCGGCCAGTATTCATCGGTGCTGCTCGCCAACCACGGCCCGGTGGTGTCCGGGGATTCGCTGGAAGCCGCGGTGTACGCCATCGAAGAACTGGAAGAGACCGCGAAACTGTACCTGCTGCTGCGGGGACTGAACCCGCGGTTCCTGTCGCCGGCGCAGGTGAAGGATTTGTCGGACACGTTCGGGCTGGGGTTGGTGGAGCATGACCACCACTCACCGTCGTCATCCTGAGGTGCTCGCCGTCTTCGGCGAGCCTCGAAGGATGCAGCCACAGGGGCCGGTGCTCGCGGCCATCCTTCGAGGCCGTCGCAAGGGCGACGGCACCTCAGGATGACGGTGGTGATTGCGGTGAAAACTCGAACCTACAGCCCCAGATACGCCTTGCGCACATCCGGATTGCCGAGAATCTCCGCGGCGTTGCCCTGCATCTGGACGCGGCCGGTTTGCAGGATGTAGGCGCGGTCGGCGATCTCCAGCACTTCCGACATGCGCTGCTCGACGATCAAGACGGTCATGCCCATGTCGCGGATCTTGACAACCGCCTGGAAAATCTCATCGACCAGCTTCGGCATGATGCCCTGCGACGGCTCGTCCAGCATCAGCAGCCGCGGACGGGTCATCAGCGCGCGGCCGATCGCGAGCATCTGCTGCTCGCCGCCCGACAGCGTTTCGGCGCGCTGCTCGAGGCGTTCCGACAAACGTGGGAACAGCTCGAACACCAGCTTCAGAGGCTCATCGCGATCCGGCTTGCCGCGATACATGTAGCTGCCGAGCCGCAGGTTGTCGCCGACCGAGAGGCGCGGAAACAGCCGGCGGTTTTCCGGCACGTAGGCAATGCCGCGCGCGGTGATCAGATGCTGCGGCACGCCGTTGATCTGTTCGCCGTCGAAGGTCACGGTGCCGGAGCGCGGACGCTCGGCGCCGGCGATGGTCTTGATCAGCGTCGATTTGCCGGCGCCATTGGCGCCGCAGACCGCGACGATCTCGCCCTTGGCGACTTCGATGGTGACGGAAGAAATCGCGACCAGCCCCTGATAGGCGGTGGTGACTTCATGCACTGATAGCATGACGATCCCCGAGGTAAGCGCTGATGACTTCCGGATGCCGCACGACGTCCGTGGGCTTGCCCTCGACGAGGACTTTTCCGAGATTGAGCACGATGGCGCGGTCGACCAGCGGCATGACGATTTCCATGACGTGCTCGACCATCAGGACGGTGACGCCGGTCTCGCGGACCTTGCGGACCAAAGCGACGCCGGACTGCGCCTCCAGCGGCGTCAGGCCGGTGAGGCATTCGTCGAGCAGCAGCAGCTTCGGTTCGGTGGCCAGCGCGCGCGCCACTTCGAGGCGGCGCTTCTCCGACGGAATGAGCTGGCTGGCGAGCACGTTGGCGCGCGCGCCGAGGCCGCAGAATTCCAGCACTTCCTGCGCCTTGCGGCGGGCGTCGCGCATCACCGTGGTGCGCACCAGCGCACCGACGATGACGTTGTCGATCACCGTCATGGTCTCGAAGCTCTTCACCACCTGGAAGGTGCGGGCGATGCCGCGCTGGCAACGTTCCGCGGCCGGCATGCGGGTGACGTCCTCGCCGTTGAACCAGATCGACCCTTGCGTCGGCGGCAGCACGCCGGCGATCAGGTTGAACAGAGTCGACTTGCCGGCGCCATTGGGACCGATCAGGCCAACGATCTCGCCGGCGCCGACCGAAATCGAGACATCGCTGTTGGCGATCAGGCCGCCGAAGCGCTGCCAGACGCCGCGGGTTTCAAGCAGGGGCGTCGTCATTGCGGCACTCCTTTGGAAGCCGGTTTGCGCGAGAACAGGCCGATGAGGCCTTCCGGCCGCGCCAGCGAGATCAGCACGATCACCGCACCGTAGAGGATGAGATCGACGCCGCGGCCGGAGCCGCCGAGATAATTTCGCGTGAGTTCGGTGAGCGGAATCAAAATCACCGCGCCGAGCACCGGCCCCCACAACGTGCCGATACCGCCCAGCACCGCCGGCAACGCCATCAGCAGCGAGAACTGGAAGGTCATGACGCTGTCCGGATCGATGTAGGAGACATATTGCGCGTAGAACGCGCCGCCAATGGCGGTCATGAAGGCGGAGATCGCGGCGGCGCCCATCTTGGAATTGAACACCACCACGCCGAGGCTTTCGGCCGCGTCCGGATTGTCCTTCACCGCGCGCCACCAGAAACCCCATTTGGAATTTTCCAGCTTCCAGGTCACCAGCCAGGCGACGCAGCAGAACACCAGCGCGAAGTAGTAATAGGGCAGCTTGCTCCTGGTGAACTGGAACTTGGCCCAGCTATCGCCGCGCACGGGCACGTCGATGCCCAGCGCCGCGCCGGCATAATCCCAGTTGTGGAACAGCAGCAGGCCGATCTCGGCGATGACGATGGTGGCGATGACGAAATAGTGCCCGCGCAGCCGGAAGGTGGGATAGCCCAGCCCCAGCGCGATGAGCGCGGAGATCGTGCCGCCGGCCACCATGCCGAACCACGGCAGCACACCGAATTTCGTGAACAGCAGCGTCGTGGTGTAGGCGCCGAGGCCGAAATACAGCGCGTGGCCGAGCGAGATCTGGCCGCAATAGCCGCTGAGGATATTCCAGCTCTGCGACAGCGCCGCCCACATCAGGGTCAGCACCATGATGTTCTGGATGTTGACGTCCTTGACGAAGAACGGGACGACGGCGGCGAGCGCGGCCAGGAAGATGGCCAGGATCAGGTCGCGGCGGCGGCTCTGGGCGAAGGTTGTATCCATCAGATCGATCCGAACAGGCCGCGGGGCCGGATGAACACCACCAGCAGATAGACGGCGTAGATGCCCACCGACTTCAGCGACGGCGGCAGAATGAGCGCGGTGGAAGCCTCGACGAGGCCGACGATGATGCCGCCGGCGAAAGCGCCGAATACCGAGCCGAAGCCGCCCAGCGCCACGGTGACATAGGCGATCAGCGCGAACGACGCGCCGACATCGGGATAGATATAGAAGAACGACGCCATCACCGCGCCGGCGAGGCCGACCAGCGCGGAGCCGAGGCCCCAGCCGAGCGCGAACACCTTGTTCTTGTCGATGCCGACCAGCGCCACGGCGCCGGCGTCTTCCCGCGTAGCTTCAAGGGCGCGGCCGAAATCGGTCTTCTTGATGAAAAAGAACAGCGCGCCGAAGGCGGCGACCGAGATCAGCGCGCCGACCAGCTGCGGCACCGGCAGGAAGATGCCGCCGAACGACACCGTCTTGCCGCCGAGCCAGGAGGTCGGGATGCTGCGATAGTCCGGGGTGAAGAAGAACTGCGCGAGGCCGCGCATCAGGATGGCCAAACCGAAGGTGGTGAAGATCTGCACCATGCCGATATTGGCCTTGGCCCGCATGGCGAAGCGCACAATCAGCAGATAGATCACCGCGCCGAACACGAACATCCCGGCGGCCACCAGCGGCGCCGCCAGCAGCGGATCGACCGCGAAGAACGCGAACAGGAAGAACGCGCCATACATCGCCAGCATCAGGAACTCGCCATGGGCGAAGTTGGTCACGTCCATCAGACCGAAGATCAGCGCAAGGCCGACCGCGATCAGGCCGTAGAGCAGCCCCATCAGCAATCCGCTGGCGAGGCTCTGGATTATCGTCGCGGCGGTCAAGTTGCGATCCTCTCAGTGTCGTAGAGTGAAGGCGGCAGTAGTATCCCTCCCCCAAGCGCTGCACAGCAGCGCGCGGTGGGGAGGGTCGGCCGAACGGACGACGATGCGATAGCATCGTCGGGAGTGGAGGCCGGGGTGGGGGCGCCGCGGGCGAAAGCGTCTGTGGCGCCCCCCACGCGACCGGCCTATCGGCCGGCCACCCTCCCCACCGCAAGTGCGGGGGGAGGGAAAAAGCCGCCGCCCGGTTAGTCGTGATCGCTCAATAGAGCGACCGCTTACTTCATCGGCCAGACGGCTTCGGCGACCGCGCCCTGCGGCGGATAGATGGTCTCGAACTTGCCGCCATTGTACTGCAGCAGCACCGGGTTGGCGAAGTTGTTCTGGCCCATGTCGTCGAACTTGACCTTTTCCCACGGCATGATGGTGACGTCGCCCGGCATGTCGGTGGCGACCAGGGCTTCGCGGATCTTCTCGCCGTCGGTGGACTTGGCGCGGTTGATGGCATCGGCCATCACGATCAGGCCCATGAACTGGCGCGACGAGTAGTCGTTGAAGTCCTTGCCCGACTTCTCCTTGTACAGGTCGTTGATCTTGCCGACCATCGGCCGCTTGGCGGCGAGATCGAGCGAGAACGAACCGCGCGAGATCACGCCTGGGATCTTGTCGCCGACCGCGTCGTACAGCGCCTTCTCGGAGAAGCCGGCGTCCTGGGCCACAATATTTTTGGCCTTGTAGCCGAGTTCGCCCATGGTCTTGATCAGCAGGATGCCGTCGGTGGTGTAGCTCGACGGCATCAGCACGTCGGCATCGGCTGCCTTGAGCTGCTGCACTTCGGCGGTGAGCGACGGCGAGTTGGCGCGGTACTTGATGTCGGCGACGATCTTGTAGCCGCGGTCGGCAGCGAGCTTGAGCTGCGCGTTGGCGGAGTCGGTGCCGAAGATGGTGTCTTCATGGAACAGCGCCAGGGTCTCGATCTTCTGGCCCTTCTTCTTCATCGCATCGAAGAAGTCGAACATCGCGGTCGAGAACATTTCGTCATGGGGTGCTGCGCGGAAGTAGAACTTGAGGCCGCGGCGATGCAGGCTGGGCGACGAGTTGTCGGCCGAGATGTAGGGGATCTGGTAGCGCTCGCAGATCTGGCTGACGGTGACCGCCACGGAGCTCTGGTAGCTGCCGACGATGGCGCAGACCTTCTCCTGGGTGATCAGGCGCTCGGCTTCGGCGCGGCCCTTCTGCGGATCGGCCTGATGGTCGGCGAATACGAGGCGCACCTTGGCGCCGCCGAGACCGCTAAAGCCTTCGCCCTTCGCCATCGGCAGCGCGAAATCATGGTCCTTGTTGATGATGTCGGCCGCGGTTTCGAACGCCTTCTGGGCATCGACGCCGATCTGCGCGCTGGCGCCGGACAGCGGATAGATCACGCCGATCACGACTTCCTTGACCTGCGCGCGGACAGCAGTGGTGGCAAGCGGCAGCAGCGCGGCGGAGGCAGCGCCTCCCAGCAGTACGTTTCGGCGAGAGATTGTCATATCGTGATCCTTTGTGACCGGCGGCTATCGATGAAACTAATCAAGGGTACGGTAAAGCCTGAAAGATCGGCAAGCTGCTTCTTATAAAACAGCCAAATGCTTATTCTGGAGGTCGGTAACGAGCATCACTCCGGGCGCGTGGGTGATCGCGAACGGCACGCGCGCCGCAGCGATGACGGCTTGCGGCGTGACGCCGCAGGCCCAGAACACCGGGATCTCATCGTCGTGAATTTGCACGGCGTCGCCATAGTCGGGCTTGTTGATGTCACTGATGCCGATCGACTGCGGCAGACCGAGATGCACCGGCGCGCCGTGCACCGCGGGGAAGCGTGACGTGATCTGCACCGCGCGGATTGCGTCGGCCGGCTTCAGCGGCCGCATCGACACCACCATCGGACCGGCGAACGGACCTGCCGGCTTGCAGGCGATATTGGTGCGGTACATCGGCACCAGGACATCCTGTTCGATGTGACGGATCGGCAGGTCGTCGGCCAGCATCGCCTCTTCGAACGAATAGGAGCAACCGATCACGAACGAGACCAGATCGTCGCGCCAGTATTTCATCACCTCGGCCGGCCGGTCGATCGCCTCGCCATTCTCCCACACCACGTAGCGCGGAATGTCGGTGCGGATATCGAGATCGAGACCCAGCGAAGGAATCCGGGGATCGCCGACTTCCGACATGCCGATGATCGGGCATGGCTTCGGATTGAGCTGGCAGAAGCGATGGAAGGCGCCCGCCTGCGCTTCCGGCAGGATCACCAGGTTGCCCTGGACGAAGCCGGGGGCAACGCCGGCGGTCGAGCCATATTTGCCGGCGCGGTAGTCGCGGCGCGCCTGGACGCTCGGAGACACCGCGTCGGCGCCGTCGAGGTGCTGCTGTGCCGCTAAATCAGCCATAACGTCGCCCTGCCTATTATCTCGACAGTGATGAAAACCTATGTCTACTATAAAGTCTAATCTTACTTTTTAATCGGGATCGATAAAATATTTTTATCGATCCGAGGGCGGCTAGAGAAATGGTGGACTTCAAGGCAATCGAGACCTTCCTGTGGGTCGTGACGCTCGGCAGCTTCCGGGGCGCGGCTCACAAACTCAACACCACCCAGCCGGCGATCTCGCAGCGGATCGCCCAGCTCGAACGCGAACTCGGCGTCAGGCTGCTGCAGCGCGACCACCGCGTGGCGTCGCCGACGCCAGCAGGTCGCCAGATGATGGTCTACGCGGAAAAGCTGATCGGACTGCGCTCGGAGATGATGGCCGCGGTCGGCAACCGCTCGGCGATGCACGGCGTGCTGCGGCTCGGCGTCGCCGAGACCATCGTGCATACCTGGCTGTCGCGACTGATCAAGGACGTCAACATCGCCTATCCCAACCTGTCGCTCGAGATCGAGGTCGACATCACGCCGAACCTGAACGCGCGGCTGCAGGCGCAGGAGATCGATCTCGCCTTCGTGCTCGGGCCGCTATCGACCCCCAATGTTCACAACCGGGTGCTGTGCGACTACCCGGTCGGATTCCTCGCCAGCCCCTCGCTCAAGCTTGGCGATGGCCCGCTCTCGGTGCACGATCTCGCGAAATTTCCCATCATCACCTTTTCGCGCAAGACCCGACCCTACGAGATCGTGCGTTCGCTGTTCAACCGGCCTGACCTGCCGCCGATCCGGCTGCACGCCAGTGCATCGATGTCCACCGTGATCCACATGGCGATCGAGGGGCTCGGCATCGCGCTGATCCCCACGGCGATTATCGAGAACGAATTGGCGTCCGGACGACTGCAGCTGCTCTGCACCGATCTGAAAATTGCGCCGCTGACGTTTTCGGCCAGCTGGCTGGCGTCGCCGGACACGGTCGCGATCGAACTCGTCGCCGATCTCGCCACCAAGCTTGCGCAGGAAAGCACGTCGGTTGACGCGCCCGCCTGACCGCGTCATTGAAAAGCAAGCGTCATCAACAAAAATTTCGAGGCCAACTGCATGACCCAGATCGCAACCAATTTGCAAATCGATTCCGCGCGGCTCTGGGGCACCATTCACGAAACCGCAAAGTTCGGCGGCACGCCGAAGGGCGGCGTGAAGCGGCTGACGCTCGGTCCTGAGGACAAGCAGGTCCGCGACTGGTTTCGCGCCGCGTGCGAAGCCGCCGGCTGCGAGGTGCATGTCGATGCGCTGGGTTCGATGTTCGCGCTGCGCAAGGGACGCGACATGTCGAAGCCGCCGATCGGCCTCGGCTCGCATCTCGACACCCAGCCCACTGGCGGCAAGTTCGACGGCGTGCTGGGCACGCTGGCCGCGCTAGAAGTGGTGCGCACGTTGAACGACGCCGGCATCGAGACCGAGCTGCCAATCTGCATCGCCAACTGGACCAACGAGGAAGGCTCACGGTTCGCGCCGGCGATGATGGCGTCGGCGGCCTATGTCGGCGACTTCACCACCGATGACATCCTGTCCCGCAAGGATAGCGCCGGCGTCACCGTCGGCGAAGCCCTCGACTCGATCGGCTATCGCGGCGACGTCGCGGTCGGCACGCAGAAATTCACCGGCTTCGTCGAACTGCACATCGAGCAGGGCCCGATCCTGGAGGCCGAAGGCAAGACCATCGGCGTGGTGGATTCCGGCCAGGGCGTGCTGTGGTATGACGGCCAGATCACCGGCTTCGAAAGCCATGCCGGCTCGACGCCGATGACATTGCGCCGCGACGCGCTGGCGACGCTGTCGGAGATCGTGCTGGCGGTGGAGCGCATCGCTTCGGGTTTTGGGCCGAAGGCGGTCGGCACCATCGGCGAGGCGGTGATCGCCAGCCCTTCGCGCAACGTGATTCCCGGCGAGATCGCCTTCACCGTGGACATGCGCAGCGCCGATGCCGAGATCATGGACCATCTCGACAAGGCGCTGACGGCCGCGGTGGCCGAGATCGCCGCGCATCGCAAGGTCGAGGTCAAGCTCGAAAAAGTCTGGCACAAGCCGCCGACGCATTTCGACAAGGCGCTGGTGGACGCGGTCGAGAATGCCGCGCAGGCGCTGGGCTACAGCCATCGCCGCATCACCTCCGGCGCCGGCCACGATTCCTGCAATCTCAACACCATCATGCCGGCGGCGATGGTGTTCGTGCCGTGCAAGGACGGCATCAGCCACAACGAGCTGGAAGACGCCACCCAGGCCGACTGCACCGCCGGCGCCAATGTCCTGATGCACACCGTGCTGGCCCTCGCCGGCGTCGCGACCAAGTAAACAAAATACCCCCGCGATGACGGCTGCTAGAGTGCGATTCATTTTGGTAGATCTTGTCCCGGACGCGGTGCACTGCGCCTCCGCAGGAGGCGTGGTGCACCGCAGAGCCGGGACCGCCAAAAACTCCAGCGTCTGGTACGGTCCCGGCTCTGCGGAGCGGCACAAGAGTGCCGCACCGCGTCCGGGACACGATTCAAAGCGCTTCAATCTCGATGAATGCAGACTTCTAGAAACGACAACCCGAAAGCAAAACTCCCATGCGCGCTGTATTTGTCGATGCCAGTGAATCGCTGGCGATGATTGTCGAACGGCTGGCCCTGCCCGGCGATATCGCGGTGAAGATTCATCGTGATGCCGATGTGAAGCCGGACGAACTGCCGGGCGTGCTCGATGGCGCCGAGATCGCCATCGTCGATCACACCTATCTGCCCACCGACATCGCGAAGAAATGTACCGGCCTGAAGCATGTGGTGTTTCTCGGCACCGGCGCGCGCAGCTACATGAATCCGGAAGAACTCGCCGGGCTCGGCATCGAGGTGCACCTGATCCGCGGCTATGGCGACACCGCGGTGGCCGAATGCGCCATCGCGCTGATGTGGGCGAGCGCCCGCGGCCTCGCCAAAATGGACCGCGAAATGCGCGCCGGCAACTGGCTGCGCGACGATGGCATGGAATTGACCGGCAAGACGCTGGGCCTGATCGGCTTCGGCGGCATCGCGGCGGAAGCCGCGCGCATTGCGCTCGGCAGCGGCATGAAGGTGATCGCCTGGAATCGGTCGCCGAAGCAATATCCCGGCGTCGATTTCGTCGATATCGATACCCTGCTGGCACAAAGCCATGTGGTCTCGCTGCACCTGCTGCTCAACGACGGCACCCGCGGCTTCCTCACCCGCGCGCGCATCGCGCAGATGAAGCCGGGCGCCATTCTCGTCAACACCGCACGCGGCGCCGTGGTCGACGAAGCCGCGATGATCGACGCGTTGAAATCCGGCCACCTGCGCCACGCCGGGCTCGACGTGTTCGACATCGAGCCGTTGCCGGCCGGCCATCCGCTGACCGCGCTGCCCAATGTGACGCTGTCGGCGCACTCCGCGTTCCGCACGCCGGAAGCGAGCGACAACCTGATCGCCGCGGCGTGGGCGCATTGCCGCAGGATCGCAGCGGGCTGACAAGAAGAACTGTCGTCCCGGGCCAGCGAGCAAAGCGAGCGCCGACCCGGGACCCATAGCCGCTGTCATCATGTCTGGCGCTGTAGCAGCGATCGTCCATAACAGCGGCAGACAGAGGCTATGGGTCCCCGCTTTCGCGGGGACGACGACAGCGTCCTACTCCACCATCTCAGCCACGGCCTTGCCGCACGCGCCGGTGTCGGCCTGGCCACCGAGATCGCGGGTGCGCAACGTGCGTTCGCCGAGCGTGCGCTCGATCGCCTTGACGATCGAGTCCGCCGCGGTCTTTTCACCGAGGTGCTCGAGCATCATGGCGCCGGACCAGATCATGCCGATCGGATTGGCGATGCCCATGCCTGCGATATCCGGCGCCGAGCCGTGCACCGGCTCGAACACCGACGGGAAATCGCCGGCCGGATTGATGTTGCCCGACGGCGCGATGCCGATGGTGCCGGTGCAGGCCGGGCCTAGATCCGACAGGATGTCGCCGAACAGGTTGGAGCCGACCACGACGTCGAACTTGTCGGGGTTCAGCACGAAATGCG
>NZ_JAQGJD010000347.1 GCF_028290785.1 Tardiphaga sp. | reverse complement strand
TCCGGATCGACCTCCTCGCGGATGCGGGTCGCGGCCTCGTCGAGCTCGTAGAGCGTGAGGTCGCGCCCGCCGGTGATCGAGATGAGGAGGCCACGCGCCCCCTTCATCGACACGTCGTCGAGGAGCGGGTTGGCGATCGCCGCCTCGGCCGCCCGATTGGCGCGCTTCTCGCCGGACGCCTCGCCGGTGCCCATCATCGCCTTGCCCATGCCGCGCATGATCGCGCGCACGTCGGCGAAGTCGAGGTTGATCAGGCCTTCCTTGACCATGAGGTCGGTGATGCAGGCGACCCCCGAATAGAGCACCTGGTCGGCCATCGCGAAGGCGTCGGCGAAGGTGGTCTTCTCGTTGGCAACCCGGAACAGATTTTGGTTCGGGATGATCAGCAGCGTATCGACCACCTTGTGCAACTCGGCAATGCCGGATTCGGCGGTGCGCATGCGGCGCTGGCCTTCGAAGTGGAACGGCTTGGTCACCACACCGACGGTGAGGATACCCATGTCGCGCGCGGTCTTAGCGATCACCGGGGCTGCACCGGTGCCGGTGCCGCCGCCCATGCCGCAGGTGACGAACACCATGTTGGCGCCCGAGAGGTGATCACGAATCTCGTCGATCACTTCCTGCGCGGCGGCAGCGCCGACGTCCGGCTGCGAGCCGGCGCCGAGGCCCTGGGTCACCACGGTGCCCATCTGCACGATGCGCTGCGCCTTCGACATGGTGAGCGCCTGCGCGTCGGTGTTGGCGACGACGAAGTCGACGCCCTGCAAACCGGCGGTGATCATGTTGTTGACGGCATTGCCGCCAGCGCCACCCACACCGAACACGGTGATGCGGGGCTTGAGCTCGGCGATATCAGGGGGGGTCAGGTTGAGTGTCATTTCGTTGCCTCTCGATTACGCGCGCGTTGTCTGGTCATGCCCGCGGCCGAAGGCCGAAAGCGTCGAAGATGGAAAAAGGGTGGGTCGGAAAAATTTCATTAGAAGCCTTCGCGAAGCCATCGCCCGACCTTTCCGAAATAGCCGTCGTCGGTCCCTGTCTTGAGCTGCCGCGTATGCCGCGGTTCAACGTGTTCAAGATGAGCGTATTGCGGGTAAACGAGCAGCCCGGACGGCACTGCGAACGAAGCGCTCTTGGCCTCCGAGGGCAGCCGGCCGAAACCGAGCGGACGGCCGATGCGAACCGGACGGCCGAGAATCTGGGTGCCGAGTTCGGCCAGGCCATTGAGCTGCGACGCGCCGCCCGACAGCACGACTCGCGCCCGCGGCTCTGCGGCAAAGGGCGAATCCGCAAGCCGGTCCCTGACCATTTCAAAAATCTCCTCGGCACGCTGCCGCACGATGTTCGCGATGGTGGCGCGGGAAACGACCTGCGGAAAATCGCGATCGTTGTCGCCAGCCGTCGGCACGGTCATCGTTTCGCGCGCATCGGAGCCACCGGTAAGTACCGTGCCATATAACGTCTTGATTCGCTCGGCATCTGCGATGCAGCAACCGAGTCCGCGGGCGAGATCCATGGTGATGTGTTGCCCGCCGACCGCAAATCCCGACGCGTGCACGAAGCGGCCGCCGGAATAGATCGCCATCGTCGTGGTCCCTGCCCCCATCTCGACGACAGCGGCGCCGAGATCGGTCTCGTCGTCGGTGAGAACGGACAGTCCTGCGACATAAGGACTCGCTGCCATGGCTTCGACGTTGAGGTGGCAGCGCTCGACCACCAGCATCAGGTTGCGCGCGACCGTGGCGTCCGCCGTGACGACGTTCATGTCGACGCCGAACTGGCTCGCCACCATGCCGCGGGGATCGCGGATGCCTTTGACGCCGTCCAGCGAGTAGCCGACCGGCAACGCGTGCAGCACGGTGCGGCCATGCGGCGTCGCATGCTTCATCCCGGTGGACGTGACGCGGGTGACGTCGGCGGCGGTGACCGCGCCGCCCTTGATATCGGCGGAGGCTTCGATGAGCTGGCCCTGCAGGCGGCCAGCGGAAACCGACAGCAGCACGGACTCGACGCGAACCTTCGCCATCCGCTCGGCCAGCGACACCGCATGGCGCACGGCCTGCTCGGCCTCGCCCATATCGACGACGGCGCCGGACTTCACGCCGCGCGACTGGATCTGGCTGTAGCCGATCAGCTCGACGGCATGGCTGCGGCCGCGCAGCGCTTCACTGGGCGGGCATGGCTTCAGCCGCGCGATCATGCACGCGATCTTGCTGGTGCCGACGTCGAGCGAGGCCACCAGCGCGGTGCGGTTGGCGGCCATCTGGCGGGTCTTCGGCGCCTGGTTGCGATCGAGGCCGGTCATGCCGCACCAGCCTTCTTCTTGGTCTTGTCCTTTTCCTTGAACAGATCTTCGCGCGCCTTGGCGGCGTCTTCGGACAGCCGCACCGTCAGGCGGTCCTGCAGTCGCAGGTCGATGGCGACGATATCTTTCGAGAACAAATGATCTTCCTTGTCGAGCTTGCTCAGCATCGCCAGCGCGTTGCCGATGTCGTTCTCCGGCAGCCTGATGTCGAGGCCGTCCTTCAAACGCAAATTCCAGCGCCGTTCGCCGACCAGAATCGCGGCGCGGGTGACCGCGCGGACCTGCGGATAGCGATCCAGCAGAGCGAGAAAATCCTTGGCGCGGCTGTCCGCCCCCTTGCCTACCACCAGCGGCAGCGTGGCGAAGCGGCGCGACACGTAGGTTTCCAGCACCGCA
>NZ_JAQGJD010000389.1 GCF_028290785.1 Tardiphaga sp. | reverse complement strand
CGCGGATTGACTTCGAGCACGTAGATATCGCCGTCCTTGATCGCAAACTGCACGTTCATCAGGCCGACCACGTCGAGGCCGAGCGCCATGTCGCGCGTCTGCTGCTCCAGCCGCTCGATCATCGCAGAATCCAGCGAATGCGGCGGCAGCGAGCAGGCGCTATCGCCGGAATGAATGCCGGCTTCCTCGATGTGCTCCATGATGCCGACGACGAAAGTGTCCTTGCCGTCGCACAGGCAGTCGACGTCGATCTCGATGGCATCAGACAGATAGCGGTCGAACAAGAGCGGGTTCTTGCCGAGCACGGTGTTGATCTGGCCGGTCTTGTCGTTCGGGTAGCGCGCCTTGACGTCGGCGGGCACCAGCTCCGGCAGCGTGCCGAGCAGGTAGTCGCCGAGTTGGGACTCTTCGCGGATGATCTGCATCGCGCGGCCGCCGAGCACATAGGACGGGCGCACCACGAGCGGCAGGCCGAGGTCGGCGGCGACGAGGCGCGCCTGTTCCACGGAATAAGCGATGCCGTTCTTCGGCTGCTTCAACTTCAACTTGTCGAGCACGCGCTTGAAACGGTCGCGGTCTTCGGCGAGATCGATGGCGTCGGGCGAGGTGCCGAGGATCGGCACGCCGGCGTCTTCCAGCGCATGCGCTAGCTTGAGCGGGGTCTGGCCGCCGAACTGCACGATCACGCCGTGCAGCGTGCCGTTCTGCTTTTCGGTGTCGATGATCTCCAGCACGTCTTCCGCGGTGAGCGGCTCGAAGTACAGGCGGTCCGCGGTGTCGTAGTCGGTCGATACGGTTTCCGGGTTGCAGTTGACCATGATGGTTTCATAGCCGGCGTCATGCAGCGCGAAGCAGGCGTGACAGCAGCAATAGTCGAACTCGATGCCCTGGCCGATCCGGTTCGGGCCACCTCCGAGAATGATCACCTTCTTGGCGTCGGTCGGTGCGCTCTCGTCGGCGAAGGAGCCTGCGAACGACGACTCGTAGGTCGAGTACATATAGGCGGTGGGGGAGGCGAATTCGGCGGCGCAGGTGTCGATACGCTTGAACACCGGGCGCACGTTCAGCGAACGCCTGAGCGTCTTGACCTCTTCCTCGGTCTTGCCGGCGAGCACCGACAGGCGCGCGTCGGAGAAGCCCATCGCCTTCAGCGTGCGCATGCCGAATGCGTTGGCCGGCAGGCCGTTTTCCTTGACCTTGGCTTCCATCTCGACGATGCCGCGCATCTCCGAGAGAAACCACGGATCGATCTTGCAGGAGTTGAAGATCTCGTCGTCGCTCCAGCCGAGCCGCATCGCCTGCGCGACCTGCAGCAGGCGGTCCGGCGTCGGCGTGCCCAGCGCGGCGCGGACGGCGTTCTTGTCGTCGCCGCGGCCGAGGTCGTCGATCTCGATTTCGTCGAGACCGGTCAGTCCAGTCTCGAGCCCGCGCAGCGCTTTCTGCAGCGACTCCTGGAAGGTGCGGCCGATCGCCATCACTTCGCCGACCGACTTCATGGAGGTGGTCAGCGTACGGCTTGCGCCGGGGAATTTTTCGAAATTGAAGCGCGGAATCTTGACGACCACGTAGTCGATGGTCGGCTCGAACGATGCCGGCGTGGCACCGCCGGTGATGTCGTTGGCGATCTCGTCCATAGTGTAGCCGACCGCGAGCTTGGCGGCGACCTTGGCGATCGGGAAGCCGGTAGCCTTAGAGGCCAGCGCCGAGGAGCGCGACACCCGCGGATTCATCTCGATCACGACCATGCGGCCGTCGGCCGGGTTGACGCCGAACTGCACGTTGGAGCCGCCGGTCTCGACGCCGATCTCGCGCAGCACCGCCAATGAGGCGTCGCGCATGATCTGGTATTCTTTGTCAGTGAGCGTCAGGGCAGGCGCGACGGTGATGGAGTCGCCGGTGTGGACGCCCATCGGATCGATGTTCTCGATCGAGCAGACGATGATGCAGTTGTCGTTCTTGTCGCGAACGACTTCCATCTCGTACTCTTTCCAGCCGAGCACGGACTCTTCGATCAGCACTTCGGAGGTCGGCGAGGCGTCGATGCCGCGCTCGACGATCTCGATGAACTCCGCCTTGGTGTAGGCGATGCCGCCGCCGGTGCCGCCCATGGTGAAGGACGGGCGGATCAAGGCCGGGAAGTCGATCACGTCGAGCGCGCGCAGCGCGTCCGGCAGCGTCTTGACCTGAACCGAACGCGGCGTCTCAAGACCGATCTTGGTCATCGCTTCGCGAAAACGCTGGCGGTCCTCGGCCTTGTCGATGGCGTCCGCGGTGGCGCCAATCATCTCGACGTCGAATTTCTCCAGCGTGCCCTGTTTGCGCAGGCTCAGCGCGCAGTTCAGCGCGGTCTGGCCGCCCATGGTCGGCAGCAGCGCGAAGCCGCCGGGAAGGATGTAGCGTTCCTTCTCGATGATCTTGGCGACGATCTCCGGGGTGATCGGCTCGATATAGGTGGCGTCGGCCAGTTCCGGGTCGGTCATGATGGTGGCCGGATTGGAATTGACCAGGACGATCCGGTAGCCCTCTTCCTTCAGCGTCTTGACCGCCTGGGTGCCCGAATAGTCGAATTCGCACGCCTGGCCGATCACGATGGGACCGGCGCCGATGATCAGGATGGTGGATATGTCAGTGCGTTTCGGCATTACATCTCGCGATTGGGGCAACTGGGCACAAAAAAAGGGCGCGCGTGTCGCGCGTCCCTGTGAGCCCGGGCGCGGGGCTATCCTCGCGCGCGGCTGTCTTTAGACCAGTTTAACGGGGCGGGGAAGGCATTTAAAGCCGCGATCAACCGGCAATTTGCGCCAGGTTGAGCCGCTGCCGGCTTGCCCGGAACAGATGCAGCACCAGCGCCGCCGTCACGCTGCAGCCGGCGATCCAGCCGATGTCGCTGGCGGGCAGATGGGCGACCACGGCCCCACCGGCAGCGCCGCCGATGGCGATCCCAAGGTACATCGCCGAGGCATTCAGCGACAGCGCGATCATCGGGGCATCGGGCGCGAGCCGGAGCAGGGTCGTGACCTGTGCCGGGTAGAACTTCCAGCCGGCGACGCTCTGCAGAAACATCAGCGCCAGGAAGATCGGCGCCGCGGCATGCGGGGGCGCAAATTTCAGCGCCAGCGACTGCAGCAGCAACGTTGCGATCACGATCGCCAGCGCCGTTGTGGCAGTACGGAACGAGCCCAGCCGGTCCACCAGGTGGCCACCGAGCAGATTGCCGGCCGCCGCGCCGATGCCGGACAGCAGCAGCGCAAAGCTGATGTCCGTCACCGTGAAACCGAGCGATCGCAGCGGCACCGAAAGGTAGGTAAAGGCGCCGATGGCGCCGGCCGCCCATAGCACGGTGATGAGCAGCGCCTGCAGCACTCCGCCGTGGCGGGCGATGGCGAAACGTTGTGCCAGCGTTGCCGTGGTTCGTGGCAGGCCGCGGGGCAGTCCGAGCTGCAGGCCGATGAGGGCGACGGTGCCCAGGATGGCGACCAGAACGAAGGCTGCCCGCCAGCCGAAATGGGAACCAATCAGGGTGCCGATAGGGACGCCGAGCACGGTCGCAACCGTCAGGCCGGACGTGACAAGCGCGATGGCGCGGCCGCGCCGTTCGGGCACGGCCATGGCGACCGCCACGGCGTTCGCGGTCGGCATGCACAGGCCGGCGCCCAGCGCCATCAACATGCGCGAGAGCATCAGCGTCGTAAAACCGTCGGCTGTCGCCGCAATCAGATTACCGACGATGAAGGCGACCAGCGCCAATGTCAGCGTGACCTTGCGGTCGAAGTCGTTAAACAGCACCGCTAGGATGGGCGAGCCGATCGCGTAGGTAAGGGCGTAGAGCGTGACGAGCTGCCCCGTCGCCGCCAGCGAGATGTGCACATCGGCTGCGATGACCGGCAAAAGGCCTGCGATCACAAAGGCTTCGCTACCGATTGAAAAGGCGGCGAGGGCCAGCCAGAAAATGCTCATTGTGAGGCTCCATAGTTCAATATTCATTGAACTATGGAATAAGCCGCCTGTCAATGTTCAATGACTATTGAACATTGCGTATGACCGGGATTCCCGGATATATCTGTGAGATGTCCCGTACTCCTGCGCATCCAGCTCGCGATCATATTCAACTTCCGCTGGTGCTCGACTGCCTGAGCGATCCCACGCGGCTGGCGATCGTTTGCAGTCTGGCCAGGCATAGTTCGGATACCGACATGTGCTGCGGTGATTTCAGCGGGTTCAGCGGCAAATCCAACCTCGCCTATCATTTTATGCGGTTGCGCGAGGCCGGGCTGGTGATGACCCGGGTCAAGGGCACCACGCGTTACATGACCCTGCGGCGCGATGATCTGGAAGCACGCTTTCCGGGCCTGCTGGATACGGTGATCAAGTCGGCGCTGGCCGATATGGAGCCCTGGATGCCGCCCGGATGCAGCCTTGTCCGCGAGAACGCAGACGAGACGTTCTGATTGCGCATCTTGGAGGCCCGGCCTGGATTCGAACCAGGATGAAGAGCAATGCACCGCTCCCGCGTTGAAACTTCCGCCACCGGGCCGGGCTCATCTTCGCCGATCACGCCGCGGTGGGCCATGTTAACCTCCGGTTAACCCTAACCGGAGGTTAACGAGATCGTTAAAATGCGTGACGGGCGACGAAGGTCACGCGCCAGGGGTTGTGGCCGATGTTGACCGGGGCACGGGACGCGATGAATCCGGCACCGGCGAGCTTCGCCAGCATCTCGCTTTCGCTGTAGCGCTGCAGCCCGATCTTGGTGCGCAACTGCCGGTAATCGGACAGCGCCGTCCGCACCAGCCCCCAAAGCGCGTCGGTGAGAAATCCGTGCTTCCAGGCGAGGCGCAGCAAAGCGGCGACGTCTCGGCCCATGCCGACGTCCGGCTGCAGGACATCGCCCACCACCAGCTTGCCTCCGGGCTTCAGCAGCCGCTTCATGATGGTGAATGCGCCATCGAGCTCGGCGGACGTCATGTATTGCGCCACCGAATTCATGATCGCCAGATCGAGCGATTTCTCGTCCATGTTACGCAGCTCGTCGAGCGAGCGCACCCGGATCTTGGTGATGCCAGCAAAGCGGGCGATCAGCCGGCCGCGCACGCCGGGCGCCGGCTCCGCCAGAATCAGCTTGCCACAAGCTGCCGCCACCTTGGCCGCCGACAGCGCCTCGCCGCAGGCGTAGTCGAGCACCACGGCGTCGGGTGAGGCGATGTAGCCGATGATGTCGCGGGCAAGCTCTTCGAAATGCACGTCGCGGTGTAGCCGGCTGGCGTAGATCGTATGCGTGGAATCGTAATAGTCGATCCAGTCGTCCATGGCTTGGCCCGGCTTTATGTTTGTTCCGCTGCGGGAACCGGTATAATTGTGAAGCGTTAAGGGTCTAGAGCGTTTTCAGGTGGGTGGGAAACCGCTTTCACCCCGAGAGACCTCGTTTTCAGTGATTGGGAGTGCTTTTCGACAAGACCTGCCGCCGCCTTCGCGCCATGGCTCGGCGACGCAATCTGTTCGAAATACCGCTCACGATCCGCCCACAGGAAGGTATCCACCGTGTCCCCAGCCAAGACCTCCTCGAAAGTTGCCGCCGATCTCGATACGCCCTCCGATCTGCCGCAGGATGCTACCGACAAGATCGCCAAGACGTTGAACGTCTTACTTGCCGACGCCTTTGCGCTCTATTTGAAGACCAAGAATTTTCACTGGCACATCAGCGGTCGTCACTTCCGCGACTACCATCTGATGCTCGACGAACAGTCGGATCAGATCTTCGCCACCACCGACGCTCTCGCCGAGCGCGTCCGCAAGGTCGGCGGCACCACGATCCGCTCGATTGGGCAGATCGCCAAGCTGCAGACTATCAAGGACAATGATGAGAGCTACGTACCGCCGCGCGGGATGCTGCGCGAGCTGATGAATGACAACAAGGCGATGGCTGCGGCGATGCGCAAGGCGCACAAGGTCGTGGACGACGTCGAGGATGCAGCCACCGCCGGCCTCTTGGAAAACTTCATCGACGAGACCGAGCGCCGCACCTGGTTCCTGTTCGAAGCCAGCCGCCAGGAAGGCGCCAACGCGGCTTAGGGGGCATGCCCACAATTTCGAGCGTTCGGGCAATGATGGTGGGCAGGCTTTGGCTTTGCCCACCAACGGTTTTACTTCCTCCACAGCCGCACCAGCGGTCC
>NZ_JAQGJD010000373.1 GCF_028290785.1 Tardiphaga sp. | reverse complement strand
TGGTCGGCAACAGCCGGGCCGGCGAATGGGTGACCAGCAGGAACAGCGAGCGCTGCGGCGGCTCCTCGAGCACCTTCAACAGCGCGTTCGCCGCATTGGCGTTCATCTCGTCCACGGTATCGACGATACATACGCGCCAGCCATCGACCGCCGCGGTCGAGCCGAAAAACGGCACGGTCTTGCGGACCTCGTTGACGGAGACAAACGTCGGCATCACGCCCTTCTCATTCAGCGTCCGCTCCAGCGTCAGCAGCCCGCCATGGGCGCCGGACGCGACCTGGCGCGCCACCGGATGCGATGGATCGACGTCGAGCGTTTCCGCCGATTGCACCTGCGGGGAAAGCGGATCGCGATGCGCCAGCACGAAGCGCGCCATGCGGTAGGCCAGCGTCGCCTTGCCGATCCCCTGGGCGCCGGACATCAGCCAGGCATGCGGAATCCGCCCGCCGCGATAGGCACTGAGCAGCGTCCGCTCGGCCTCCATGTGGCCGAACAACACGGAGGTCTCGCGCGGATGCGGCGCGGCAATGGTCGGCTCGGCGGATTTGGCGCTCATGCGGATGCGGTCTCGGGACGGGTTTCGTTGACCAGCAGCCGCTCGCGCAGCGCTGTCCGAATCTGGGCGGCGACGGTGGCCGCGTCGGCATTGGCGTCAATCAGCACGCAGCGCTGCGGCTCGGTGGCAGCGATCTGCCGGAACGCCTCGCGAAGTTGCTGGTGAAATTGAATGTCCTCGGCCTCGAAGCGGTCCGGGGCTCCAGCGCCGCGGCGGGCGGCGGCGCGCTGCATGCCGATTTCGACGGGAATATCGAGAATGAAGGTGAGATCGGGCTTGAGCCTGCCGATGGTGACGCGCTCCATGGCGTTGAGCACGGCGGGTGCGACCTGCCCCAGACTGCCCTGATAGGCGCGGGTGGAATCCGCAAAGCGGTCGCACAGCACCCAGATGCCCTGCGCCAGCGCGGGCTCGATCACCGCATGGACGTGATCGTCGCGCGCCGCAGCGAATAATAGTGTTTCGGCCTCCGGCCCGAGCAGCTTGCCCATGCCGGACAGCACGACATGACGGATGATCTCGGCGCCCGGCGAACCGCCGGGTTCGCGCGTGACGATGGCGCGCAGCTCGAGCGCCTCGAGCCGGTCGGCCAGCAGCCTGATCTGGGTGGATTTGCCCGCCCCCTCGCCGCCTTCGAAGGTGACGAAGCGCCCACGTGCGGGGGGGCCAGCAGCGGCCGGCTCAAGGGTCATCAAAGTTTCTCGGCGCCGGCGCGAAACAGCCCGACCACCAGCTCGCTGGCGCCGTCGATGGCGCGCCGCATTGTCGAACCCGTGCCGACGGCCTCCGCGGCAAAGACCGGCGCCTCGACCGCGATATTGGCGCCACGCCACACCCGGACGATGCCGACCGGTTGCCCGGCCTCGATCGGCGCCCGCACCGGGCCGTTATAAACGACGCGCGCGATCAGCTTGTCGGTACCGTTCTTCTGTACCATCACCTTGACCGGCTCCTTGCTGGTCAGCGGCACCGAGCGGCTCTCGCCGCCGAACACTTTTGCAAATCCGATCGGCTGCGACGCTGCGAACAGCGCGCGGGCCTCGAAATTCTTGAAACCCCATTCCAGCAGCTTCCTGGCTTCGGTGACGCGATCGTCGGGGTCGTCGATGCCGTTCACCACCACAATCAGCCGCATGCCATTCTGGACCGCCGAGGCGGCCATGCCATAACCGCCCTCCTTGGTGAAGCCGGTGATCAGGCCGTCGTTGCCTTCCATCACGGCCAGCAGCGGATTGCGATTGCTCTGCCGTATCTTGTTCCAGGTGAATTCGCGCTCGCTGAACAGCTTGTACATGTCCGGATAGGTCTGGATCATGTGCCGCGTCAGCCGGCCGATCTCGCGCACGGTCATCTTGTTCTCGGGATCGGGCAGACCGTTGGAATTGGCGAACGTCGATTTCGCCATCCCCAGCTCGCGCGCGCGCGTCGTCATTCTCTCGGCGAAGGCCTTCTCGCTGCCGGCCATGCCCTCCGCCATGATCATGCAGGAATCGTTGCCGCTCTGGATGATCATGCCGCGCAGCAAGTCGGCCACGGGAACGCGGCTGTTGAGTGCCGCAAACATGGTCGCGCCGCCGGCCGGTGCGCCGCCCTTGCGCCAGGAATTCTCGCTGACGCGGTATTCGTCGGTGAGTTTGATGTCACCCCTCTGAATCGCGTTGAACACCACTTCGGCGGTCATCAGCTTCAGCATGCTGGAGGGCGCGCGCAATTCGTCGGCGTTCTTCTCGAATAGCACGCTGCCGGAGCCGGCCTCGATCAGGATCGCAGTGGGCGCATCGGTGTCGTAGCCGTCATCGGCGGGCTTCTTGGCGCCCTGCACGCTTTGGTTGGCGGCGTAGGCCGCGCCGCCGAGCGCGAGGCCAGCGGCCAGCATCGCGGCAAGCAGAAGCCGCCAGCGCACGACGGGCCTTGGCGATCGGTCGAAGGTGGAGAAGGTCGGTGCCATCGGGTGTCCTGAAGGCCGAGTCTTAACAGGATCACGAAGCGCAAACAACGCGCGGAAACAGACCCGCCGCGCCCCGGACGCGCATTGAAGGCTCAGTACAGACCGCGGCCGGACAGGATCGCGCGGGCCTCTTCGGCTGGCTCGTCGGCCGCGACCGACGGCTCGCGCGCAGCCGCATAATTGCGGTCGTTCTCGTAGGACACCGCGCGGCGATTTTCGACCGTGCGGCTGCCGGACCGGACCCGCCCGGACGCCGACAATTCCGAGGTCGCATTGATCGACGCCATGTCCGCCGAGGTGTTGCCGAGCGAATAAGGACGTCCCTCGGGCATCGGAACATCACCGCGGGCGACGCGGCCCGGGGCCGGCATGTCAGGCACGAACGAGCGTGCCGAGGCGACCCGTACCATGGACGGCGACGGCGCCGGCTCGCCGGTGCGCAACGTGGCCACCAGTTGGCGGTCGTCGGAGCCTTCCAGCGGGGCGCGGGCGACGTATTCGACCCGCACGTTGGCGATGCCACGGCCCTTGAATTCGAGCAATTCGGCAGCGCGGTTGGAGACGTCGATCAGGCGGTTGCCGTGATACGGGCCGCGATCGTTGATGCGTACGATCAGCGATTTGCCATTGCCGAGATTGGTGACGCGGGCGTAGCTCGGAATCGGCAACGTCGGATGCGCCGCGGTCAGCGACGCCATGT
>NZ_JAQGJD010000353.1 GCF_028290785.1 Tardiphaga sp. | reverse complement strand
CATCCCGGCAACACGCGCAGCACCCGCACCCATCCAAAACCCGGCAGCAGCGATAATACAGTCAGCGCGCCGTCGGATTTGTAGTGCGCGATGCCGTTGTGGATCACGGCATTGGTGTCGGGGTCGGTGGGGTCGATGCGGAGCGCATGCGCGAGGCGGGCGCCGTAAGCCGACTGGATGGCGGTGAAGCGGAAACGGCGCTCGATGTCGCGCGCGGCGATGAAGCGGATCCAGTGCGAGCAGAACATGCAGACGCCGTCATACAGGATGACGTCGTCGTCGGGCCATTGCTGGGTCATCGCTTCTTTCCCGGCCGCGCGGTGATGGCCATCAAGGCGTTATCCGGCATGGCGCCGCCCATGCGCGTTCCGCGCTTGGTGTGGACGCGAGCGCAATCAGCGCGAGCGGAAACATCCATTCGCCGCCGGCGCGATGCAGCGTCGCACGCGCTGAGGTGGTTTTGCGCCAGCGCCAACGCCCTCAGGTCGACAGCCACAACCCCCACGCCAAACGCTTTGAACAGTTTCATGTGCGCTGAAAATCCTGGGCAAGTGGCGCACGCAAACGGCACGCCGCGAATCAGTTTCGCGCGCTTTGCCATCGCCTGTCGCCGGTGCAGGTGCAGCAAGGAGCGACTTTCGAATCACGATTTCGGGAAAATCTGTCCGGATCGGCGCGCCAACGGGCCACCAGTCCTTTTTCGGCACAACTCGCAAGCCAAACTGATGCGAAAAATCCACACGTTAACCGATAATTAACGATGGAGCTTGAACAGCGCGCGCTGACTTGCTTTGATCAGGTCCATGAGCACAAACCTGATCGAGGTTCGACCGGCCAAAGCTGCGGATGCGTCCGCGGTGGCTTCCACCCATGATGAAGCCTGGCGCTCCGCCTATCAGGGATTGATCCCCGGGCCGGAGCTGGAAAAGCTGATCAACCGCCGCGGCCCGCAATGGTGGGATTCGGCGATTCGCAAGGGCAGCCGCGTCAGCGTGCTGTGCTTCGGCGACAAGGTCGCCGGCTACGCCAATTACGGCCGCAACCGCGCCCGCAGCCTGCATTTCGAAGGCGAGATCTACGAGCTCTATCTTCGCCCTGAATTCCAGGGCCTCGGCTTCGGCCGCCGCCTGTTCGCTTCCGCCAAGCGCGACCTGATGCAGAGCGGTCTCAAGAGCATGGTGATCTGGGCGCTGTCGGACAACGAAGGCGCCACCGAATTTTACCGTGCGTTGGGCGGCCGAATGGTGGCCCGTTCCTCGGAGCGCTTCGGGCCCAAGTCGCTCGACAAGGTGGCGTTCGCCTGGACCAATTAAGTCTTTAAATTGATTTGCCATTCGTGGCATCGGAGGCGTTGAAGCCGGGCCTTGGCTCGGCTACCCCTGTCGCAACCGATCTTCCCGAATCTGGAGTTTCCGATGCGCCTTGAGGCAATCCCGATCGGCGCCAACGCGCCGCAAGAAGTCAACGTCGTGATCGAGGTCCAGGTCGGCGGCGAGCCGATTAAATACGAGATGGACAAGGAATCCGGCGCGCTGTTCGTCGATCGTTTCCTCTACACGCCGATGCGCTATCCCGGCAATTACGGCTTCATCCCGCACACGCTGTCCGGCGACGGCGACCCGTGCGACGTGCTGGTCGCCAATACCCGCGCCATCGTGCCGGGCGCGGTGATGAGCTGCCGCCCGGTCGGCGTGCTGTTGATGGAAGACGAAGCCGGTCTCGACGAGAAGATCATCGCGGTGCCGACCTCGAAGCTGACGCAGCGCTACGACAAGGTGAAGAACTACAGCGACCTGCCGGAAATCACCCTGCAGCAGATCCAGCATTTCTTCGAGCACTACAAGGACCTCGAGCCCGGCAAGTGGGTCAAGGTAGTACGCTGGGGCGATGCCGCCGACGCCCACCGTCTGATCCAGGAAGGCATCGATCGCGCCCGGGAAGCCAAGGGCAAGTAACAGCCGCCGCGGCGCCGCAGAAGGGAAACTTCCGAATGCGCCGTTGGCTCAAGCTGCTTCGAACCGCAGTGATCCTGGCCGCCGCAGCCGTTGTGCTGCTGGCGGCCGTTGTGGTTTTCAACACCTGGCGGCAACCCTCGCGGCAATTGCAGGTCGCGGCCATCGCGAAGCCGCCGGTCGATGCGCAGGCCGCCGCCATGCGGCTCGGCGCCGCGATCCGCTTCCGCACCATCGCGGACATCGCCGATCCCGACAGCTCCGCAGACGCCTTTCGCGGCCTACACGCGCACATCGCCGCCAGTTTTCCGGCCTTCCATGCCGCGACGACGCACGACACGGTCGGCGGCTACAGCCTGCTTTATGCGTGGCAAGGCTCTGATCCCGCAGCCCGGCCGATCGCGCTGCTGGCACATCAGGATGTGGTGCCGGTAGCACCCGGCACTGAGAAGGACTGGCAGCAGCCGCCGTTCGATGGCGTGGTCAGCGACGGCTTCGTCTGGGGCCGCGGCGCGTGGGACGACAAGGGCAACCTTTATGCGATCCTGGAAGCGGCCGAGGCGATGGCCCGAGGCGGCTTCCGGCCGAAGCGCACGATCTACTTCGCCTTCGGCCACGACGAGGAAGTCGCCGGCCTGCGCGGCGCCGGCGCGATCGCGGCATTGCTCGCCTCGCGCGGCGTCCGGCTCGAATTCGTGCTCGACGAAGGGCTGGTCATTACCGAGGGCATCCTGAAGGGCCTCGACCGGCCGGCGGCCTTGATCGGCGTCGCCGAGAAGGGCTACGCAACGCTGTCGCTGACAGCGCAGGCCACGCCCGGACATTCCTCGATGCCGCCGCGCGATACCGCCATTGGCATGTTGAGTGCTGCGCTGGTGCGGCTTGAAGGCAATCGGCTGCCGATGCGGCTTCCGCCATTGGTCGGCGAGATGCTCGATACGCTGGCGCCGGAGATGAACCTCTTCAACCGCGTCGTGCTATCGAACCTGTGGCTGTTCAGGCCGCTGCTGCTGCGCGAATTCGAAAAGAGCGGACCGACCGAGGCCACCGTCCGCACCACCACGGCGCTGACCATCTTCAAGGCCGGCGACAAGGACAACGTGCTGCCCGGCCTCGCCGAGGCGACGGTCAATTTTCGCCTGCTGCCCGGCGATACCCAGGCCAGCGTGACCGATCATATCCGCCGCACGGCGAATGACGCGCGTATCGCGATCGCGGCGGCGCCGGGCAATACCGATCCGCCGCCGGTGACGGCGACGATGACGCCGTCCTATCGCGCGCTGAACCGGACCATTCGCGAGATATTTCCCGATGTGGTGGTAGCGCCCGGCCTGATGATCGCCGCCACCGACTCGCGGCAATATGCCGGGATTGCCGACAACATCTTCCGGTTTTCGCCGGTGCGCGCCGGCTCGGAAGATTTGAAGCGCTTCCACGGCAGCAACGAGCGGCTGAGCGTCGCGAATTACGGTGACATGATTCGGTTCTATCGGCGGTTGATCGAGAACACGGCGCAGTAATTTTTTCCCTCCCTACTGCGCGCCACTTTGCCGAGGCGATTCGCCTGCAGACGATTTGGCGCGCGGACCCGTCGTTCACATCGCGGGCCGCGTCATGAAGCCGTCGAAGAAGGCAGCAAGCGCCGCATGACCGTCGAGCGGAAGAATGTGTGCGACGTACTGGTCGGGCCGGACCACCACCATGCACCCCAGCTTGCGATCGATGCCGCGCAGGGTGAAAATGTCGTGGCCGCTCTTCAGATCGGCGCTGAACATTTTCTCGTAATCGCAGAGTCCGTAGCGTCCCTTGCGGGGCAGCAGCAGCGGCGGCATGGCCTCGATGGCGATGTCACGATGATCCTGCTGGAACACCGCGCGGAGATCGATCACGGAATCGATGTCGTCTCCCGGCAATGTATATTTCGTCACGGGCGACTCCACAGCCTCGGAGAGAAAGCTGCACAAGGTCCGAATGCCGGAATCGCGCGCGGTCGGGTCGCCTGCGCCGGCAAACGCAACAATGCGCCAGCGGCCATCCGCCTTGACCGTGTGCCCGAGTTGCATCGGCCGCGCGTCGGCGACGCGGATCACCGGCGCGGAATGAAAGCGCATGCCGATCGCCAGGCCCGATGCCAGATGCTGATGGGTCGCTTCGCCGGTCAGCAACGACGGGCTGTAGCGCGCGGCCGTTCCCGCGGTGTAGCGGCCATGCCTGACAAAATAGTCCTGGGTCCTGGCCGCATCGAAGCCCTTGCTCGACGCCAGCATCTCGGCCCATTCGCGATCGAAGTCGATCAACTCCCGGGCGATCGCCTGCCGCTCCGCCGAATAGCTGTGCAGCAGGTGAGGCGCGCAGCGCTGCCGCAGCACCGCAGCCAGCTTCCAGCCAAGGTTGAAGCCGTCCTGCATGGAGACGTTCATCCCCTGGCCGGCCTTCGGGCTGTGGGTGTGGCAGGCGTCGCCGGCGATGAATACGCGCGGCAGGCGCTGCGCCATATCAGCTTCGGGCACGTCATCGAACTTGTCGCAGATGCGCTGGCCGATCTCGTAGACCGACCACCACGGCACCTCTTTGACGTCGAGCGTATAGGGATGGAGAATGCGCCGCGCCGCCGCTACCAGATCGTCCGACGTGATATTGCGGTTGGACACCCGTTCGCCGGCGTCGAGCTTGTCCATCTCGATATAGAGACGGAACAGGTAGCCGCCCTCGCGCGGGATGATGATGATACTGCCGTGCGCGGCGGACTGGATCAGCGACTTGAAGCGGACATCGGGAAAGTCGGTCACCGCCAGCATGTCCATCACGCCCCAGGCATGATTGGCGGAGTCACCACGCAGCGCACGTCCGATCGACGTGCGCACCGCGCTGCGGGCGCCATCGCAGCCCACCACATAGCGCGCCTTGATGATTTCCGTCTGCGGCGCGTGCCCCGCTTCGCTGCGCTCGAGCTTTGCGGTGACAGTGTAGGGATCGCTAGTGTCACCGGCCGTCTCGGGCGCGATCTGGAGATCGATCAGGCGCCGGCCGTAATAGGGCGCGAGCCTCGCTGGCGATCTGCTGAGGACGTCGAGATAGAAATCGTGCACCCGCGCCTGGTTGAGCACGACATGGGGAAATTCCGACAGCCCGTCTTCTGTGTCCTGCACCCGTCCACTACGTACGATGTTGTCAGGCTGAGCGCTGTCCGGCCTCCAGAAGGTCGTCTCGTTGATCCAGCAGGCTTCCTTGAGCACACGCTCGCTGAAGCCAAAGGCTTCGAACATCTCCATGGTGCGGCAGGCAATGCCGTCGGCCTGGCCGCGGAGCATCGGGCCGGGCTTCTGCTCGACGATGCATGTCCTGATGTCGGGAAAGGCGGATAGTTGCGCCGCCAGCGTCAGCCCGGCCGGGCCGCTGCCGACGATCAGCACATCGACCACCTCAGGCACCGGCCCGGGCGATCCGGGCGCGGGAGTCCGCTGCGCGGGGTCGGCGATATGGGGATCGCCGGGCTCAAATCCGTTGAGGTGAAACTGCACGATACCTCCCTTTAGAGCCGCGATCCCGCCCGCCGCGGGGGCCGGACGACTGCACGGTTCAAGTCTGGCCCGCTTCGGCGGGTCTTTGCCGCGATGGCTGAAGCGGGATGCGTCTATGATTGACACCAGCAAAGGCAGCCGTGATATTTAATCAGTGTGCTTATCATCAGTATACTTGTCAAGATCTTGCAGCGCGAAGGATTTCATGACCGACAACAACGCCAAGCCGGGCCATCTGGCACGCCGGTTCCAGCAGATCGCGGTGGCGGTGTTTCATGCCGAGGTTGAGGCCGCCGGGCACGACCTCACGCCGGTCCAGTATGCGGCGCTGACCACGGTCCGGGATTATCCCGCCATCGATCAGGCCACCCTGGCCGGACTGATCGCCTATGACCGCACGACCATCACCGGCGTTGTCGACCGGCTGGCGCAAAAAGGATTGTTGCTGCGTCAGGCCAACAGCAGGGACCGTCGCGTCCGCGAGTTGCAGATCACCGAAGAAGGGCGGCGAATCCTCGACGGGATCGAGCCGGCGGTCGAGGCGGCGCAGCGCAACATGTTGCGCGGCCTGACCGCGGATGAGGCAGACCAGTTGCTGCGGCTGCTGCGCAAGGCGATCGCGGCCGGCAACGAGCTCAGCCGTGCGCCGATGCGGGACGCTTCAGCCGATGCGGCAAAGGCGGAATAGCCTGCCGGCTGCACGGCAGCATTTGCCTGCTACACTTTCGGCGCGGCGAGCCCGTGAATCGCGCACGCGGCGCGCAGCGTATTCACCAGCAGACACGCCACCGTCATCTGGCCGACGCCGCCGGGCACCGGCGTGATCGCGCCCGCCACCTCCAGCGCTTCGGCGTAAGCGACGTCGCCGACCAGTCTCGTCTTGCCGTCGTCGCCCGGGATGCGATTGATGCCGACGTCGATCACGGTGGCGCCCGGCTTGAGCCAGTCGCCGCGCACCATCTCCGGACGTCCGACCGCCGCATAGACCAGATCGGCCTGGGCGCAGAGTTTGGCTAGATCGCGCGAGCGCGAATGCGCGATGGTCACCGTGGCGTTTTCATTGAGCAGCAGTTGCACCAGCGGACGGCCGACCAGGTTGGAGCGGCCGATCACGATGGCGTTCATGCCTTCCAGCGACGCGTGCACGGTCTTGGTCAGGATGATGCAGCCGAGCGGCGTGCAGGGCGACAGCGCCGGCAGGCCGCCGGCGAGGCGGCCGGCATTGTTCGGATGCAGGCCATCGACGTCCTTGGCGGGATCGATGGCGTTGACGACGGCGTCGGTGTCGAGGCCTTTCGGCAGCGGCAGCTGCACCAGGATGCCATGCACCGCGGGATCGGCGTTCAGCCTGGCGACCAGCGCCAGCAGATCGGCCTGCGCCACGTCGGCCGGCAGCCGGTGCTCGAACGAGGCCATGCCGGCGGCCTGGGTCTGCTTGTGCTTGCTGCGCACATAGACCTCGCTGGCGGGGTCAGAACCGACCAGCACCACCGCGAGGCCCGGCGTCAGGCCATGGTCGCGTTGCACGCGCGCGACTTCGCCGGCGACGCGCTCGCGCAGTTCGGCGGCGATGATCTTTCCATCGATGATGCGGGCGGTCATGTCAGGTCCTATTCGCTGGATTGCTTCGGCTTTGCTGCAGTGAGTGCCCGCAGCATTTCGCCAAGTTTCTTCGGGTCGCCATCGACGGCGACCTGCTTCTGCCGCGACGTCGTACCGGACAGCACCCGGACATCGCGCTTGCGCACGCCGAGCGCCTTGGCAAGCAGCTCGATGACGGCGCGGTTGGCCTCGCCGCCCTCGGCGACGGCACGAACCCGCACCTTCACCACGGTTCGTCCATCGGCCATCGTCTCGATGCCGTCGATGTCGTCACGGCCGCCGCGCGGCGTCACGCGCAGCGCGATGCTGATCCCATCCGCCGCGTAGCGCCAGGGATCCACCTGACGGGTCAGATGACGTTGGGATAGATGTAGTAGGTGATCACCCGCTGCAGGAACATGATGATCAGGATCAGCACGATCGGCGAGATGTCGAGGCCGCCGAGGCTGGGCAGCGACCGGCGAATTGGCGCCAGCACCGGCTCGGTGATGCGGAACAGGAATTCGGCAATTGCCGCGACGAACTGGTTGCGGGTGTTGACGACGTTGAAGGCGATCAGCCAGGACAGGATCGCCGAGGCAATCAGCAGCCAGACGTAGAGATCGAGGACGATCAGCACGATATCGAGAACGGCACGCATGGCGGGGATGGCTCGCGGTGTTGGTCGCGGATTCGACTACCGCGTAAATATCGTTTCGGACCCCCGCAAACAAGGGAAGTTCCCGGCAAAATGGCCCGGAAATCCTGCGATTTTGCTCGTTCTTGACTTGCCGTTAACAGGGATTGTAAATGGCGGCGATTGCTGACCGGTGCCGCGCGAGCGGCCGGTTCGCATCGGGGCCATAGCTCAGCTGGGAGAGCGCGTCGTTCGCAATGACGAGGTCGGCGGTTCGATCCCGCCTGGCTCCACCATCCTTCGCTTGCATCGCAAGCTTCGGCCAGACCAGCCCTCCTTACTCAGCGGCCTGCCTCAGCGTGGTTTCCGTGGCGACCGCCATCGGCATCCGCGCCAGCCAGTTGTCCAAAAATTGCTTCAGCCAGGCCCGCTCCGCCACGTCGTGCAGGGCGCGGAAACTGAAATGGTCAGCGCGCGGACGGGCGCCGGGCAGGGTCATGCGCGCGTGGCCGCGGGTGGTCCAGCGATGCATCATCGCGGTGGTGACATCGGGATGGAACTGCAAGCCGAAAGAATGCCCGGCGCGAAACGCTTCCACCGGGAAGTCGCTGCCTTCCGCCAGCAACTCGCTGCCGGCTGGAAGCTCGAACCCTTCGCAATGCCAGTGATAGACGTGATCCGGCCAGTGCGCGCAAATGGCGTGGCCCGCCGCCGTCGGGCGAATGGGGTAGTAGCCGATCTGGGCGCGGCCCTGCGGATGCGGCGCGACCCGCGCGCCCAGTTGCACCGCGAGCATCTGCGCGCCGAGGCAGATGCCGAGGAACGGCCGGTCTTCTTTCAGCGCCACCGAGATCCACTCGATTTCCTGGCGCACGAAATCGTCAGGATCGTTGGCGCTCATCGGCCCGCCGAAGATCACGGCGCCGGCGTGGTCATCCAGCGTCTCCGGCAGCGGATCGCCGAAGCGCGGGCGCCGGATGTCGAGCGGATGGCCGAGCAGCCGCAGCGCATTGCCGACGCGGCCGGGGGTCGAGCTCTCCTGGTGCAGCACGATCAGCACCGGACGAATGTCGTTGCGATTACCCTGGATGTCGTCTTCCAACAGTTTCATCAGGCGGAATCATGCCCTTGCGTCAATGGTCACTGTTGATGTGGCAAGCAAGTCGCGGGCCAGAAAGCCGGACGCTGCGCCAATGCCGATCAGACGCGGCGCAGCTGCAGCCGGGCGACGGCCCCGGCGATAAAGCCGCGTGGAAAGAACCGCAGCAGGAACGGCACGATCTTGATGCCGAGGCCGGGGAGTACCACGCGCTTGTTCGCCATCAACCCGCGATAGCCGAGGCGCGCGACCGCGGCCGGTGACATCTGCAAAATCGCGGAATCCAGACCCGGCTCGAACCCGGCGCGCTTCTGAAATTCCGACGGCACCGGACCGGGGCAGAGTGCGGTCACGCGCACGCCCTTCGGGCCGAGCTCCTCATGCAGTGCTTCGGTGAACGACAGCACATAGGCCTTGCTGGCGTAATACACCGCCATGCCTGGACCCGGCAGGAAGCCGGCAATCGAGCTGACATTGAGGATGCCGCCCTGGGTGCGGATCAGGCTGTCGGAAAAACGCAGCGACAGGTCAGTCACCGCGCGGACATTGACGTCGAGCAGGCCGAGCTGCTGTGCGCGATCCATCTCGATCGCGCAGCCGAACATGCCGAAGCCGGCATTGTTGACGACGAATTCGACTTCGACATCGGCGGCCACGAGCGTAGCGGCAATCTGCTCGCAGGCGTCGCGCTGTTCGAGATCGCAAGGAATGATAATGGGCACGGCACCGCCGGCAGCGACGATCTCGTCAGCGAGGGCTTGCAGGCGATCGGTGCGGCGCGCGACCAGAACGACGCGGTGCGCATGCGCTGCAAACACGCGGGCCAGTTCGGCGCCGATGCCCGCCGAGGCCCCGGTTATCAACGTCACGCGCTCAGTCACAATGCGATGCTCTTGAAATGGCGGTAAAGTCAGATGAAGAGCCTTTAGGCCTAATAGGGAAAGCCATGGTCCGCAAGTCACAAGGGTCACTGGGGTACCGGTTAATCCAGTTCCGTTCAGCGCGCCCAAATGCCAGGCCGTAATTCGAGCTACATTACAATTCGGTTATATTGCAGCACGGCGCCTTGCCGCAGCCGTAGACTCAGACCGCCGCGTCCGACGTCGCGGCGCCGCCGGCACTGCGGCGCTTCAACTCGATGCGATCCCGCGACGACACGCCGAGCAGATCGGCGGCGCGCCACACGACATTCTCCTCGAACTCCGAAACCTTGCCGTCGGCATAGACAAGCTCCCACATCATCTCGACGATGCGGATACGGCCGGCTTCATCGACGGCACGCATGATCACGCTGGTGAAATGGTAGAGATCGACGGCGTCGCCTTCGACAAGGGTCGCCGCGGCGATCAACTTGCCGGCGGTGCCGGGATCAAGTCCGAACCGGGTTTCGATCAGGCTGTGCAGCTTGGTGGTCTCGATCGCCGAGGGTTCGCCGTCCAGCGAGATGACGTGCACCATCAGCGCGGTGGCGGCGAGCCGATAGCCGGTATCGTCGAATGCCTGATTTTCGTGCGCGCCCGGCGACACCACGTCGGCAATGAATTCGCGCAGTTTTTCAAACATCAGTCTTCCAACCCGATGGTTTGCCCGTCCGCGATGGTGCGGCGAATACTTTGTGGCCTGAAAAGTAAACGCGTGCAATGCACGCAAGTTCCTTGGCGCGGAATTACGGTTAAATAATCGTCGGTAGCTGTTGTCATGCCCGGCGGTATGCCGGGCATGACGGCGTGTCAGGGGATTTCGTAGACCACAATCTTGTCGGCAATGCCGCGCAGCGCCGCGTGCTTCTGGATCGGCGCGATCCCGGCGTCCTGCAGAATGGCCTCCACCGCGTGCGCCGAAATGACCGGGCCGGTCACGTGGATCGCCTGCGAGTTGGACAGGCCCTGCACTCTGGCTGCGATGTTGACGGTCTGGCCGAAGTAATCCTGCCGCTCGTTCAGCATCACCGCGAGGCAAGGACCTTCGTGGATGCCGATCTTCACCACCAAATCCTTGGTGCCGCGCTGCTCGTTGAGCTTGTCCATCGCCGTGCGCATGCGCAACGCGGCGGCAAGCGCCTGTTCGGGGCGCACGAAGGTGGCCATCACGGCATCGCCGATGGTCTTCACCACGGCGCCGGCCTCTGAAGCGATGATCTCCAGCAGCGCATGGAAATGCGCGCGCACCAGGTCGAAGGCCGCGAGGTCGCCGACGCGTTCGTAGAGCGCAGTCGAGCCCTTCAGGTCGGTGAACAGGAAGGTCAGCGAGGTGATCTTCAGGCGCTGGTCGATGCTGAGGTTGTCGGCCTTGTAGACATCGCGAAAGGTCTGGTTGCTCAGGATCCGCTTGGCCGTGACGAACGGCTTGCGCTTGCCGATCAGGTGATGGAGCCCTTCGGCGGCGACGAACACCGACGGCAACACCCGCAGATCGGTCTGGTTGTCGAGCGACAGGTGCAGCGGTCCTGGCCGCAGCGTGATGTTGTCGGCCGGCTTGTGGCTGCCGTCATAGATCAGCGACAGCTGCTGGCGCTCTCTGGTCGGCTCGCCCTGCACGTCGATGAATTGCGCGGTGTGCGTCACCGGCTCGAACACGATGATGAACTGCGCCGGCAGTTGCAGCGACATGAGCGCCTTCTGATGGGCCGGCAATTCCATCGCATCGAGCGTCACCTCGTCGGTCAGCGACGTGAACGACTCGTGGTTGAGATCGACCCCGGAGCTCCAGAACACCTGCTTGAAATATTCCCACAGCGGCAGCGTGTTGGGATCGTGCGCGGCGATGCGCCGGACCCGTGGCGCGACGGTGAAGGCGACCTCGACCTGCTCGTCCACCGACGCCTCGTAGCCGCAAGCGCACAGCCCGCACTGATAGTCGTCATGGCGCAGCGCTTTCAGCGTGCTGTGGGCGTCAAGCACGCCGCTGCAGCCGGGGCACAGCACGTTCCAGGTCAGATCGAACAGGCCGAGCCGTGCGGCATGCAGGAAGCCGGAGATCGCACGCTCCTCGTTCACGCCGGCGGCTGCCGCGAAGTCGAGCACGTTGACGCGGTTGAGCTGGTGATCCTCGCCCTCGGCCACCAGGCGCTCGATGGCCTCGGCAACGACGGGATCGGCGGCCTGTTTCAGCGCCGAGAACTGGGTCTGGATATCGCTCATGTCGTATAGATAGGATTGTTCCGCGACGAGTCAAAGACGCACTTACTTCCCTCTCCCCCCTGTGGGAGAGGGTGGCCGCGCGCGAGGGGGGAGGGGTGCGGGGTAGCCACAAGCTCCGAGCCTAGAAACCCCTCATCCGACGCGGACTTCGTCCGCGCCACCTTCTCCCGCAAGGGGAGAAGGAAGAAAGCGCG
>NZ_JAQGJD010000415.1 GCF_028290785.1 Tardiphaga sp. | reverse complement strand
TTGCGGCGCGCAACCTCAGTCACCTTCGCGCCCGGCGCCAGCGTCTCTTCGATGATCCGAATCTTGTCGTCATGCGACCAGCGTCGCCGCCGCTCGACCCCGCCTAAAACCTCAACCCGCATCGCCTAATGACCTTAAAGCTAGACTTAAGGTCACATGCTTCGCGAGATATCCCGTTCAAACAAGGCGGTCCTCGTCGGACGCGTACTTTCGTATTGGCGCAGCAGCCCGTCTACACTACCGCTCTCACCGAACTCAAGGCAGCGCCAAGCGATCACATTGGATGTGGTTCATCTTCCCGCAGGCCGAAGGTGTTGGTCACAGCGCGATAGCGCAACGTTATGCGATCCGGTAGATGGACGAGGCGATGGCCTATCTCGCCCACCCCCTTCTCGGTGCCCGCCTGGCCGAGTCCACCCGCGCGATACTCGGAGCGGCGGGATCGGCACATTCGATCCTGGGCTCTCCGGACGCTCCTGTATGACACTCTTCGCTGAGGTCGACGCAGGTCCCCTTTACCGCGAGGCTCTCCAGCGCTTCTTCGAGGACGAGGAAGATCCCCTGACCGTTGGCATCCTCAAACTTTGGCGGGCATCGTAAGGACGCTGCGGCGCGCGCTTCCCTGATTGGAAGGAACACCTACTTGGTCGGGGCGGTTTTCAAGACATGCCCAGCACGCATTCCCGAGATTACCGCGCCGCATGTCGCTGTCGAAGAGACTAATCGCCTCTATTGACTGACGCCGGCGAAGATTTCGAGCTTTCCTGCTGTTCATCTAAAAGCAGCAGCACTGGCGAGATCGATTTCTGCGCGAGTTGGTCCATTGTGCACTGCTTCGGCTTCTTGTCGGGACGCCATCGCAGAATTGACGTGCCGTGGCGAAAGCGACCGCCCGTGAAATGATCATAGGACACCTCGACGACCAGTGTCGGTTTCACAGGCTGCCAGTCTGAAGACCGCGCCGAAGCCCAGCGGCTGGGTCCACCCGGCGCGTTGCCTGTAAAGCTGCGTTTGGCCACGATTGCCTCGAGCCGGTCGGTCAAAGCCGGCTTGTCGACGACCTTGATACCGGACGAGAAACCAACGTGGTGCAGCAATCCCTCCGCGTCAAACAGGCCGAGCAGCACGGAGCCGGCGACCTTACGTCCGGCAAGTGGCTTGTCGCCGTAGCGAAAGCCGCCGATCACGCAATCTGCGCTGCGGTGGCACTTGATCTTCTGCATGCCCTCACGGTTTCCGCCCTGATAGGAGAGGTCGACGCGCTTGGCGATGACGCCGTCGCTGCCGCCGCCCGCCGCGCGGAGCCAATGCGCGGCACGCTTGATGTCTGCGGTCGAAGGCGATAGCTGGAACAGGCCGTCGGTGGTAAAGCAGCGCTGGGCAAATGTCTCCAGCAAAGGGCGCCGCTGCGACAGTGGCGTGTCGCGAAGCTCACGCTTGCCGCTGCCGAGGATGTCGAACGCCAGATACAACGCCGGCGTCTCAGCCGACAGCTTCTTGATACGGTTCGGCGCCGGATGAATGCGCTGGAGTAGGCTGTCGAAGGAAAACGCCTCGCCGGTTGGCACGACCAGTTCGCCATCGAGCAGGAAGCGCTTCTCCGGCAACGCCAGGGCTGCTGCTTCCACTTCCGGAAAGTATCGCTTCAGGTCATGTCCCGATTTCGATAGCATGGTCACGGCATCGCCATCGCGCAGCAGCAGGCAGCGAAAGCCATCCCACTTCGGCTCATACTGCCACTGCGCGCCGATGGGAATTTGAGCGACGGAACGCGCTTCCATCGCGTCGGGAAGTTCGGCTGCATTGCGCGCCATGCGAGGGCCTCAATATTGGTGCCATCAACCGACGTTCTGGCCGCCCGCTTCCTGCAGCGCGGCTTCGATGACCTTGCGCCGGGTCTCGTCACCGCGCACCGAAACCTTGATCGCGCCCGCAAGTTTCGGGTGACTGTCCGCCCCCTGCTCCGTTCTTGGGTCATCGGCGCCCGAGCGCTCGGTTCCGCTGCTGTTAGCGGCGCCTTCGGCGTCGACGGAGACGCCGGTCCGGGGCACGCCGTGCTCCTGAACCAGATGTTCGATCGCCAGTTCCGCGGCCCGGCGGGTTTCGAATGTCGCGCTGATATTGTCGGTCATGATTTGCTCGCTTCTTGATGATCCGTGCGTTGGACGATCTGCCAGCGAACAACTCGCTGCTGCCGAGAAGGTGCCACGGACTTGTCGCGGTGCGTTGCTAGGAGAGTCACGGCAAAAACGACATGCAAGTCCCGGCTGCGGGACCGGATCTTGCATGACCGCCGTCAGATCTTATTGAGGAATACATCATGCTGACAGCGATGGTCTTTTCCGGCGGGCTCGGGCTCGCGTCGTATCACGCCGGCGTTTACCAGAAGTTCCACGGGCGCAGCCTGCTGCTGGATTGGGTCGCCGGTTCATCGGCGGGCGCCATCACTGCCGCGCTGGTGGCCGTCAACCCTGTGGAGCGGCGCGTCGGGCGCCTCGAGTCGTTCTGGCAGATGAGTGCGGATGCGGTGATCGACCATCCTTTCCGGCGTCTGCAGGCCTGGACAAGCGTGGCACGGGGACACCTTGGGGGACATCCGGGCTTCTTCCGGATGCGGTTGCCCTCCCCGCATCCCCTGCGTTTTCGCAGCATCTATGATCTGGCGCCAATGCGGGAGCGGCTTGGACGACTGATCGATTTCGGCCGACTGAACAGCGGTGAAACCAGAGTTTCAATCTGCGCCACGGATGTGGAGTCCGGCGACGCCGTGCTGTTCGACACCGACGACGGTCCCCTTGAAATGGACCATTTGCTGGCAAGCTGCGGATTCCTGCCGGAGTTCGCGCCCGTCGAAGTGGACGGACGTCTGTATGTCGATGGCGGACTGTCGGCAAATGCACCCTTCGATCCGATCCTACGAACGAATGCCGCAATTCGGCTGTTCGTCATCGATTTGTTCTCCCGCGACGGTTCGCGCCCAAAGACGATTGAAGCGGCGGGCGAGCGCAAAACCGACCTGATGTTTGGCAACCAGACCTTTGTACGATTGCGCGACCAAATGGAGCTGCGTAGGCTTAGGAAGGAGCTGGGTCAGTTCACGATTGAAGGCGAAGACGAGATAATCCTCTTGAGTTATCGCTCCGGGCCTGAAGAGCCCGGCCCCGAAAAGTCCTACAATTTTTCGCGCGATGGCCTTGCAACGCGGTGGAACGAGGGCCGTCGGGACATGGCCTTTGCTCTGGACGTTCCGGGAACGACCACTGACGGCATCCAGATGGTTCGTCGACCTGCTGAGCGCACGCTTTTGTCACGCACAGAAGATGCGCTCGAACGCTATACGATCTGAAAGCTGGGGCAGTCGAACCCTCAGCCGGTAGACTGAGTTTGGAATGGCATCGGTCGTCTTATTCCACGAGCGAGCCAGTCGTCGCCTGGCTTGCCAGCCGCAACCTTCGCGCCGTCGGCTTGCTGCGCTGCGGTGGGCTGTCCCTGCATTTGACGCTGCGCATCTTGAGATGAGGCAGGACCACCACCGGCCTGCTGGTTCATCGAACCAGTCGCTGGGTGCTGCCCAAAGCTAGGACTTGTACCGACGGTAGTACCGGTATTTCCCGGCGTCGGGCCAGACCCCGCGTCGCGCATCTCTGTCGATCTGGTTGTATTGCACGGCCCTGCCTGGGCTGCAGCGCTCCCGAGTCCAAGCACGGCGGCGCAGATGACTATGAGTTGTTTCATGTGCCTCTCCCTTGGTGGCGCCGGCAAATACGTCTTGAGCGTACGAGGCGTGCCCATCAACAGGCGCGCAGTGGGAGAGGTTCGATATTGCACCAATTTGCGCCGGGGGTGCGAGGAGAGGAGTTCGTGTCTCGCGATCTCAAGGCACGTTAGCCGATTGGTAGTTCGCTGCCGACGCTCGAGTCTGCCGAACGCAATGCACTGATGTCAAAATAAAGTTGGCCTGTGAACAGCGGGCGAGAGGCCGCTTTCCCAGCAATATGAAATATCCGGCTTTCGATTCCGCGAGGACTCAATGATACTTGCTTGCAACCAAGGCGGTTATGGCCCCTCGGTTATCCCACTTCCCACCATAATTAGTGATTGGTTTAGGAACCCGTACTATTCTTCTTAGGTGCAATACTTCCCGCTATTACGGCGGGGTTTCATCTTCGACAAGTGCCGCTCCGTTATCGAGCAGGATCTTCTCACCCTTCGGGGTTAGCCGGAAAAGATCCCCGTCCTTTTCCACATAACCGTCCATGACAAGCGGGCCTACCTTGGCATCGTCGTCGAAGGCCACTGAATTGTCCACATCCCTGAGAGTGGCAAGTTGCTCATCTGTCAGCATGGTTCCTCCATGCCTTTACAACAGTGACACCCCTTACTGGTTCCTGACCGCCACGGCAGCGGGGACGAAGAGGTCCTTCATTCGCAATACCGTTTGACACCGCAAACCCCAAGTAACGAGATCGACACCATCGCTTATGATGTTTCCCTCTAAGATGCTGCCAGCATGGCGCCTAACACCGGCATGGCCGGACAACGCCCCGATGGTTGTGCCATTTACTAATTGATCGGCTTTTTAGCGAATGGATCGAAAGCTGTCTTAGTGCATCTTGCGGTGCCATCATCTGAAAATGTCCATTCACATGACCTGTGGAAGCCTCGGATTTTGGCTTACAATGGTTGGCTTACTCTCCCTTCGGATGATCGCTTTCGTGAAATCATCTATCTCCTCTTCATAAGCAACTCAGTTCAGATATCAGCGAAAGGGCAGAGGCAGAGCTTCTCAAGCCGCGACCGGCTCTCAATCTGACCGATATCGTCCTTCGTGGGCGATTTTGGTCAAGCGAACGCGCTATCCCGCGCGCGCCCCCCTTTTATCACCCCCCTAACGCTTGTTTTGCTGGCTCGGCGGCCGAACTTCCATATTGCTGTTTGGCATCTTGTCGCGACCGCCGTCGCCGTTGGCATCCTTGCCGCCTGAGGTAGACGTGCCGCTGCCGCCGGTGGCCGGATCGGCCGCGGGCTTAGCCTTGGCCGCGGCGTTGATCTCCGGATTGGCGGGATTGGTGACGGCGCCCCCGTCCGGTGAGGCGTTCTGCGCATGGGCCAGGCCGCTCGCAAGCGCGGACACGACTAGAAGGATGAGAGAAAGCTTAGGCATGGCGAAATCCGATCAGGTGCCGGGGCCGCGGTAGGCCCCCGCGCCTCAAGCGCCGGGCGATAATTTGGTTCCGGACGGGCGCCGATCCATTCGAGTCGTGAAAACTCACTTTTTTAGCGCGAGGACATTGTCTGTCCGACTCGACTGGTACGGGCTTCAGTAGCTGCGCCAGTTCGATCGCGGCCGGCTGCCTACCCTGCAGAATGTCTTCAACACTGGCCGGGCGAGCAATGTGGAGGCTTAAATCGCGGCTCAAATAGCACTAGTTGATACCCTCTGCATGGCCAGATCGCGGACCGTTGCATAGCGGCCGGTCTCATGTCTCGCCTCCGGTGTGCCCGGACGATGGCCTTGACGAGCGTGTCGTCGATTCGGGCGGCTCGGGGAGTCCATGGCTGCGTCGGGCAGCGTTACGACCTGCTTCCTCCTGCCCTGCAGGCGCCGCTGCGATCAATTCGTCCCGCTGCCGAGGAAGGGCTCATACCGCCCGCGTCTGATGCCATTAACGGCGGTGCAATCATTGGGCCATATCGTCTGGTGCAATGAGAAGGAACTTATGGGATGCAGAAAGCGTGTGTCGGTTGCGGCGGGGACGTTGCCCTTCCATTCGAATTCAAGATGGCTTTTCAGCCGATCGTTGATCTGCGAACTGACGCCGTATGGGGATACGAGGCGTTGGTCCGTGGGGCTAACGGTGAATCCGCCTTTTCGGTTCTCAATCAGGTGACCGACGACGTCCGTTACCAGTTCGACCAAGCGGCCCGCGTAATGGCCATTGAGACCGCAGGCGGACTGTTCGAGGGCCGCGATCTTCGGCTTTCGATCAATTTCATGCCCAACGCCGTCTATGAGCCGAGCGCTTGCATCCAGAAGTCCCTGGCGGCCGCGAAACGGGCAGGGTTTCCCCACCGCAATCTCATGTTCGAGTTCACCGAAAACGAGCGCATGGCTGATCCGGCCCACGTCCAACGCATCGTCGAGGCATACCGCAAATTCGGTTTCTGGACGGCGCTGGACGATTTCGGCGCGGGCTACGCCGGCCTCGGACTTCTGGCGCGCCTGCAGCCCGATTTGATCAAGATCGATATGGAGTTGCTCCGCGACATCCATCAGAGCCGCGCCAAGCAGGCTATCGTCGCCGGGATCGTCGGCATCGCGCGCACTCTCGACATTCACGTGCTGGCGGAAGGTGTGGAATGTGCTGAGGAATTTGCGGTTCTGCGGGCGGCCGGAATTAGCCTGTTTCAAGGCTATTATTTTGCCAAACCCGCGCTGATGGCGCTTCCGCCAATCCTTAATTGCGGAAAGATCGCCGCAGTCCGATCGGCAATCTGACGTGGCTCTTCCATATTTTACAGAGACAGGTCGAGAATGCTTCTCCGCCTCGTGTATTACAGCACCAATTTGGTGAAAAAGTTCGTCAATCCGCGCGATAGCGAGCTTCGGAAGATCGTCTTGTCTGCAGGTTCGACGAACCGCGCAGCCGGCATCACCGGCGGCTTGATGTTCACCTCTGCGCTCAAGCCCCCACGAGCCCCTGCAAAAGCAGCGCGAAAGGCAAGCTAGTCATGACCGACGGCAGCCCATCCATTGTGCCTGAAAACACTGTCGATCCCCTCCTTCAGATCATCGCGCCATGCTGAGAATTGTAAGGCAGCTAGATCGGACGTACCCTGCTGCGGTTTCTCGGGTCCAATCCCTGAGGTATTGATGCGACGAAGTCAGTAGCTGGATTACGACAATGAAATTCACAGAGCTCAACGACGAAGGCAATGAGCAGGCTCCGCTGATGCTGATTGCGGTAGGTTGGCGATCATCGGGTGGTTTATTTTCCGCTCAGTGCGTTCCGACGTCTACCGTTCTCAAAGCAAGGCTTGGAAGAGGCGCAATAACCATTCGTCTGCCGAGCCATCGTGCACCATCACGGGCGCAAGGAATTGCTGGCCCGGCAGCAGCGTTTGCTGGACGCGTGCCGAGTTGGGTGTGAGGAAGCGCGAGGTCGATAGCCACATCGACAGTACCATTGAGGCGGCTCGCATAGAGTTCTTATTTCACTTTCGGCATCCTAGAGAGGGCACCGGAAGGGGTCTTGACGTGAGCGTTCTGCGATACGGCTTATGGACTCCCCTTACCACCGTTGGCTCCGACAGCCGTTCCAGTGGTGAAGCTCGCTTCTTCGGACGCCAGCATCACATACAAGGGAGCCAATTCGGCTGGCTGCCCGGCCCGACCCAGGGGTGTGCTCTGGCCGAACTTCGCCATCTCGCCCGGTAACTGTCCGCCAGCAACCTGCAGGGGGGTCCAGATCGGCCCAGGCGCCACCATGTTGACGCGGATCCCCTTGCCTGCGAGTTGCTTCGCGAGCCCTTTCGTGAAGATGAGAATGGATCCCTTCGTTGAGGCGTAGTCCAGCAATTCGATTTCCGGATCGTAGGAATTGACCGAGCCTGTGTTGATAATGACCGATCCCGGTTTGAGATGAGGTATCGCGGCTTTGCTGATGCGGAACGGAGCGAAGATGTTCGTCTCAAATGTCCTAACCAACTGCTGGTCGGTGATTTCGCTTATGTCCTTCTTGCTCTGCTGGTAAGCAGCATTGTTGACGAGGATATCCAACCCTTCCAGTGCGGCCACCGCGTCTGCGACAACTTTCTCACACGCTTCCAGCGTCCTGATATCGGCGGGAAGAGCCACCGCCTTCCGCCCGGCAGCTTTGATCAGCTCGACCACTTCTTTCGCGTCAGGCTCTTCGGTTGGAAAGTAGTTGATGGCCACATCAGCACCCTCGCGAGCGTATGCGATCGCGGCGGCGCGGCCGATGCCACTGTCCCCGCCGGTGATGAGTGCTTTGCGCCCTGCAAGTCTTCCTGATCCCTTGTAAGACTGCTCGCCGTGGTCCGGCGGCGGATCCATCTTGCGCGCCAAAGCCGGCCAAGGCTGCTTTTGCTCGGAGAACGGTTCCTTGCGGTACTTGTTGCGCGGATCGCTCAAGGCTGATGATGGAGGCATTACGGGCTGCTGTGCGGCCGATTTGTTGCCGGAAAGCGCCAAGGTCGCAAAGCCAGCGGCTGTGGTCCCAATAACGGTGCGGCGGGTGGACCCCTGATCGGACAAGGCGCTCTCCGGTGCTTAATATCAGCATGGAAAACATGCAATATTAAAAAGTGTTCCCTGACGCGCAGCAACGGGCAAGCAGGATCGGGAAAGGTCTTCCACGTCTGCGAGCCGCCAGAGGCGTCCCTTCACGATGAAACATCTACGGTCCGGTCTTGAGGGATGCTGCAGCGTCATACGTCGAAACCTGCGACCGACGACGGGTTGATATCGGTCTGGTCGATTATTCGCCCTGACCCGGGCTCATCCTATCACCCCAACTCAGCGACCGGCTTTCTTGCCGATGGGCTTGCACGAGGCCACGCGGGCGATCGTTCGGCAGAAGCCCGGTGGACGGAACCGGATCACAGCGGGACAGTTGGTGGCTTACTTGGGTACTGCCCGATTGTGCGAGTGGACGACAGGACTGCGCCAGCCGGTCCAGTGAAGTGCGGTTGGCACTTCGAGGAGGTAATAACGTATGCCTACAAACGTGGAAGAAGGGGATTTGCCGCGGCTTCTGACCGGGAACGAAGGCTTAGACCAGATTCTCAAAGGTGGCTTCGACCGCAACCGGATGTATCTCTACGAAGGACGTCCGGGCTCCGGAAAGACTACCCTAGCGCTTCAATTCCTAATCGCCGGAGCAGCCGACAAAGAGCAAGGGCTTTATATTACACTTTCGGAAACTGTGCGAGAACTGGCATTGGTAGCCAAGAGGCACGGATGGTCTCTCGATGGCATCGACGTATTTGAAATCAACTCGGATGCGAATTATGATTCTCAGGAGCAATCCCTGCTTTATTCTTCTGATCTAGAACTAGGGGAAACCGCTAAGCGCATCTTTAACAAAATCGCAGATTTGAACCCTTCCCGGATCGTCATTGACAGTCTATCCGAGCTTCGACTACTTGCTCAAAATTCATTGCGATACCGCCGTCAGGTACTGGCTTTCAAGAACTTCTTTGCTCGACGGGATTGCACGGTTATTCTGCTCGATGATCTCACATCAAGCGAAACAGATCTGCAGTTGCACTCGATTTCTCACGGTGTCGTTAGGCTCGAACAGCTCACGATCGATTATGGTTCACAGCGCCGCCGTTTGAACGTAGTCAAGATGCGCGGCATCGACTTCGTCGGCGGATATCACGATTTTACAATACAAAAAGGCGGCCTCCATATCTATCCAAGGCTGGCGGCTTCCGAACATCCTGCCACGTTTCCTGACGAACACTTAGAGACGGGAAATGCGGAGTTAGACACACTGCTTGGCGGGGGTCTCGAACGGGGCACAAACGCCCTTTTCATCGGTAGCGCGGGGGTCGGCAAGTCTTCGGTTGTTTCTGCCATCGCAATCACTGCTGCCGAGCGAGGCCAGCGTGCGATGTACTTCGCGTTTGATGAAGGACGAGGGACACTAGAAGCACGCGCCAGAGCGCTCAATCTGCCGCTCGATCGGGCTTTAGCTTCTGGGAATCTAACACTTCAACAAATCGATCCAGCAGAGATGTCACCAGGCCAATTCGCTGCCATTGTGCGAAAGGGTGTGGAAACGCAAGGCGTCCGCGTTGTGGTTATTGATAGCCTCAATGGATATCTGAATGCCATGCCAGACGGGCGTTTTCTTATTCTGCAGATGCATGAACTGCTTACCTACCTTGGGCAGCAGGGAGTTGTAACCCTCTTGGTACTTGCCCAGCATGGCTTGGTTGGCCCGATGGATACCCCTCTTGACATCAGCTACCTAAGCGATGCCGTCCTGATGCTCCGATATTTTGAGTACGCCGGCACTGTCCGCAGGGCGCTCTCCGTCCTTAAGAAACGCAGCGGAGGCCACGAACACACAATCAGAGAATTCACGATCACCAGCCAAGGCATTGCCTTGGGCCCGCCGCTTACAAATTTCAACGGCATATTTTCTGGTACACCTGAATACACCGGCGAAGAGAAGCCTCTTCTCGATCAATCATAGACCGGGTGAGTTTTGGCGGACGAGCAGCGCAGAAAGAGAGCAGAGATAAGAACAGGCAACGGTTGCTGCGATGGGCGCAATACACTCATCCGCTCGCTTAAGAGGCAACGACGATCAGTCGGGCTTCAGTCGGTATAGTGCTTTTAACTTCGTTTCGATTCGGCCGACTCTCTTCACCAGTTCCGGATGCCTCCTGAGGTCCTTCGGCGAGGTTACAACGATCCAATCCTTAGCCGGATCGGGAACAATTGCCACGCTCAGGGCTGGAACCGTTTTGCCGTCTTTCCCACGCAGCTCTTGCTCAATCAAGAAGACTAAGTCGTCCGCGGAAACCGTTCTCTTTGCCATGTGCCCTTCGGCGTTTTTTTCAACTTACGCCAAATTTGCTACGCGCTTCAGCACTTCTTTGGCCGACGGACGGGTTGGTGTAGTGCTGGGGACAGCATCAAGCCGCTTTGTTGTACTTGTTAGCGGGCCGGGCGGCGCAATGCTCTCGATGTAGACTTTCATGCCTTCTCTATGCCCGTATAATTCAAAATATGCCACCAGCACCTTCACGTTACGTCCCTAAGGTTGGACAGGCTACGACCAGGATCCCTCATGTTGACTGCTGACGGCGTTAGGCATTGTTGGTCGTATGCCGACTGACGAGCGCCAGCCGTGTCACGGACCTAGCCGTTTTCGCCCCACAAACTTTTACTCAGTAAAAAGTGCCGTACTCAGGCCGACCGGCAGTCAGAAAACGGTACCCCGCGACGCCGGGCTGTACAACGCATCAGATATCAATTTGCAGGCCGAATGACACCGGTAACCTGCCCGCATGTTCTACCGCCTCCTCCACCCACGCGGCAACGACGCCAACTATTCGAACGGCTTCCGCGTCATCGTGGTGATGGAAGGCGGGTACGAACTCGACGTCAGCAGGATCGGCGAACGCATCGGAACAGAAGCGCGCGACTTCTGGGCTTGGTCAGCGCCAAACAGGAGCGGAGAAGTCGACACGCGCGACGAGACTATAACGGCCTTCCGTGCCGCCTTCGCCAGCGTGACGCCTGAGACGCTCGCGAAAGTACTGCCAGCAGCAGGAATGGAATGCCAACGAATACGCGCTGTGGGATAAGGGCTACCGCAACAAGCTGGGCCGCGGGCCGATCCGTTGCAAGTGCGGCCAGATTTTCAACCCGAGCGTCCATGAAGAGACCATGGCTCACATCGAGCACATCACCGGCCCGTAGGCCGGCACCTGACTGGTTGACGGTCCTGGCCGGAATACGGCGCCATGGCTATCCCATCCAAGTTCGTCGAGCTTCGCCCTTCTCGAAGCCGGAGGCTGCGGCACGCAAGGTCGTCGAGATCGCCGCGGCATGATCGACGACCGTGGCGCGTGCCCCTCGGCAATGAAATGACGCCTTCCGCAAAGCGGGCGGCAGCGTGGCGGAATACTCTGCCGGTCGGAATCAGGCGATCGCCGATCATGCATGAGGGCAGCCGCTTCGTGGTACTCACAATGGAGGCTAGTCTTCCGTCGGGTTCCGTGCCGACAGCACCTTAAATCCGGGCCAAAACTTCCCATTCTTGATCGAATGATAAGCCCCATGTCGGACCGAAACCCTTCCCTCTGGCCGCTTGCAGCCATCGAGCATCCCCGCTGCACGCGCTGCAACAACCGGATGGCTCTGGCCCACCGGGAGCCCCGCCGGGACGGTACCGAGAAACGCACCTTCGAGTGCAAAGGTGCAATTTCATCACTACGAAAATTGTCACCGATCCGTTGGGCTCGCCCTCCATGTCACCGCTGACACGCAACCTCAAGCCACCGACGTGAATGCCATGCATAAGGGTTTGAGAATTAACGGTTGGACCGCTGAGGAGAACGAGCGCCTGAAGGCCATGGTCGACCGCGGCGCCACGCGGGCTGCGGCCGCCTTCGGGCTGCGTATGCATCGCCCGGATTGGAAGTTCTCGATCGTGTCGACCGGTGGCGCAGGTGCGACCTCCAATTAGCCGATCCACCAAGCGCCCTCGTGAATTTCGTCGGACGCAATGAACTTCGTGAGCGCCAGCTTTCCTTGATGTTGGCGTGATGCCTTGGGAAGACAAATTTCCAGAATCGTACCGGTGCTTAAAGGAACGCCGCTGGTGACGCTGCGCGACGCCGGGACCCACATTGCCGCTGCCCGTCAAAACGCATGCCGAGCCAGCGTGGCAGACCGCCATGGAATGTCGGATGCTGGTCGCCGACAAAGGCGGGTCGCCGGAGTTCGCCCGGCTCGCGATGGTTCAGGCGCTGTACCCGAAGCAAGAGCCATCTATCACCCCGCCAAGAACGACACGAAGTGGCGGAATAGCTACAAGCTAGTGCGGAATCGATGACCGACATGGAGGCGGTTCTTGTGGCCATCGCATACGCCCGCCGGCTTTCAGGAGTATATCGCGCTTGGCCCCTGTAGCCCGGCCGATACCATCGATCGATTAATGATATCCTTGATAACCGCGATTTCGTGGCGGCGCTGGATCGGCTGAACCGACGTCGCATTATCCGTTTGCTCGCCGCAGGTACTCTCCAAGGCGCGTGGTCGCTCGCCTTCAGCCGTCCGCGTATTCCGGCGCGAGCGAGCCATCGCAGCAGGTCGGCAAGGCGGCGATTGCGGCGGTCCCCTGCGCATTTTTGAGGGCGGGCCACGATCTTCGAACTAGGCGCTGCGCAGCCAGTCCGACTGACTTGGGTCCCTGCCGCCTACGCCTGACAGAAGGTTTGGTAGGAGGGCGCTCAGATCGCGCGCCACAGCGAAGCAGCCGGCGTCGGCGAGCACGTCTGCGGAGAAACCTCCGGTCAGAACCCCGGCAGCTTTTGTCCCTGCCTCAATGCCCGCTTCGGCGTCATATGGAGTATCGCCGACCATGACCGTCTGCGAACCGGCAAGACCAAGCTTGCGTAACGCGATGCCGACCAGGCGAGGGTCCGGCTTGCCGTGATCGAGGTCGTCGCCGCAGGCCGTCGCGGCGATGTAGTCGCGGGAGTCCAGAAGCGACATGTGGCGCGTGAAGGAAAGCCCTTTACAATCGGTGGCGAGCGCGATTCGGCCGCCCTGCTCCGCCAGGATCCTGAGAACCTCACGCGCCCCTTCCAACGGCTTGACGCTCGGCAGATAGTCGCGCTCATAGATTTCTCGGCGGTCCTCGAGGATGGCAATGCGCTCGCGGTCGGATGCCTCCGGGACAACGAGCTGCAGCGTCTGATCGCCGTCCAGTCCCGAGTAAGCCGGAGCGTCTGGATGGGGACCCGGTATCCGGATTTCTCCAGGGCGTCCTCCAAACTGCGCTGGCTCTGCAAGACGCTGTCGAGGAGCGTGCCCTCGACGTCGAATATGAAACCTAAGAACATTTCGATCCTCTCGATCGGTTGGCACGCCCCCGGATAAGGAGGTGGAGCCGCTGATGTTTCCGTCAGACCAGCGAGTAACCCCTAGGCGGGCGGCGCTAGGCCACCCCTCCGACCCTTACCAGCCGTCGAAGGTTGAGATTGCAGTCTCCAACAAGAACAGAGCTCAGAGACTGCACCAGAACACGGCTTGTAGTATAGTTACTCGATCAAGCTTTCATCTCCTTCTGGATCGTTTCCAGCAGGTCGATATGCTCTTTGATCTGTGCACGGGCGAGCTTCGCGAGACCGATAGCGCCCGCGTCCTTGCCTTTGCCGATGTAAGTGTCCTGGATTCTCAGAAGCTGGTTATGTCCGTCGATCTGATCTGCGACATAGCTCCGATCAAAATCGGCGCCTGCCTTGCCGTCCTTGGCCTTGGCGATCATTGCCATCTGCTTGTCCGTCATCTTCGGCGAAGCTGCCCCCATCGATTTCAGGATTTCGGCAATCGTCGTCTGCTCGGCGATTTCGTAAGTCGTGAACTTCTTTACCCACGCGCCAGTGACTTTGGACTGCGCCGCCTTGCTGGTTTCGAGAGCGACTGATCCTACTGCTAAGGTCTGCTCGGCGTGTTCCTTTTCCGCTTCTCCCATAGTGGCTGCAAACGCAACCGAGGGAGCCGCAAACGACATCGCAAGCAGTGCAACCGCATTTCGTCGATTCATAGCTTAGTCCTTTCAAGATGATTGGTCGCCAATGGCCGCCCGTCAATGCAATGAAAAGGCTCCAGTTCCGTTCAACAACGCTGGCTCGGTCAACGAGGCAATTGATTCGAGTGACGCTGAGGCCGAACGGGGGCAACGCTGTTCATCCTGGACTTCATATTTCCATTCCTTATACGTCCTCACTTCGACTGGCCCCAGTGCGAATTAACGTTCGCGAGGGATCTCTCGGAGAACCCGGATCCTGATCTGCTGCGATCTCCACCAGCCGCTCAAGCTCCCGAACGTCGGAGCCGAGTAGGGCTTTCTCTTCGACGTCGCCGGCGCTTTCGAAGAGGCGCGTCGCCTCGACTAGTCTTTTTTTCAGTTCAGTCCGGTCACCGGTCATGGAGTTGCTCCTGCTCGTCGGGGGTGCGTCGGCATCGCGCGCTTCGACCGCGGCGATCTGTCCTTCCAGGTCGGTGACGAGCGCTCGTAGCCGCTCCTCCGTGAGAGGATCGTTCACTCCGCCCGCCAGCCGGCGCGTCTGTCCGAGGCGCCGATAGAGCTCTTCCTTCCGACTTTCACC
>NZ_JAQGJD010000337.1 GCF_028290785.1 Tardiphaga sp. | reverse complement strand
CGCGAAGCTTCCATCGATGCCGCCGAACAGGTCGTGGAGCGGCTCGGCGGCGCGCTGGAGCGCACCATGAATGCGCTGGAGCCCTATCTGCTGCAGATGCAGCTGGAGACGGGAGCGACGAATGCGTGAGCCGGCGTTCTGGCAGCCGCCCTCGACGTGGCTGTCGCGCCTGCTGATGCCGCTCGGCGCCATCTATGGCGAGATCGCCGGCAGCCGGATGGCACGCAAGGGCGTTGCCGTCGGCATCCCCGTTGTTTGCGTCGGCAACTACCATGTCGGCGGCGCCGGCAAGACGCCGACCACGCTGGCGCTGGTGGCGCTGCTGCGCGAACTCGGCGAAACGCCGGTGGTGCTCAGCCGCGGCTATGGCGGCAAATTGCGCGGCCCGGTGAAGGTCGATGCGATCAAGCACGCCGCTGCCGATGTCGGCGACGAGCCGCTGATGATGGCGCGGCAGGTGACGGTGGTGATTTCGCACGACCGTGTCGCGGGCGCAGCATTGGCGCGCTCCACCGGCGCCAGCGTCATCGTGATGGATGACGGATTCCAGAATCCCGCCGTGATGAAGGACACGTCGATTATCGTGATCGACGGCGACCGCGGCCTCGGCAATGGCCGCGTGCTGCCGGCCGGGCCGTTGCGCGCGCCGCTCGACCTGCAGATGGCGCGCACCGACGCGCTGGTGATCGTCGGCGACGGCGCGGCTGCCGCCGGCGTCGCGACGATGCTGGCCGCCAATAGCGTGCCGGTGCTGACGGCGCGGCTGCTGCCGGACGAGGCTTCGGTAGCTGCGTTGCGCGGCCTGCGCGTGCTGGCCTTCGCCGGGATCGGCGATCCCGGGCGTTTCTTCCGCACGCTGCGGAGTGCCGGCATCGATGTGGCGATCGAGAAAGCCTTTCCGGATCACCATGCCTATACGTCGGGCGACATCGATGCGCTGGCCGCGCGGGCGCAGCGTGAGGGGCTGACGCTGGTGACGACGGAAAAGGATCTGGTGAAACTGCGCGGCATGCCGGCAGCGACCGCCATCGTGCCGTTCGCGGTGACGCTGGCCTTCGAGGACCGCGCGGCGCTGCGGGCGTTCGTCACCGAGCGGCTGAATCTAGCGCGGGCGATGACATTTAGGATGTGATTTGCCGCGAAACGGTGTGGCCTTTTTTCCCTCCCCCGGCGCAGCGTAGCTGCGCGGTGGGGAGGGTGGCGCGTTTGAGAGCGTAGCGAACAAACGTGACGGGTGGGGGCGCCACCGGCACAGCTTCCCGTGGGGCGCCACCCCCACCCGACCGGCCCAATAAGAAAGAATTGGGCCGGCCACCCTCCCCACGCGAAGACGCGGGGGAGGGACAGGAAGATCAGCTCGCCTTCAGCGCGCCGGGATAATGCCGCTGCAGCACCGCGGTCGGGACCGCATAGGCTTCCTGCAGATCGACGCTCCAGTATTTCAGTTCGTCCAGCGGGATGCGTTCGCCGGTGATGGCGCAACTCACGAAGGTGCCGGGCGACACCACGCGGAAATCGCCGTCGAGATATTGCAGCTGCGCCTGGCCGCTGCCGGAGGGGCCGAATTTGTTCAGCACGAGAGGTTCCTTGAATGGTCCGGCCGCACGGCCGGGCAGGGAGCGTTTGGCGGAATTCCTAGCATAAATGGGGTCGCGCCGTCGCGGATTAAAGGCGGCTAGAACAGCGTGCCCTGATCGACCGGTTTCACCACGCGCTTCGGTGCCGCCGCGGGCTTCGTTTCCCGCGCCGTTGCGGTTGCGCGATCCAGGTCCGCGGTGGCGCCGACGCGGCCGTCGGCGAATTCGATGCTGAGGTGCGCGCCGGGGCCGATATGGGCCGCGGCATGCAGCGCTGCGCCGTGGGCATCGCGCACCAGCGCAAAACCTCGAGCGAGCACGCTGCGATAGGACAATGCGGCGAGCAATTGGCCGGAGGCCAGCACCCGGGCCTGCTGGCGCTGCACCATGGTCGCCAGCGCGCGATGGGCGCGCTCGCCGAGGCGCAGCGCGCGTTCGCGATCCCTGGCAATGGCGTTGCGCTGCGCCTGCGCGTTGGCGGACTTCGACGCCTTTAATCTGATTTCCAGACCCGCAAAACGATCGCGGCGCTGCCGCAGCAGCGCGCGCGACGATAGCGTCAGGCGCTCGCCGGCCACGGTGAAGCGATGCGTCGCCTGCGCGATCTGGCCGCGCAGCACGCGCAGCGTGAGGCCGGCCGCGGCCTGCGCGAAGCGGCGGTGATGCGCATGTGTATTGGCCTTCAGCGCACGCGGCAGCGAAGCGCTGGCGCCGTCCAGCCGCTGCCGCGGGATCGCCAGCAGCTCGCTGAGCGTCGGCAGCGCGCGCGTCGCTGCGCGCAGCTCGTTGCGACGGGAATCCTGGCCGCGCTGCCAGCACAGCATCATGCGGCGCTCATAGGCCGAAATCTCGACAAACAGTTCGGCGCGCACCGGCACCGCCATTTCGGCAGCGGCGGTGGGCGTCGGCGCGCGCTTGTCGGCGGCGAAGTCGATCAGCGTGACGTCGGTCTCGTGGCCGACCGCGGAAATCAGCGGGATCATGCTTTCGGCCGCGGCGCGCACCACGATCTCCTCGTTGAACGACCACAGGTCCTCCAGCGAGCCGCCGCCGCGTGCGACGATCAAGAGATCCGGCCGCGGGATCGGGCCATCCAGCGGCAGCGCATTGAAGCCATGGATGGCGGCTGCGACCTGTTCGGCGGAGCCTTCGCCCTGCACCTTCACCGGCCACACCAGCACCCTCCGCGGAAACCGGTCGGCGAGCCGGTGCAGGATGTCGCGAATCACCGCGCCGGTCGGCGAGGTCACCACGCCGATCACTTCCGGCAGCCACGGCAGCAACTGCTTGCGCGATTCGTCGAACAGGCCTTCGGCTGATAGTTTGCGCTTGCGCTCTTCCATCAAGGCCATCAGCGCGCCGACGCCGGCCGGCTCGATCGCCTCGATCACGATCTGGTATTTCGACGAGCCCGGGAAGGTGGTCAGCTTGCCGGTGGCGATGACCTCGAGCCCCTCCTGCGGCTTGAACCGCATGCGGCCGTGGACGCCCTTCCAGATCACCGCCTCGATCTTGGCACCTTCGTCCTTCAGCGCGAAATAGCAGTGGCCGGAGGAATGCGGCCCGCGAAAGCCGGAAATTTCGCCGCGCACCCGAACATGGCCATAGGCGTCCTCCACCGTCCGCTTCAGCGCCGAGGACAGCTCGGTGACGGTGAATTCGGAGGAGTTGGACAAGGTGGCGGGCAATTTGGGCATCGAATCTCGGCTTTCAGGATTGCCCGCAAGGTAGGGAGTTTAACGGCCGGACGCCAATGCGCTTGCAAATCAGATTACTCTGTAATACAGAGTAATCTATAAACAAGTCCGCTCACAGGAGGCTGCCATGGTCGCGACAATCTCTTCCTTCGCTTTCCGTCTCATTCGTTGGGGATTGGCGGCGACAGGCGTAGTGACGCTGATACTGGTGGCCCTGATCGCCACGCCGCTGCAGCATCCGCCGGAACTGGCGTCGATCTCGGAGGCCCGCAAGCTGGTGGACTACGCCAACCTGCCGGCGCTGCAACGCTTCGAGGGCCACGACGGGACCGCACTGGCCTACCGGCAGTATCGTCCGGCCCAGCCCGCCACCGACCGCATCGCCATCGTCATCCACGGCTCCTCGGGATCCAGCGGCGGCACCATCCACGCGCTGTCGTCGGCGCTGGTGCAGCGCGGCGTTCAGACCTATGCGGTCGACATTCGCGGCCACGGCTCATCCGGCACGCGGGGGGATATCGGCTATATCGGCCAGCTCGAGGATGACCTGGCCAACCTCGTCGCCATTGTCAGGAAGGACAACCCGACGGCGCCGCTGACCCTGATCGGCCACTCCTCCGGCGGCGGATTTGCGCTGCGGGTCGCAGGCTCGCCTATCCAGAACCTGTTCGATCGCACGATCCTGCTGGCGCCCTATCTCGGCTACGACGCGCCGACCGCCCGGCCGGATGGCGGCGGCTGGGCGCGTGCGGATATCCCGCGCATCATCGGACTGCTGGCGCTCGACAAGCTCGGTATCACCTGCTGCGACCACCTGCCGGTGGTGGCCTTCGCGGTGCCGCCGAATTCCACCAGCAGGCTGGTTTCGACCTATAGCGAAAGGCTGCGCAGCAATTTCGGCACCCACCGCGATTTCCGCACCGACCTGGCCGCGGCCAGCAAGCCGATCACGGTGTTTTCGGGGACGGATGACGAGCTGATGGATTCCAGCAAATATGAAGCGGCCATGCGCAGCGAGTCGCCGTCGATCAAGGTCAGGCTGCTTGATGGCATCAATCACATGGGCATCGTCGCCGATCCCCGCGCCGTGTCGGTGATCGCCGACGACGTCGCCAAATCCGAAGTGAGTTCACGATGACCATCGATCGCCGCGAAGCCGCCGTTGCACTGGCCGATATCGACAACGTCGTGCGGCGCGTGCGGCAGTCGCGCGTCTACCGGATCGCCAGCCTGATGCTGATGCTGTGGGGGCCGCTCACGGCCATCGGCTACGTGGTGTCGTGGGCGTGGCCGCGCTATGCCGGCTATGGCTGGATCGCGATCGACCTGATCGGCGTCGCCGGCTCCTACGCGATCAGCGTCCGCAGCCGCACTGGCGACGGCCCGCATCGGTTCGACGGCCGGATGTTCGCGGCCCTCGTGCTGTTCTTCGGCTTCGGCCTGCTATGGAGCGTCGGCATCGCGCATTTCACGCCGCGCCAGCTCGGGGCATTCTGGCCGATCTATTTCATGCTGGTCTACACCATCGCCGGGCTGTGGCTCGGTATCGCCTTTGTCGCCATTGGGCTCGGCATCACCGCGCTGACGCTCGTCGGCTATTTTTTCACCGGCCCGTGGTTCGAACTCTGGATGGCCGTGGTCAACGGCGGCGGGTTGCTGCTCGGCGGCTTCTGGATGCGGCGGAACTGAACCATGGCCGAACTCGACGATATCATTCATCAGCCGCTGCGGCTGCGCATCATGGCGGCGCTCACCGCGCTGCCGGACGGGCAGGGGCTCGATTTCACCCGGCTGAAGAAACTCACCGGCGCCACCGACGGTAATCTCGGGGCCCATATCGAGACGCTGGCGAAGACCGGCTACGTCGCCGTGACGAAGGCATTTGTCGGCAAGAAGCCGCAAACCACGGTGACCGCGACGGCGGCCGGGCGGGGTGCGTTCGCGCGGCATGTCGCGACCTTGCGGGAGATCATCGCCGGGTCGGAGGGATGATGAAGGACGATGTCCACAACGCCGTCGCTGATGTTGCGGCGTGCCGCGCCGGCGGGTAAACCCTGCGCTTCCTCGCGCAAACCGGTCTGGCAGTCTCCATGAACATTCTTCTCCTCGGTTCCGGCGGGCGCGAGCATGCGCTGGCGT
>NZ_JAQGJD010000294.1 GCF_028290785.1 Tardiphaga sp. | reverse complement strand
TTGCGGATCATCGGGCCTGCTTCCATCGACGTATGAATTTCGTCGCCGGTGCGGTCCAGGAATCCGGTGTTGATGAACATGATGCGCTCGGAGGCATTCTGGATGCAGGCCTTGAGGTTCACCGTGGTACGGCGCTCCTCGTCCATGATACCGACCTTCATGGTGTTGACCGGCAGCTTGAGCATCTTCTCGACGCGGGCGAAAGTCTCACAGGTCAGCGCGACTTCATCGGGGCCGTGCATCTTCGGCTTGACGATATAGACCGAGCCGGTGCGGCTGTTGCGCAGGCCGGTGGACTTGAGGTCGTGGATCGCCAGCAGGCCGGCGACGGCGGCGTCGAGCAGACCTTCCGGGATTTCCTCGCCGGCGCTGTCGAGTACGGCATCGGTGAACATGTGATGGCCGACGGCGCGCATCAGCAGCAGGCTGCGGCCGTGCAGCGTCAGTTCTTCGCCGGCAATGGTCTTGTAGGTGCGGTCGGGATTGAGCGCGCGCTGCAGTGTCTTGCCGCCCTTCTCGAAGTCGGCGGACAGCGTGCCGTTCATCAGGCCGAGCGTGTTGCGATAGACGAGGACCTTGTCGTCGGCATCCACCGTGGCGACGCTGTCTTCCATGTCGAGGATGGTGGAGACCGCGGATTCGATGATCATGTCGGCAACCCCCGCGGCGTCGTCCTTGCCGATGATGTTGGCGCGGTCGATCACCACTTCGATGTGCAGGCCGTTGTTGACCAGCAGGATCGAGGCGGGCGAGGTGAAATCGCCGAGATAGCCGGCAAGCTGCGCGCCGTCTTTCAGCGCGGTCATGTTGCCGCTCTTCAGCTTCACCGACAACTGGCCGGCGACGATGCTATAGGCGGTGACGTCGGTGTGGCTGCCGGTGGCGAGCGGCACGGCGTGGTCGAGGAACGCCTTGGCCTTGGCGATGACGCGGTCGCCGCGCGCCTTGTTGTAGCCCTTGCCGCCGTCGGTGGCCTCGTGTGGGATCGCGTCGGTGCCGTACAGCGCGTCATACAGCGAGCCCCAGCGCGCGTTCGCGGCGTTCAGCGCGTAACGCGCATTGGTCAATGGCACCACCAATTGCGGGCCGCAGATCTGGCCGATCTCGATATCGACATTCGCGGTTTCGACAGTCTTGGTCGCTGGCTCCGGCAGCAGGTAGCCGATTTCCTTCAAAAACGCGGTGTAGGCCGCCATGTCGAAGCTGCCCTTGTTCGCGCGGTGCCAGGCGTCGATCTTGCCCTGCAGGGTGTCGCGGACCTTCAGCAGTTCGCGGTTCTTCGGCCCGAGGTCGCTGACGATCCCCGCGAGACCAGCCCAGAACGCGTCCGGTTCGATCCCGGTCTTGGGAGCGGCTTCCCTGGCAATGAAATCGAACAGGACGGGGGCGATCTTCAAACCGTGGGCGTCGATACGTTTCATCTGGGATCTCTCGCGAAAGGCGGCAATTCTGCTCTGTTTTCAGGAAAGTGGCGCTCATTCATGCCACACGGCGTCAGCAGTCCTTTTAACGCCAAACCGTAGCGGCTGAGAAGGCCCCAGAAAGTTCAGTGCCCAGGCGGCCGGGCCGGGGTCACATCGATTTCCCGGCTGATCCGTTCCAGGGCCACCTTGATGACGATGGTGACCAGCGCCACTGCGGTCAGCACGGTGGCGGCGGCGAAGGCGCCGGCGACGTTATAGTCCTGGTACAATAGCTCGATCTGCAGCGGCAGCGTGGTGGTCTGGCCGCGGATATTGCCGGACACTACCGACACTGCGCCGAATTCGCCCATCACCCGGGCATTGCACAGGATCGCGCCATACAGCACCGCCCAGCGCACATTGGGCAGCGTCACCCGAAAGAACGTGGCGAAGCCGGAGGCGCCAAGCGTCACCGCGGCTTCTTCCTCATCCGTGCCCTGCACCTGCATCAGCGGGATCAGTTCGCGCGCCACGAACGGCGCGGTGACGAACATGCTGGCCAGCACGATCGCCGGCAGCGCGAACATCACCTTGATGCCCAATGCCTCGATCAGCGGCCCGAGCAGGCCCTGCGAGCCATAGACGAACAGATACGCCACACCGGCGACGATCGGCGAGATCGAGTAGGGCAGTTCGATCAGCGAGATCAGCAGGGTGCGGCCGGGAAACTCGAATTTGGTCACGGTCCACGCCGCGGCGAGGCCGAACAGGATGTTCAGCGGCACGGCGATGAGCGCGGTGATCACCGTCAGCCAGATCGCATGCTGGGTGCCGGGGTCGGAAAGGCTGCGGAAGAACACGCCGACGCCTTGCGACAGCGCCGAACTGACGATCAGCGCCAGCGGCGCGACGAGAAACAGCAGCGTCACCACGGTGACGATGCCGAGCACCACGCGGCGCGCCACCGGGCCAGCGCCGACCGGGGTCACCATCCATTCGGTATGGGCGCGCTCCGACACCGGCTTCATTAGGCGTCTCCCCGGCCGAGATAGCGCAGGTGCCACGCCTGCACCGCGTTGGTGACAACCAGCATGGCGAAGGCCATCGCCAGCATCACCGTGGCGATCGCGGCCGCGGCCTCATAATTATATTCCTCGAGCCGGATGAAGGTCAGCAGTGCCACGATCTCGGTCTTCATCGGCTGGTTGCCGGCGATGAAGATGACGGCACCGAACTCGCCTAGGCTGCGCGCGAAGGACAGCGAACAGCCGGCGAGAAACGCCGGAAAGATCGCCGGAAAAATTACCCGCCACAAAATCTGGAAATCATTGGCGCCGAGCGAGCGGCCGGCTTCCTCGACGTCGGAGCCGAGATCCTCGATCACCGGCTGCACGGTGCGCACCACGAAGGGAATGCTGGTGAACGCCATGGCGATGGCGATGCCCAGCGGCGTATAGGCGACCTGCAGGCCCAGCGCCTCCAGCGGCCCGCCGAACCAGCCGCTCTTCGAAAACAGTGCAGTCAGTGCCAGGCCGGCCACGGCGGTCGGCAGCGCGAAGGGCACATCGACCAGCGCATCGAGAATGCGCTTGCCGGGAAATTCGTAGCGCGCCAGCACCCAGGCCAGCAGCAACCCGTAGACCGCGTTGAACGCGGTGGCGGCCAGCGCCATCGTCACCGTCACGCGCAGCGCCGACAGCGTGCGCGGCGACGACAGGATGCCCCATAATTGCGCAAGCCCGACATCCGACGCCTTCAGGATCAGCGCGCACAGCGGCAGCAGCACGATCGCCCCGAGATACAGGACGGTGATGCCGAGCGAGAGCCCGAACCCTGGAATGACGCTACGTCGCAAGATGGAGGGACCTGAGGCGAGAGAGGCAGTGGGCTTCTCTTAGCAGCAGCCGTAGGGTGGGCAAAGGCGCACTTGCGCCGTGCCCACCATCTGTTGGCATGCTCTCAAAAAAGGTGGGCACGCTTCGCTTTGCCCACCCTACGCGATCATCGCTCGCGTCACCTTCCCCCGAACAACTGATCCAGCTTCGCACCTGAATTCAGGTGCTCCTTGTTCAACTTGTCCCAGCCGCCGAATTCGTCCTCGACGCGGTACAGCTTGACCTCGGGGAACTTGTCTTTCTGCTTCGCCATCACCGCCGGATCGGCGACGCGGTTGTAACCCTTCAGCTCGATGGCCTGGCCTTCCGGCGAATACAGGAATTCGAGATAGGCATTGGCCAGCGCCGTGGTGCCGTGCTTCTCGGCATATTTATCGACCACGGTGACCGGGAACTCCGCCAGCAGACTGGTCGGCGGCACCACCACTTCATATTTGTCCTTGCCGCCGGCATCCTTGCCCGCGAGGTCGCGGATCGACGAAGTCTCCGCCTCGAAGGTGATCAGCACGTCGCCGGTGCCGCGCTCGACGAAGGTGGTGGTCGCCGCACGACCGCCGGTGTCGAACACCGGGACGTTGGCGAACAACTTCTTGATAAAGTCGTCGGCCTTGGCGTCGTCCCCCAGCGTGTGGCGCGCATAGGCATAGGCCGCGAGATAGGTGTAGCGCGCGTTGCCGGAGGTCTTCGGGTTCGGGAAGATCACCTGCACGCCGGGCTTCACCAGGTCGCCCCAGTCCTTGATGCCCTTCGGATTGCCCGCGCGCACCAGGAACGCCGGCAGCGAGTAATACGGCGAAGAATTGTTCGGCAGCCGCGTCGCCCAGTCCTTCGGGATCAGCTTGCCGCGGTCGTACAGCACCTGCACGTCGGTGACCTGGTTGAAGGTCACGACGTCGCCCTCGAGCCCTTCGAGGATCGAGCGCGCCTGCCGCGACGAGCCGTTATGCGACTGGTTGATGGCGATGTCCTGGCCAGTCTTGGCCTTCCACTGCTTGATGAAGGCGGTGTTGATCTCCGCATAGAGCTCGCGCGAAATGTCATAGGAGACATTGAGCAGCGTGGTCGGGGTCTGCGCCTGCGCGGCGGGGACGGCGGAGAGGGCGCCAAGTCCGGCGGCGAGGGCGATTACAAAGCGGTTCAAGACAAGTCCCCTATCGGTCAATAGTCAGATATTGGAGGCGAGATCGATGACCTCGTCAAACAGGATGCCGCTGCGCGACAGCATCTGCTCGATCGCATCGACCGCGTCGTTAACAGCAAGCTGTGACGTGTCGATGCTCAGTTCGACCGCGGTCGGCGCCTGGTAATCGTTGCCGATCCCGGTGAAGCCGTGCAGCGTGCCGGCGCGGGCCTTGGCGTAGTGGCCCTTGGGGTCGCGCTGCTCGCAGACCGCGGCGGGCGTCGCCACATAGATTTCCCGGAACAGCGTATCCGCGATGCCGCGCGCGGCGGCGCGGTCGTGCAGCGATGGCGACACCGCGGCGACGATAGCGATGTGGCCATTGCGGGCGAGGTGGGTGGCGACTTCGGCGAGGCGGCGGACGTTTTCGCTGCGGTCCTGCGCGGAGAAGCCGAGGTCGTTGTTGAGGCCGGCGCGCAGCGTGTCGCCGTCGAGCAGCACGGGCGAGCCGCCATGGTCGAACAGCCGACGCTCCAGCGCCAGCGCCAGGGTCGATTTGCCGGAGCCCGGCAGCCCCGTCAGCCAGACCACCGCGCCGTGATGGCGATGGCGCGCCGCGCGTTCGTCGCTTCGCAGCGCGGATTCCACCGGCACAATGTTCGCCGGGACGGCGCGCTGTCCGGCATTGACCGACAGCACCAGCCCGCCGCCGGCGATGCGGCCATTGACCTCGATGACCAGACGCCCGGTGCGCGGATTGTCGAAATAGGTGTCGGCGGCAACCGGTTGCGCCAGCGAAATATCGATCTCGCCGACATGGTTGCGCGCGATCGCCTTGGTGGCGACGCTTTCGAGCTCGCCGGGATCGACCGCCTTTTCGATCGCCACTACCGTGGCGCGGGATTCCCGCGTGCCGAGCCGCAGCAGGATCGACGTGCCTTCGGTCAGCGGCGCATCGTGCAGCCAGAAGATCCGGGCGCGCAGCCGCCGCGTGTCGCGCGGCGCGGCATCGACATGGGCGATAACGTCGCCGCGCTCGACGAACAGTTCGCGGTCCAGCGTGATGCCGACCGAGCGGCCGGCGCCCTGCGGTCCCGCCACCGGCGTCTGCGGCCAGCTTTCAACGCTCTTGATCTTCGCGATCTTGCCGGTGGGCATGATGACGATTTCGTCGCCGGTGTTGAGGCTGCCGGATTCGATGCGGCCGGCAATGATGCGGCGGTCGTCGAACTTGTAGATCGCCTGCACCGGCAGCCGCAGCGCCAGTTCGTCAAGCGGCCGTGCCGGATGCAGCGCATCGAGTGCCTCGACCACCGTGGGGCCGTCATACCAGGCGATGTTCGGCGTGCGTTCGGCGACGCCATCGCCATCACGCGCGGAGATCGGGATCACAGCGGCCGGCGTGACGCCGAGTTCGATCAGGTGCGCCGAAATCTCGTCGCTGATCTCCTTGAAGCGCGCCGCGGAAAAATCGACGCGGTCCATCTTGTTGACGACGATGGCCACCTGCTTGATGCCCAAGAGATGCAGCAGGTAGCCGTGCCGCCGGGTCTGGTCGCGCACGCCTTCCAGCGCGTCGATGATCAGCACGGCGCCGTCGGCCTGCGAGGCGCCGGTGATCATGTTGCGCAGGAATTCGGCGTGGCCGGGCGCGTCGATCAGCACCACGTCGCGCGATTGGGTGCGGAAACGAATCTGGGTGGTGTCGATGGTGATGCCCTGGTCGCGCTCGGTCTGCAACGCGTCGAGCAGGAACGACCATTCGAACGGCATGCCGCGCCGCGCACTGACGGCCTTCAGCATTTCCAGCTTGCCGTCGGGCAGCGAGCCGGTCTCGTGCAACAGGCGACCGACCAGCGTCGATTTGCCGTGGTCGACATGGCCGACAATGACAATGCGGACCTGCGGGCGGGTGGTGCCGTTTGGCGTCGCCAGGGTGGCTTGGGAAACTGCGATGTCCATGCCGTCACTCATTGCGTCACAGATAGCCAGCGACGCGCAGGCGCTCGAAAGCGTCTTCGGTCTCGTGGTCGAGCGCACGCCCGGCGCGCTCCGGCTCTTTGGAAGTTTCGAGTTCGATCAGGATCTCTTCGATGGTCTTCGCGTTCGACGCGACCGGGTTGGTGATGTCGGCATCGCCGAGCGAACGGTAGCGCTTGCCGTTCTGCGCCAGGTAGAGCGGGATGATCGGGATATTTTCGCGTTGGGTGTAGGCCCAGATGTCGGACTCGGTCCAATGCAGGATCGGATGCACGCGCAGATGCGCGCCCGGCGGCGGCGAGGCGTTGAACTGGTCCCAGAATTCCGGCGGCTGGTCGCGCACGTCCCATCCGCCCTCGGTGCCGCGCGGCGAGAACACGCGCTCCTTGGCCCTCGTCGCTTCCTCGTCGCGGCGGATGCCCGCGATCAGCCCGTCAAAGCCGTACTTGGCCAGCGCCAGCTTCAGCCCCTCGGTTTTTCGCGCCGCGGAGCGCGCCGCGGGCGGCAGCGTCGGGTCGATACTTTCGATCGGCGGGCAATAGTCGATCTTCAGGTCGAGGCCCCACTCTTTTGCGTATTGCTCGCGGAAGGCATACATCTCCGGAAATTTCTTGCCCGTATCGACATGCAGCGCGGGGAACGGCACCTTGCCGAAGAACGCCTTGCGCGCCAGCCAGATCATCACATTGGAATCCTTGCCGAGCGACCACAGCAGCGCCAGCTTCTTCAGCCGGGCAAAGGCCTCCCGGAAAATGTAGATGCTCTGCGCTTCCAGCTCGTCGAGATGGTCCATGGATACCACTGTAGTGCGTGCACGCGCATGGATCCGGCCTGGATTTTGCTGCGGCATCGCGTCAGGTGCGGTTGGAGAAATGCGCAACCCGGGCTCGTTCTGATCGCTATCGAGAAGATGCATCTGCGACACTTGGTGTTTGGAGACAAAAATTCTACAATTAGAACGCGTCGAAGAAGAAATAATTTTCTCTTTGCGCGGCTTGTGAGAGACATATATAGAAAATAATTCCAGTCAACCCCGATTTCGGGGAAGCGGAGCGTTCATGCGATTCTTGCCGGTGTTCCTCGATCTGCAGACCGGACCAATTCTATTGGTCGGCGAGGGCGAACTCGTGCGCGCCAAGCTGCGGCTGCTGCTGGCGGCCGGCGCGCGGATTCGCTGGTACGCCACCGACGGCAACCGCGACACCGCGGGACTCGATCCCGAAGGCGTCGCCCGGATCGAGCACGCCAAAGGCGATCCGCTCGAGGCCGACCTGTCCGGTCTGATCGCGATCCTTTGTGCCGGTGCAGGCGCTGTCGGCGCGGCGCTGTCGGTACGGGCCAAGGCGAAGGGCGTGCCGGTCAATGTGATGGACGACCTCGAACATTCCACCTTCATCTTCCCGGCGATCGTCGATCGCGGCGACGTGGTAGTCGCCGTCGGCACTGGCGGCACGTCGCCGGTGGTGGCGCGCCGCGTGCGCGAGAGCATCGAGGCGCTGCTGCCGGCGCGGATCGGCGATCTCGCCGGCTTGATCGGCCGCTGGCGCAAGCCGATCAGCGGACGCATCAGTGAGTTTCCGCTGCGCCGCCGGTTCTGGGAACGCGTGGTCGATGGCCCGATCGGCGCGCTGGTGCTGGCCGGCCGCGGCGACGAGGCCGAACAGGCGCTGCACGATATCACCGATCCCTCCGCCTTTGCCGGCGCGCCGGCGGCAGGTGTTGTCGAAGGCCGCGTCACGCTGGTGGGCGCGGGGCCGGGCGATCCCGACCTGCTGACCATCAAGGCGCTGCGCGCGCTGCAGGACGCCGACGTAGTGTTCTACGACGAACTGGTCTCGCCCGAAATTCTCGATCGTGTCCGCCGCGATGCGTCGCGCATTCCGGTCGGCCGCCGCGTCGGCAAGCCCGGCATCGGCCAGGACGCCATCAACAGGTTGCTGATCGATGCGGCGCAGGCCGGCCAGCGCGCGGTGCGGTTGAAGGGCGGCGATTGTTTCATCTTCGGCCGCGGCGGCGAGGAGATCGACGCGCTGCGCCTGGCTGGCGTGGCGCACTCTGTCATTCCCGGCATCACCGCCGGCCTCGGCGCCGCCGCGCAGTTCGAAGTGCCGCTGACCTATCGCCATGAGGCGCTGCGCATCACCTTCCTCACCGCACATAAAGCGCGCGACGCGGAGAGCGTCGACTGGGGCACGCTGACCGACGAGAAGATGACAGTGGTCGTCTATATGGGCATGACCGCCTCGCCCTCGATCCGCGCCGGGCTGCTGGCGGCGGGCCGTTCGCCGCACACGCCGGTCGGCGTGTTCGCCCGCGTCACCCGGCCCGACGCGCAGGCCGCTGTCGGCACGCTGGAAAACCTGCCCGACCTGGTCGCCCGGATCGACGGCGGCCCGGCCATTCTCGTCATCGGCGATGTCGTTGCGCATTCCGCGCCGTGGCACGCCGCCCAGATCAACCAACTCGCCTCGGAAATATTGGTAGCAGCCGAATGACCTCTCCCCTGCAACAGAAGATCAAGATCACCGGCCCCTCGGTGGTGACCGCCAACCGCACCTGGGATGGCGTCGTCATCTATCGCGACACGCAACAGGGCTGGACCACCGAACTCGCGAAAGCCGCGATCGTGCGTACCGCCGACGAGGCGCGCGCGATGCTCACCGAATCCGCCGCCGACGATGTCGGCGCCATCGGGCCCTACATCGCGCCAGTCGCCGTCAACGACAATGGCGCCATCAAGCCCGGCAACCTGCGCGAACAGATCCGCGCGCAGGGCGTCACCATCGATCTGCCGGTTCCGGCGTAAGGTTCGTACGATGTATGCCTATGACGAAATCGATCGCACGCTGATCAACGAGCGCGTCTCCGAATTCCGCGACCAGGTGAAGCGCCGGCTGTCCGGCGAACTCACCGAGGACGAGTTCAAGATGCTGCGGCTGATGAACGGCGTTTATCTTCAGTTGCACGCCTACATGTTCCGCGTTGCCATTCCCTATGGCACGCTGTCCTCGGCGCAGCTGCGCAAGATGGCCCATGTGGCGCGGCGCTACGATCGCGGCTACGGCCACTTCACCACGCGGCAGAATATCCAGTTCAACTGGATCAAGCTCGCCGATTTGCCCGATGCGCTGGAAGACCTCGCCGAAGTCGGCATCCACGCCATGCAGACCTCCGGCAACTGCACCCGCAACGTCACTACGGACCAATGGGCCGGCGTGGCGCCCGGCGAGGTCGAGGATCCCCGCATCTGGGCCGAACTGCTGCGGCAGTATTCGACGCTGCATCCGGAATTCTCGTTCCTGCCCCGCAAGTTCAAATTCGCCATCACCGCGTCCGATCATGATCGCGCCGCCATCAAGGTGCACGACATCGGCCTGCGGATACACAAGAACGCCGCCGGCGAGACCGGCTTCGAAGTTCTGGTTGGCGGCGGGCTCGGTCGCACGCCGTTCATCGGCAAGCTGATCAAGCCGTTCGTGCACGGCCGCGACATCCTGAGCTATGTCGAGTCGATCCTTCGCGTCTACAACCAGTACGGTCGCCGCGACAATATCTACAAGGCGCGCATCAAGATCCTGGTGCACGAACTCGGCATCGAGAAATTCGCCGCCGAGGTCGAAGAAGAATGGATCGCGATGCGCGACACCGCGCTGACGCTGGACGACGAGGTGGTAGAGGACATCCGCTCGCGCTTCACCTATCCGCACTACAAGACTCTGTCGGATACGCCGGACGAATTGAAGTCGGCGTCCGCCGATCCGCATTTCGAGGCCTGGCGCAAAAATTCGGTCGCGCCGCACAAGGTGCCGGGCTACGGCATCGTGACGCTGTCGCTGAAGCCAATCGGCGGACCGCCCGGCGACGCCACCGCTGACCAGATGGACGCTATTGCCGATCTCGCGGAAAAATATTCTTTTGGCGAGATCCGCGTCGGCCACGAACAGAATTTGGCGCTGCCGCATGTGGCCAAGCGCGACCTGCCGGCGCTGTGGAAGGCGCTCGACAAGATCGGCGTCGCCACGCCCAACGTCAACCTGGTCACCGACATCATCGCGTGCCCGGGGCTGGACTATTGCTCGCTGGCCAATACCCGCTCGATCCCAATCGCGCAGGAGCTAACGCATCGCTTCGCCAACCACGACACCGCCAACCTGATCGGCCGGCTGCATATCAACATCTCCGGCTGCATCAATGCCTGTGGCCATCACCATGTCGGCCATATCGGCATTCTCGGCGTCGAGAAGAACGGCGAGGAGTATTACCAGATCACCATCGGCGGTCGCGCCGACGAGCATGCGGTGGTCGGCACGCTGATCGGGCCGGCGGTACCCTATGCCGAGGTCGCCGATGTGATCGAGGATATCGTCGAGGCCTATCTGGCGCTGCGCCAGCGGCCAGACGAATTGTTTGTCGAGGCCGTGACGCGGCTCGGCGTCGAGCCGTTCAAGGAGCGCGTCTATGCCACTCGTTAAGAACGGCAGGGTCGCCGCCGACACGTTCGCTCATCTTGCCGACGATGCGGAGATTCCGGTCGAGGGCGCGGTGCTGATCCCGGCCGTGCGGTTTCTCGCGGACGCTGCAGCGCTGTCGCAACGCGCAGCGCCGACCGGCGTGATCTGGCCGAACAACCGCGACCTCGACGAACTCGTGCCATACCTCGACAAGCTCGCGGTCGTAGCGCTGGTATTCCCGACCTTCCGCGATGGCCGGGCCTACAGCCAGGCGCGGCTGTTGCGCGAGCGCTACAAGTTCAAAGGCGAGTTGCGCGCCACCGGTCAGGTGCTGCGCGACCAGTTCGTGTTCATGCTACGCGCCGGCTTCGACGCCTTCGAGGTGAAGAAGCAAGCCGACGCCGAAGCCTTCCTCGCCACCGCCAAGCGCTACACGGTGTTCTACCAGCCGACCGGCGATGGCCGCATCACCGCGCTGCACCGGCGTATGCAGTTGCGTCATTCGGAGAGCGCGAGCTGATGACGGCCGCTGCGCAAAACAGTTCGATTCCCGCGCAGGATGCGTTGTTCGACGTTGCCCTGAAGGCGCAGGAGTTCGACCGGCAGTTGCGTGACGCCGCGCCCGCGGAGGTGATCGCCGCGGCGTTACGCGAACTCGGCCGCGACAAGCTTGCCGTGGTGTCGTCGTTCGGCACCCAGTCGGCCGCGCTCCTGAAGGTGATGGCCGATGTCGATCCGGCGATCCCGGTGGTGTTTCTCGACACCGGGTGGCTGTTCGAGGAAACGCTGGCCTATCGCGACACGCTGGTCGCCACGCTGGGCCTGAGCGACGTGCGCTCGATCCAACCGCTGGAAGAAACCCTGCAGCACGACGATCCCGAGCGCGATCTGTGGTTCGCCAATCCCGACGCCTGCTGCCGAATCCGCAAGGTCGAACCGCTGGCGCGCGCGCTGGCGCCGTTCAGCGGCTGGATCAATGGCCGCAAGCGGTTCCAGGGTGGCCTGCGCGCCGCGATGCCGGTGGTCGAGGCCGACGGCGTCCGGCTGAAATTCAATCCGTTCGCCAATGTCTCGCGCGAGGATATCGAACTGATCTATGCCTCCGCGAAGCTGCCGCCACATCCGCTGGCTGCGTCGGGTTTCTACTCGGTCGGCTGCATGCCGTGTACCAGTCGTACTGCGCCCGGCGAGGACGAACGCTCCGGCCGCTGGCGCGGAAATGCCAAGACGGAATGCGGCATTCATACGACGAACGTTTCCTAGCACATTGCTGCCGTCATCTCGCCGATATCGAAATCTGGTTTCGTTGACTTCGAACCTGATTTTAATGACTTTCGCGATCTTGCCGTCGATGACGATGACGTTGTCCGGACGAATGGAGATTGGCATGTATCGTCGTATTCTTCCCGTGGTCGCGGGCCTGATTTGGGCGAGTTCGGCGTTGGCCGCCGACGTTTCGCTGCTCAACGTGTCGTATGATCCGACGCGCGAACTCTATACTGATTTCAACAAGGCCTTTGCTGCTGCCTACCAGAAGGACACCGGCAAGAGCATTGAGATCAAGCAGTCCCATGGCGGCTCCGGCTCGCAGGCGCGCTCGGTCATCGATGGCCTGCAGGCCGACGTCGTGACGCTGGCGCTCGCCTACGACATCGACGCCATCGCCAACAAGGGACTTCTGGCGAAGGACTGGCAGAAGCGCCTGCCGCAGAATTCGTCGCCCTACACATCGACGATCGTGTTTCTGGTTCGTAAGGGCAATCCAAAGGGCATCAAGGACTGGGATGACTTGATCAAGTCCGGCGTCAGCGTCATCACGCCGAACCCGAAGACCTCGGGCGGCGCGCGCTGGAATTATCTCGCCGCCTGGGGATATGCCGTCAAGAAGTTCGGCTCGGAGGCAAAGGCGCAGGAGTTCGTCGGCAATATCTACAAGAACGTGCCGGTGCTGGATACGGGCGCCCGCGGTTCGACCATTACCTTTGTCGAGCGCGGCGTCGGCGATGTGCTGCTGGCCTGGGAGAACGAGGCATTCCTCGCGGTCAAGGAATTCGGCAAGGACAAGTTCGAGATCGTGGCGCCGCAGTTGTCGATCCTGGCCGAACCGCCGGTCGCTGTGGTCGATACCGTCTCTGACAAGAAGGGCACCAAATCAGCCGCCGAAGCCTACTTGAAATACTGGTATACCAAGGAAGGCCAAGAAATCGCCGCACGTAACTTCTACCGTCCGCGCGACGCGGAAGTCGGCAAGAAGTATGAATCGTCGTTTGCCAAGGTCGAGTTGTTCACCATCGACGATCAGTTTGGCGGCTGGACCAAGGCGCAGAGCACGCATTTCGCCGACGGCGGGATCTTCGACAAGATCTACAAGAACTAACCGGCGACTGCCCCAGCCGAATGTTCGGCCGGGGCAGACATAAAGATACCGTTCAAGATTTTTAATGTGATGGTCAGGGGACATTGTGCGCGGGGCACCGAAACGGAGCGCTTTGCCGGGGTTTGGCCTGACCATGGGCCTCACCCTGACGTGGCTGTCGTTGCTGATCCTGATCCCGCTCGCGGGTCTTTTCATCAAGACGACCGAACTTAGCTTCACCCAGTTCGTCGATACGGTCACCAGCAACCGCACGCTGCACGCGCTGAAGATATCGTTCGGGCTGGCCTTCCTCGCGGCGTTGGTCAACCTGGTGGCCGGCCTGCTCATCGTATGGGCGTTGGTGCGCTACCGGTTTCCCGGCCGTCGTATCTTCGATGCCATCGTCGATATTCCCTTCGCGTTGCCGACCGCGGTGGCGGGCGTGGCGCTGACCGCGTTGTTCGCGCAGAAGGGCTGGCTCGGCGCGCCACTGGCGGAACTCGGCATCAAGGTGGCCTTTACCCCGCTCGGTATTTTCATCGCGATGGTCTTCATCGGGATTCCCTTCGTGGTGCGCACGGTGCAGCCGGTGCTGATCGATCTCGAGGTCGAGATCGAGGAGGCCGCGGCGTGCCTCGGCGCCAATCGCTGGCAGACCGTCACGCGGGTCATCCTGCCCAGCCTGACCCCGGCGATCCTGACCGGCTTTGCCTTGGCTTTCGCCCGCGCGGTCGGCGAGTACGGCTCGGTGATCTTCATTGCCGGCAATCTGCCGAACGTCTCGGAGATTGCGCCGCTGCTGATCGTGATCCGGCTGTCCGAATATCGCTATGCCGACGCGACCGCGATCGCCGTGGTCATGCTGGTCACCTCGTTCCTGATTATCTTCGTTCTGAACCGCATCCAGCGGTGGGCGCAGACCCGCGCTTTAGCCGTAGGCTGAACCGCATGACTCTCGTGACCATAGAGACATCGACCAGCGCCGCGGCTGTCCAGCCGTTTCCCTCCCGCGTGGCACCGCTGGCGCGGCGCGATGCCCGCACCGAGCCCCGTCTGGTGCGCGGCATTATCATCACCCTGGCGCTGACGTTCCTCACGGTGTTCGTCGTGCTGCCGCTGGCACTGGTGTTTCTGGAAGCTTTCTCCAAGGGCGTTGGTTTCTATCTGAAGGCGCTGGCCGATCCGGAGGCGCTTGCCGCCATCTGGCTGACGCTTGTCACCGCGGCGATCTCGGTCAGCCTCAACCTGGTGTTCGGGGTGGCTGCGGCCTGGGCGATCGCCAAGTTCGAATTCCGCGGCAAGACTTTGCTCATCACCTTGATTGATCTGCCATTCTCGGTGAGCCCGGTGATTTCCGGCCTAGTGTTCGTGCTGCTGTTCGGCGCACAGGGCTTCTTCGGGCCGTGGCTGATGGCCCACGGCATCCACGTCCTGTTCGCGCTGCCGGCCATCGTCCTGGCAACCGCCTTCGTCACCTTCCCGTTCGTCGCCCGCGAATTGATTCCGCTGATGCAGGAGCAGGGTTCGCAGGAGGAGGAAGCGGCGATCTCGCTCGGCGCGTCCGGCTGGCGTACGTTCCTGCTGGTCACGCTGCCGAACGTCAAATGGGGCCTGCTGTATGGCGTGCTGCTCTGCAACGCGCGAGCGATGGGCGAGTTCGGCGCGGTATCGGTGGTGTCGGGCCATATCCGCGGCGAAACCAATACGATGCCGCTGCTGGTGGAAATCCTGTATAATGAATATCAATTGGTGGGGGCGTTCGCGATCGCTTCGCTGCTCGCCTTTCTGGCGCTGGTGACGCTGATCGTAAAGACGATCCTCGAAGGCCATCTCGATGAAGGACAGCCCGCAAGTGACGATTGAAGTCCGCAATATCGTAAAGCAGTTCGGTGCGTTCAGGGCGCTCGACAATGTCGATCTCAAGGTCGCGAACGGCGAATTGCTGGCGCTGCTCGGCCCGTCCGGTTCCGGCAAGACCACACTGCTGCGGATCATCGCCGGGCTCGACTGGCCGGATGCCGGCGAGGTCTCGTTCGACGGCGAGAACGCGCTGGCGCGCGGCGCCGGCGAGCGCCATGTCGGCTTCGTGTTCCAGCACTACGCGCTGTTCCGCCACATGACGGTGTTCGAGAACGTCGCCTTCGGCCTGCGCGTGCAGCCGCGTGCTGTGCGCAAGGACGAAGCGGCGATCCGCGCCCGCGTCAAGGAACTGCTCGACCTGGTGCAGCTCGACTGGCTGGCCGGCCGCTATCCCAGCCAGCTCTCCGGCGGCCAGCGCCAGCGCATTGCACTGGCCCGCGCGCTGGCGATCGAGCCGCGCATCCTGCTGCTCGACGAACCCTTTGGCGCGCTCGACGCGAAAGTGCGAAAAGAGCTACGGCAATGGCTGCGTTCGCTGCATGAGGAGATCAACGTCACCTCGATCTTCGTGACGCATGACCAGGAAGAGGCGCTGGAAGTCGCCAACCGCGTGGTGGTGATGGACAAGGGCCGCATCGAGCAGATCGGCACCCCCGGCGACGTCTACGACAATCCGGCCACCGCCTTCGTGCATTCCTTCATCGGCGAGTCCATCATCCTCCCCGTCGATGTCAGCGAGGGCCATGTAAAGCTCGGCAGCAGGGTGCTGAATGTCGATGCCAACGGCGCTTCCGGCCCGTCAAAACTGTTCGTGCGGCGTCACGACATGCATGTCGGCCCGGTCGGCGAGGGCGCGTTCGACGGCACCGTGCGCCGGGTCCGCAGCTTCGGCCCGATCCAGCGCGCCGACATCGCGCTGAACGGCGACGGCGATACCCTGGTCGAGATCGACGCGCCCCGCGACCGCAACCTGACCGCCGGCGACATCGTCAGCCTGCAGCCGCGCCGCTACCGGATTTTTGCGGGACGGGATTGAGCGGGAACTGAGGGGTCTCCGTTCCCCGGACGCGATGCAGCACGCAGTGCTGCTTCGCAGATCCGGGGTCCCGGTGGAGTGAGAAAACCGGGATCCCGGCTCTGCGCAGCAGCGTTCCGTACGATGCTGCGCATCGCCTGCACGCTGCAGCGCGTCCGGGAAACGGCGCCGCAGCCAACGACCGGACCGTCGTCTCTCCTCATCGTGTCCCCGTTCACCTTTCAGCCACGGTTGATGTGCAACAACTCCGGCTTGGACGGGGGATTGCCGATGATGCGCGTGGCTACAGCCATTCTGGGATTTTTGCTGCTGGGCGGATGCGCCGCGGATGTCGCCACGGTTCCCGACCAGCCCACCATGTATCTCAGCATGGCCCATGGCGGCGCGAAGCTGGATCCGGTCGCCGCCGCGTCGATGATCTCGCTGTACCGTTCCAACAACGGCCTCGGTCCCGTGGTGGTCGATCCCGCACTGATGGCGCTGGCGGAAGACCAGTCCACCGCGATGGCGAAAAAGAACAAGCTCGATCACGACGTCAAGGCACCGCTAGCCAGACGTCTAAATGCCGGTGGCTATCCGGCGACACTCGCGGTCGAGAACGTCTCCGCCGGCTATCATACCATGGCGGAAGCGTTTTCAGGCTGGCGGGACTCGCCGCCGCACCGCGCCAACATGCTGAAATCCGGTGTCACAAAACTGGGCATTGCCGCCACCTATGCTCCCAACACCAAATACAAGGTGTTCTGGACCATGATCCTGGCCTCCACCGACGCCAAATAATCCGGCTGGGATGCTGCCGCGCAGCAATCCCGTTGACTGAGGGGTAAAGGAGCGCCACGCTGGGGTTCCCTTTCACCATTTTGATCGCAGGCCTGCCATGGACTCTTCCGATCATTCGACGACCGACGCTCCCGAGCCGGCCAAGGCCCCTGATAAGTCGCGTCGCGTGCTGGTGCTGCAGGGCGGCGGCGCGCTGGGCTCCTATCAGTCCGGCGCCTATCAGGCGCTGTGCCACCACGATTTTGAGCCCGAATGGGTCGCGGGCATTTCGATCGGCGCCATTAACGCCGCCATCATCGCCGGCAATCCGCGCGAGAAGCGGATCGGTCGGCTCAAGGAATTCTGGGAGATGGCCTCGGCGCCGGTGCCGTGGAAGCCGACGCTGTCCGGCGACCGTGCCCATACCGCCTTCGACAATGCCTCTGCGGCGATGATCATGGCGTTCGGCGTGCCCGGCTTCTTCACGCCGCGGTTTCCGCCGGCGCAGATTTTCCCATCCAGCAACCTGACCTCAATGAGCTACTACGACACCACGCCGTTGCGCGCGACGCTGCTGCGCTTGGTGGATTTCGACCGTATCAATGCCGCGACGACGCGCTTCAGCGTCGGGGCCGTCAACGTCGCCACCGGCAATCTGGAATATTTCGACAATACCACGCGCAACGACGATGGCTCGAAGAAGTGGACCATTGGCCCCGAGCACATCATGGCCTCGGCCGCGCTGCCACCGGGCTTTCCGGCTGTCCAGGTCGGCGAGGATTTTTACTGGGACGGCGGCATCGCATCAAACACGCCGCTGGACTACGTGCTGCAGGAGGAGACCCGCGAGGATCTCTTGATCTTCCAGATCGACCTGTTCAGCGCCCGCGGGCCACTGCCGGCGACGCTGCTCGACGCCGCCGAGCGCGAGAAGGACATCCGTTTCTCCAGCCGCACCCGCATGAACACCGACAAGAATAAGACCGTGCACAATGCCCGCAAGGCGGTGCGCGACCTGATCGGCAAGCTGCCGGAGGAGCTGAAGAACGATCCCTCGGTAATTTTCCTCAACGAGGCGGCCAAGGAAAACACCGTCACCGTGGTGCATCTGATCTATCGCAGCAAGCTCTACGAATCCTCGTCGAAGGACTACAACTTCTCCCGCCTCAACATGATCGACCACTGGCAGTCCGGCGAACGCGATGTCGGGCTGGCGATGCGCCATACCGAATGGTTTGAGCGGCCGCAGAACGGCGAGACCATGGTAACCCACGACCTGACCGCGGCGGACTACGAAGCCGCGGGCGGCATTTCGAATCTCAACAGGAGCACCTGAATGGCTAATCTCAAGGGCAAGGCTGCGGTCGTCACCGGATCGACCAGCGGCATCGGTCTGGCTTACGCGCGCGCCTTCGCCGGCGCCGGCGCCAACATCGTCCTCAACGGCATGGGCGCGCCGGAGGATATCGAGAAGGAGCGCGCCGCCATCGAGAAGGACTTTGGCGTCAAGGCCGTCCATTCGCCGGCCGACATGACCAAGCCCGCGGAAATCGCCGCCATGGTGGCGCTCGGCGAGACCACCTTCGGTTCGGTGGATATCCTGGTCAACAATGCCGGCATCCAGTTCGTCGCGCCGATCGAGGATTTTCCCGTCGAGAAGTGGGACGCCATCATCGCCATCAACCTGACCGCGGCGTTTCACGGCATCCGGGCCGTCATCCCCGGCATGAAGAAGCGCGGCTGGGGCCGCATCATCAACACCGCCTCGGCACATTCGCTGGTGGCGTCGCCGTTCAAGTCGGCCTACGTCTCGGCCAAGCACGGCATCGCCGGCCTGACCAAGACCGCCGCGCTCGAACTCGCCACCTTCAAAATCACCTGCAACTGCATTTCGCCCGGCTATGTCTGGACGCCGCTGGTGGAGAAGCAGATTCCCGACACCATGAAGGCCCGCGGGCTCACCAAGGAGCAAGTGATCCATGATGTGCTGCTGGAAGCGCAGCCGACCAAGGAATTCGTCACCTCGGAACAGGTCGCGGCACTGGCGCTGTTCCTGTGCGGCGACGACGCCGCGCAGATCACAGGGACGAATTTGTCCATCGATGGCGGGTGGACCGCGGAGTAGGGCTTAACCTCTCCGCGCGCTTCGCGGCCGTAGGGTGGGTTAGGCGCTCTTGCACCGTAACCCACCGCCGTGGTCGCTTCAGGAACGGTGGGTTATGCGCTTCGCGCTAACCCACCCTACGACGGTGCGCTAACCCCGCTTCCCGAACGCCAGTACGTGCAGCCCTAGCCTCGTCCGCACGATCCAGAACAGCAGCACCGTTTCGAACGTCAGCGCCAGCGACGTCGCCGCCGCGGCACCATAGCCGCCGTAGCGCGGCACCAGCATGACGCACAGCACCAGGTTCAACGCGAACGACACCGCATAGGCCAGCGCGCAGATTTTCTGGTGGCCGAGCATGTTGAGCAGCCGCTCCACCGGGCCGATCGCCGATCGCACCACCAGCCCGATGGCGGCGATGAACATGATGTCGTAGCCGGCAACGAAGCTTGGTCCGAACAGCCACAGCAGCGGCTTGCCGAGCGCCAGCAGGATTGCGGTTGCGGCGAGCGATGGCCAGAACGTCCACTTGATGGCGTGGGAGACATAGGCCGCCAGCCGATCGTTGTCGCCAGCCTGGTGATATTCGGTAAAACGGTGCGCCGTGGTCGCCGACATCGCGTAGTGGATGAACGACACCAACGCCAGGGTCTTCACCACGGCGAAGTACACGCCGACCTCTTCGGAGGAGCGGTACTGCTGCAGCACCAGCACGTCAGTGTAGGACAGCAGGAGGTAAAAGCTCTCCACCAGCAGGATCGGCAGCGAGGTGGCGAGCCAGCCGCGATAGTCGTAGGCCTTCGGGCCGGATTCGATATGCGCGTGCAGCCGGCGGTTCAGCACGATCATCTGCCCGATCATCGCCACCCACACGGCGCCGACGCTGGCCAGCATCGCGATGGTGGCGCCGAGCTGGAAGCCGAGCGCAAAGGCGCCGGCGGTGAAGCCGATGATCAGTGCCTGCCGGACAATGAATTGCGGCATCAGGCCGAGCGTCATCCAGTCGTGGGAACGCGCGATGCCGTCCTGGGTGTTGGCGACGACGAAGGCCGGCAGCGTCAGGCAGCCCAGATACAATGGCACGACGCTGTCCGGCGCGATCCAAGGCGACAGCAATTTGACGAGCCCGGCGAGCCCGAGCGACATAACGACGGATACGACGCCGGTCAGCCAGCGGCTGCCGGACAGGAAGCCGCGCAGCCGCGCCTGATCGCCGCTGGCGCGGTATTCCGGAATGATTTTTTGCGCGGAGGCGGCGATGCCGAAATCCATCATCGAGCCGAGCAGCAGCACCCAGGTCCAGACGTAGACATAGATGCCGTAGTCGGAGCCACCCATCCACCGCGCCAGCAGGATCTGGGAGAAGTAGGCCAGCCCGGCGCTGACGACACGGATCAGAAAAATGGTGCCGGCGAGGCGGCGCGTCAGCGCGGCTTCACCGCCGCCGCCGAGTTTGGCGCGCAGCCGTGCGATGAGGCCGGCGGGAGGCACAGCAGGCGCGGCGTTCACATCCATCACGGCCACAGCAGACATCCTGGCCGCATCCGCGCGGCGATCTCCCGGAGATAGCAAGCAGACGTTAATATCGGGTTGGATCTTCACCTTCGTAGGGTGGGCAAAGCGAAGCGTGCCCACCATTCGAAGCACACCGTAGCGGTGGTGGGCACGGCGCAAGGGCGCCTTTGCCCACCCTACGGATCAGTTCAAATTGACATTGAACTCATAGGCCTTGTCCGCCCCCACCAGCGTCAGTTTCAGCGCCGCGCCGTCGGCGCTGGCGCCGGGCGGCAGGCCGTCGAGCTCGAACTCGAACCGCTTCACCCCGGCCGGGCTATGCGCCTGCAGCTTCGGCACCGGCAGCGCCCACTCCGGGGTCGGGCCCTCGACGAACAGGCTGGGGTCGCCGCCATCGGGCGCAACCACATCGACCAGCACGTTCTTGCCGTCGCGTTTGACGTCGCGGATGGTCAGCGGATTGGGGTCGCCGAGGGTGGCCGGCTTCGGTACGGTATCGAGGGCGGCGGTCAAGGCGGCGTCCTCGGTGCTGGCAACGCTGGTGAAGGCGAGCTCGGCCTGGGCTTCCACCGGGATGCACAGCTTCTCGCACACCGCATAGCTGATCGCGGCGCGCAGCGTCACCGGCTTGCCGGCGTCCTTGGCGACGACGCGCAGCGGCATCACCACGTGCTTGACATAGCCCAGCGACTGGCCGCCGGCGCCGTCCTCGAATTTCTTCGGCGCCGGCCACAGCACGGTGACGGCCTCGACATTGTCGGATTTGGAAAAGTCGAACCGGGGAGGTACGCCGGAATCGCCGGGGTTGCGCCAATAGGTATGCCAGCCCGGCTGCAGCTGGAACGCGATGCCGCCCAGCATCACCGGCCCGCTGCGCGAGCCGGCCATCAACCGGACCTGGGAATGGCTATCGACCTGCCACGGCGAGGCGTCCTCCGCCTTCGCACCAACTATTAGTGATACTACAATGACACCGGCGGCGAGGCTTGCGGCAAGATGGTGCGGAACGGATGCGGTCATCGGACGTCCTTACAGGCCAAGCCTGTCATAAACCACTGAACTGCTTGTGATCCGCATATCGTGTGCACTGCGGAAGGTAGATTGACAGAACCGCCACCCAATATCAGGATAGCACCAACATGAGAGCGCCTTGCTGATGGAACCCACTCGCAAGCGACCCCGTAAAAGCCGCGCCGCTGCTCGCACCGAACCGGGCAGCTATCTCGATGGCCAGTTGCTGATCGCGATGCCGGTGATGGAAGACGAGCGCTTCGCCGGTTCGGTGATCTACGTCTGCGCGCACTCCTCCGAAGGCGCCATGGGGATCATCGTCAATCGTCCTGCCGGCAGCATCGATTTCCCGGAACTGCTGATGCAACTCGACATCATCGACAAGGCCGACGGCATCAAGCTCCCGGAAAGCGCCGAAAGCATGAAAGTGCTGAAGGGCGGGCCGGTGGAGACCGGCCGCGGCTTCGTGCTGCATTCCAGCGATTTCTTCATCCAGGATGCCACGCTGCCGATCGACGACGGCATCTGCCTCACCGCCACCGTGGACATCCTGCGCGCCATCGCGAATGGCGGCGGACCGAAGCACGCGATTTTGGCGCTGGGCTATGCCGGCTGGGCGCCGGGGCAGCTCGAGACCGAAATCCAGGGCAATGGCTGGCTGCATTGCGCCGCCGACGAGGACCTGATCTTCGGCGGCGATGTCGAGGCGAAGTATCAGCGCGCCCTGCACAAGATAGGCATCGAGCCCGGCATGCTGTCGAACGAAGCCGGCCACGCGTGAGAGCGTTGCTGGTTCGAGGCTGGCACCGGCATGCGCTCCCTCGCTCCACGGTTGCAGGGCGAGGTAATAATATTACTTCTGCTCGGTTAGCGGGCAGGCTACGTTCGACGAGTTGAGCTGCGCGCCCTCGATCTCGACGCAGGGCTTGGAGGCGTCTATCGCCAGGCCATAGGCCGCGAGCAACTCGGCGTGAAATGGCCTCCCTTTGATATGCATCTCCCACAACCCGCCCGGCAGCGGATCGCGCAGCCCGTCGCGGATGCGGTGGTCGAACTGGCCGCCCGGCAGGATCGGCAGTGCGATGTCCGCGATCAAGTAGAAGCGCGAACCCGCCGGGAGCTGTGGCGCCATAAAGGACAGCGGCTTGTCGAGCAGGAAGTACGTTGCCGGTTGCGCCAGCGGCGCCGGGATGGCCGGCGCGTAAGCGTTCGACCACGGCCGCCGCCACCAGTCAGTGGGTTGGGTCCACGCCGCGGCCAGCGCCGCAATGACGACGATGACGATTGTGCCGCGCCGGCGCGCGACGCCGACTGCCGTGAAGATGCGCGTCAGCAGCAGTACGATGGCCGGGCCGGTCAGCAATTCCAGCGCCACTGCGTAGCGCTGGATGGCGAACAGCGTCAGCCACACCGCATATGACACGCCGAGGAAGACCAACAGCGTCAGGTCACGGCGATTGAACAGAACCGCGGCCGCGCGCACCCGCGCGAAAACGGCGAGCGGCAGCAATACGATCAGCAGCGCGAAGCGCGCGTCGCGAAACGGCAGTTCGGAACTGCGGTGGTCGCCGATCGCCCAGTAGAACGGATAGAGCAGGCCATCGATAAAACTGTGCGGGACGAACTGCAGGTCGAGCACGCTGAGCGGCTGCATCTCCTTGGACGGGAAGAAGCTGTTCATCAGCGGAAACAGCGGATTGCCGAATTCGCGCCAGAGCATCAGGCTCCAGCCGCCGCCGGTCAGCACCGTACCGACGGCGCCGCCGAGCGCGAGACAGATCATCGCCAGCAATGGTCGCGCCGCGCACAGCGCGGCTGCGCCGAGCCCGAGCGCGAACACGATGTTCGTCAGCTTGAAGCCGACGGCGATACCGACCAGCAGCCCTGCGCCGAGATAGCGCAGCGGCTTTGGATCGTCGGAATTCAGCATCAGCGCGAGGCCGGCGATGATCAGGATCGAGGTCAGAATATCCGAGAAGCTGGTGCCGGTTTCCGACAAGGTCATCGGCCCGAACGCCGCCAGCAGAACGGTGGCGCCGAGCGTCGCCACGGTGGCAGCGTGGCCGAGCACGATCCGCGCCAACCACCACACCAGCGCCAGGTTGAGTCCGTGCACCGCGCCCATAATCATGCCGGCGGCAAGCGGCGGCAGCGCGTGGCGCAGGAAGTACCAGGGGAAATAGATGATCGGATTGAAGTAGGTCTGGAAGCCCGGCGGGATCACGTCGCGGTCGTAGCCGCCGTGCAGCAGGGCCCAGACGCTGTATTCGTGATAGTTCTGCCAGTCCCAGTTGGCGTCCTCGCCGACGAAAGCCGCATAGGCCGCGCCGACCGCCATGGAGGCGAGGATGATCAGCAGCGGCTGAACGTAGCTGCGAGTCGTAACCGCGGGCATCGCTGCTTCCTGATGATGGATCGACGCGACTGTCTCCACGAGCCCCTGCCGCCGCGATGGATCGACCAGCATAGATAAGTCGGGAATGTTGAGGATTTGCTAAGTGGCGCGCAGGCGTCAACCGCGCCCTCCCCCTTGCGGGGAGAGCCGGCCGAACAGCGATAATGCGCAGCAGCATCGTCGGATTTGGAGGCCGGGGTGGGTGGCCGGGATGGGCGGAGCTTGTGGCACCGCTACCCGACCAGCCTTCGCCGGCCCCCTCCTCGTAAGGGGAGGGAGAAGAAAGAAGCCTCTAGCTCGCCGCTTCCAGCCGTTCTTCCGTCAGCAGCCGCATCGCGGCGTCGGCGTCCATCGGCTCGCCGAACGCAAAGCCCTGCGCGTATTCGCAGCCCAGTTGGTACAGCTCGACCGCATCGGAATCCGTCTCGACACCTTCGGCGACCACGTCCATGCCGAGATCGTGGGCCATCGCGATGATCGATTTCAGAATCACCGGGCGGGTGCCGCGGGCGGTGGTGCGGACGAAGGACTGGTCGATCTTCAGCGTGTCGAACGGGAAGCGCTGCAGGTAGCTCAGCGAGGAATGGCCGGTGCCGAAATCGTCCAGCGACAGGCCGGTGCCGAGTTCGCGGATCCGGTGCAGCATCTGGGCTGCATGTTCCGGATTCTCCATCACCAGCGATTCGGTGAGTTCGAGCTTCAGCGTGCCCCTGGCCACCGAGGAGCGCGACAGCACGGTGCGGATGTCGTGCAGCAGGTCGTGGCGCAGCAACTGCCGCGAGGACACGTTGACGCTGGCGAAGATCGGCTCGCGGGCGCGCATCGCGCGTTGCCAGATCGCCAGTTGCCGCGCGGTCTGGTCCATCACGAACATGCCGAGGTCGATGATCAGGCCGATTTCTTCGGCAATGGCGATGAATTCCACCGGCGACATACGGCCGAGTTTGGGGTGGTCCCAGCGCGCCAGCGCCTCGAAGCCGGCGATCGAGCGATCTTCCAGCCGCACGATGGGCTGGTACAGAATGGTGATTTCCTGGCGCTCGATGGCTCGGCGGAGTTCGGATTCCAGCGTCAGGCGGTCGGTCTTGCGGGCGCGCATGGCCGGCTTGTAGACGTCGATGCGGTCGCCGCCGATCCGTTTCGAGTGATACATCGCCAGCTCGGCGTCCTTGATGATCTCGTCGGACAGCGGCGTGTTGGGATCGGACAGCGCCAGGCCGATCGAGGCGGTGAGGAAGATCTCGCGGTCGTTGAAGGCGATCGGCGCCCGGATGGTCTTGCGGATGGTCTCGGCGAAGGCGGTGATCTTGGTCGGGTCGGTTTCTGACATCAGGATCAGGCCGAACTGGTCGCCGGCGAGGCGGGCCAGGGTGTCCTGCGGCTTCAGGATGCGGGTCAACCGGCGCGCCAGCGTCAGCAGGATGGAGTCGCCGACCGCGATGCCGACGGAATCGTTGACCTGCTTGAAGCGGTCGAGGTCGATTACCATCAGCGTCGGACGCAGCGTCGGCATGGTCTTGGCGAAATTGGCGACGGCGCCGAGCCGGTCGATGAACAGTTTTCGATTCGGCAGGCCGGTGAGGTTGTCGTGCACGCTATCGTGCAGCAAGCGCTCTTCGGCGTTCTTGCCCTCGGTGACGTCGGTCAGGGTGCCGACCACGCGCGACACTTCGCCGTCGGAGCCGACCACCGGGCGGGCCTTCAGCGCGAACCACATGAAATGGCCGTCGGGGGTGCGCAGACGGAAATCCTGCACCAGCCGGCCGCGGCGCTGGTCGAGCACGCTGTCCAGCGCGGCGCGAAAGCGGTCCTGGTCGAGCGGGTGCAGTACTTCGAGCCAGCCGGCGGCGGGGCCTTCCAGCGCGCCGCGCTTGAGGCCCAGCAGGGCCTCGGTCTCGGGGCTAGTGAAGACCTTGTCGGCGGAGACGTCCCAGTCCCAGATCAGGTCGCCGGAGCCGGTCAGCGCCAGCGCGCGGCGCTCGACGTCGGAGACGATCCCGTTGGTGGCGCCGCCGCCGGCAAAAGCGTGCTGCATCACCGTGAAGCCGATCAGCATCACGATCAGCACCAGGCCGCCGAGCAGCGCGGGACCTACGATGTCGTTGGTGACATTGCCGGCGACCGTCATACCGGCGGCGATGACCCACACCACCAGCAGGAACCAGGTCGGGATCAGCAGCACCGCGCGGTCGAAGCCGTGGGTAGAGAGGTAGACGATCAGCCCGAAGCCGGCGAAGGCGATCAGCACCAGCGAGATGCGTGCGATGCCCGAGGCAACCGCGGGATCGAACAGCGCGAGGCCGACCAATGATCCGAGGAATACCAGCCAGCCCAGCGTGATGTGGGAATAGCGCACGTGCCAGCGGCTGAGGTTGAGATAGGCGAACAGGAAGACGAGCAGGGTGGCGGCCAGGATGGCTTCGCCCGAGGCGCGCCAGATGCGCTCGGCGCCGGCCGACATGTCGAGCACCTTGCCCCAGAAGCCGAAGTCGACGCCGATATAGACCAGCACGGCCCAGGCCAGCGCCGCGGCGGCCGGAAACATGATGCTGCCCTTGACCACGAACAGGATCGTCAGCACCAGCGCGAGCAAGCCTGAAATGCCGATCACGATGCCCTGGTACAGGGTGAAGGAGTTGACCTTGTCCTTGTAGGCTTCCGGCTCCCAGAGATAGAGCTGCGGCAGCTTGCCGGTGCGCAATTCGGCGACGAAGGTGATCACCGCGCCGGGATCCAGCGTCACGCGAAAAATGTCGGCGGTGGCGGAATCCTGCCGCTCCGGGCGGTCGCCGGTGGATGGCGTGATGGTGGCGATGCGCGACAGACCGAGATCCGGCCACAGCAGGCCTGAAGACACGATGCGATAATGCGGGGCGACGATCAGGCGGTCGAGCTGGTCGTCGGTATTGTTGGCCAGCGCAAACACCACCCAGTTCTGGCCGGCCTCGCGGGCGCGCACTTCGATGCGGCGGACGATGCCGTCGGTCCCCGGCGCGGTAGAGACCTGAATGCGGTCGGTGTCGCTATGCTGATATTCGAGGATCGCGGTGAGGTCGATCGCAGGCGCGTCGCCGCGGACGCTGACGGCGTCAATCGCGTGTGCCGGCTGGGCGGCAACGAAAATCATGAGGCCCAGCGCGAGGGGCGCAAGCCACCTGATCAAACGCAATGTCATTACTCCGCTATCGACGAACCCCGGGAGCCTGCGCCATAGCGAAGCAGGCCCCGTCCCAGTTGCCGATAAATGACATGAAAGTGAGATAAATCAAAGGCTTTCCGGCTCGTTTCCCGGGCTAAACCACCAACACAATTTTGCCAATATGTGCGCTGCTTTCCATCCGCCGGTGCGCGCCGGCGGCATCCTCCAGCGGAAATTCGCTATCCATCAGCGGCTTCACCTTGCCGGCGTTGAGCAGCGGCAGCACATTGGCCTCGATCGCCTTGACCATGGCAGCCTTGTCGGCAGGCGAGCGCGGCCGCAGCGTCGAGCCGGTGTAATGCAGCCGCTTCACCATGATCTTCGCGGCGTTGATGGTCGCCTTCGGGCCGTTCAGCACCGCGATCTGCACGATACGGCCATCGATCGCCGCACAGTCGAGATTCTTGTCGACGTACTCCCCCCCGACCATGTCGACGATCAGTTCGACGCCGTGGCCGGTGATTTCCTTCACGCGGGCGACGAAGTCCTCGGTCTTGTAATTGATGGCATGGTCTGCGCCGAGCTTCAGGCAGGCATCCGCCTTGTCCTGGCCGCCGACGGTAACGATGACCTTGGAGCCAAACGCCTTGGCGAGCTGGATCGCCATGGTGCCGATGCCGGAGGAGCCGCCATGGATCAGTAGCGTCTCGCCGGGTTGCAAGCCGCCGCGTTCGAACACGTTGTGCCACACCGTCATCAAGGTTTCGGCGGTGGCGCCGGCCTCGGCCATGGTAAAGCCGTCCGGCACCGTCATCGCCTGGGCGTCGGGCGCGATGCAATATTGCGCGTAGCCGCCGCCGGCCACCAGCGACATCACTTTGTCACCGAGCTTGTGCTTGGTGGCGCCGTCGCCGAGCGCGACCACTTCGCCGGCCACTTCCAGGCCGGGCAGGTCGGAAGCGCCGGGCGGCGGCGGATAGCTGCCGGAGCGCTGCGCCACGTCGGGCCGGTTGACGCCGGCAGCGGCGACCTTGATCAGGATTTCGCCGGGACCAGGCTTCGGCACCGCCCGCGTTTCGGGGATCAGGACCTCCGGTCCGCCGGGGGTGCTGATGCCGATGACGGTCATTTGCGCGGGCAGCTGTTCCATGATTTGTCCTTGGCGAGCACGGGATGCGAGACGATCTGATTAGACAGCCGCGCCGGGGCTGGCAACCGTCAGAAGCTGCGTTGCAGACGACAGAGGTGTGACATGGCGATCGAAGACGACGACAAGCCGAAGCGCAAGATCAGCCACGAGATCGGCCAGGACCTGACGCTGCTGTCGGTCGAGGAACTCGCCGAGCGCATCGCGCTGCTCAACGCCGAGATCGCACGCCTGCAATCCAGCATGCAGCTCAAACGCGCCACCCGCGACGCGGCGGATCGGTTTTTCAAAAGCTAAGTGCAAGGCGATAGCGCTGCTCTCGTTCCCCGGGCGCGATGCGATACGAAGTATCGCTTCGCAGAGCCGGGGCCCCGGTTTCGCGCATGACCGGGATCCCGGCTCTGCGCAGCGCCATAAGGATGCCGCAGCGCGTCCGGGAAACGATCACGACTTCGACATCGTCTCGTTTTGGCACAGCGCAATGGGCTGCTGATAGCAAACAACCCCTTACCAAAACCCGCTCATTTACGAGCAATTAAGCTTTCTCGCATATTACTTAAATTGTCCTTGTTCGGACACCGAGTGGCTCCTGTCCACTCTGTTTGACGCCTCCCTGTTATCAACTTCAAAGCCGCCGGAAACGGCGGCTCTTTTTTTGGGGCGTTCGCGGCCGTGGTCCGTGCTGGAAACCATAAATACTTCTTTAATTTCTCGAAGCTGGACTCTGCGTCGCGCAGGCGTAATGATTTGTTCATCATAATGGCCGGCCGCAGATTCAAAGCGGACTGCGTAACACGTGGCGTGAGGCGTTAACTATGTCGGACCGTTTGCACAGCGAACCCTCGCTCGTTCAGTTCAGCGAGCGGCTGACCAACTCCGCTGCCTTCGGTACCCTGTTTCGCGAAGGCATGGACCTGGTCGAGGAGACCGCCGCCTATCTCGACGGCGTCGGCCGCACCGAAGCCAAGGCCCTGGACCGTTCCGTCAGCCTGACCTACGCCACCGAAAGCATGCGGCTCACCACCCGCCTGATGCAGTTGGCCTCGTGGTTGCTGCTGCACCGCGCGGTGAAGGAAGGCGAGATGACGCTGTCCCAGGCCAACCGCGAAAAGACCAAGGTCAAGCTCAGCGCCGCCGATCCCAGCCCGGACGAGATGCTCAGCAAGCTGCCCGAGCAACTGCAGGAATTGATCGCGCGCTCGATGGCGCTACAGACCAAGGTGCGCCGTCTCGATGTCTCGATCCACGCCTCGACCACCGAGCGCGCGGCGATCGGCAACCCGTTGGTGCCGCAGATGAACCGCCTGAAGGCCGCCTTCGAGCGCTAAGCATTGTCATTCCGGGGCGGGAGCAGCGCTAGCTGCGAGCGAACCCGGAATCCGGAGATGGCGGCACGCTGAACATTTCGAGATTCCGGGTTCGCTCGGGCTTTGCCCTCGCGCCCCGGAATGACAGCACTTCCGGAAATGCGCTAAACATGCCCCGCACAGTAGGGGTGTATCACATGGCGGGAGATATCAGGGCGTTGACCGGTGTGCGCGGCGTCGCCGCGGCCATCATCGTCGTCTATCATTTCGGCGACGTGCAACTCGCCACCGGCGGCACCGCCTCGTATTTCCGAATTCCGTTCGGTTACCTGATCGTCGATCTGTTCTTCATGCTCAGCGGCTACGTGATGGCGCTGACCTATCGCGATGCCTTCGCGCATCTCACCCCGCACACCTTCGCCACTTTCATGGTGAAGCGTGTGGCGCGGCTGTATCCCGCCTATTTCGTCATCGGCCTGTTTTATATAGCGAAGATGGCGGCCGGCCTGTCCGGCGATCATCTCGCGATGTATTCCGCATGGGACTGGGTCGGCAATCTGCTGATGATGACCGGCTGGGGCCTCTACATCTATCCGGTGATAGGCGTCGCCTGGGCGGCAAGCGCCGAGATGGGGTCCTATCTGCTGCTGCCGATCCTGATGGCCTTCACCCTGCGCAAGAGCTCGCCGACGGCCGCTGTCGCGGTGCTTGCCGCTTTTGTCGCAATCTACGCCGTCAGTATCAGCGGGCGCGGCTCCGGCGGCTCGCTCGATGTGGTCAACGGCAATTCGTTCTATCCGCTGCTGCGCGCGGTGGCGGGCTTCACGCTGGGGCTGGCGATCTTCCGTTTCGCGGATGCGATCGACCGGCTCTCGATGACGCTGCAGGATGCGCTGGTGATCGGCATCCTCGTCGCGATGGTCGCCGTCGGCGCGCTGAGCCGCAGCGACCTGCCGCTGTACCTGCTGTTCATTCCGCTGGTGGCCGTGCTGTCGCGCGATGGCCGCATGGCGCAGGCGCTGTTCGGCAATGCGCTGGCCTATAGGCTCGGCGTCATCTCCTATTCGATCTACCTGATCCATCCGCTGTTCGTCAGCTTCGCCGTGCGCACCTGGCGGCACTTTGGCGAGACCGAGGCAGTCTATGTCGCCGCGGCCTGCGCCTGCTTTGCCGCGATCTGGGTGTTGTCCGAGCTCAGCTATCGCTTGGTCGAGATGCCCGGCCGCAACTGGATCACGCAGTGGATGGCGCCGCGGAAGCGCGACGTTGTCGCGAAGGCTTGAGGCCGTCCGAAAGCAAGGCCGGCGCTGCGGCGCGATGCCGCAGCCAACCGAGACCGGTTGATTCAGACGGCCCCACTAGTCTCGCCTCGAAATGCGAGTGCGATATCCCTCCGTTGTGTGAAATGCCTGCAGCACAGGGCTTCATGGCGCGGTGCCGGCGATCTACGCGTGGTGAACCGAATGCGAGTTTCGATCGGCCGATAGGCCGCGTATCTTGGCGGTGCTGCGGGGGATCTCCTGTCACATGGGAGATCGCAGCGAAGTGGCATATCGAGGCGCGGCCACCATGGTCATACGCACCTGAAATCGAAGCTGGGGATTTAATGTCATTTTCGCGTGTGCTGCTTGGCGTCTTGAGCGTTGTCGCATTGCCGTCGGCGGCTTTTGCGGCCGATCCAGTGGTGATGCTGCCCTCGGTGCCGTTCGTGCCGTCGGCGTCCGGCGGCTGGACCGTGACGCTCGGGATCGGCGGCGAGATGAAGCCGTCCTATCCGGGAGCCGGCAGTTCGATGCTGGACCCGAAGCCGATCATTTCGATCCGCAGGGCCGGCACGCCGGCGCGCTTCAAGAGCATGCGCGACAATGCCAGCTTCGCATTGATCGACTATGGCCGGTTTCGCGCCGGTCCGGTCGGCGCCTTCAAGTCGGCGCGCAAGGCCGAGGATCACAGCGAGCTGCGCGGCCTCAACGACGTCAAATTCGCCGTCGAGATCGGCGGCTTCGCCGAATACTACGCGTTCGACTGGTTGCGCGTGCGCTCCGAAGTCCGCCGCGGTTTTGGCGGCCATGAAGGCATCGTGGCGGATTTCTCGGCGGATGTGATCTTGCCGCTGAACGAGCGCATGACCTTTGCATTCGGCCCGCGATACACGGTGACCGATGCGAAGTACGCGTCGAGCTATTTCAGCGTCAGCAATGTCGAGGCGCTGGCGTCGGGCCTGCCCGCCTATGACGCCAAGGGCGGTTCGAATTCGGTCGGCGTCGGCGCGCAGCTGCGCTACCAGCTCGACAAGCAGTGGGAAGTGCGCGGCTACGTCGAATACGACAAGCTGCTGGGCAGCGTGGCTGACAGCCCGCTGGTGCAACTCCGTGGCTCCACCAACCAGGTGACTTACGGCCTCGGCGTCGCCTATTCGTTCGACATCGGCGTACGATAGCGCCGCCGGCGCCAGCTTCACCTATAGCAGAATTCAGCTCAACTGAATCGTGTCCCGGACGCAGCGCAATGCGCCTCCCCTGATGATGCGAAGCATCGTTTGAGGAGGCGTAGTGAGCTGCAGAGCCGGATCGTCAAGAACACCGCCCTTGGTACGGTCCGGCTCTGCGGAGCGGCACTGCGCGCCGCACCGCGTCCGGGACACGGTCAAACCGTTTCGCTCCCGATGGATCAAACTCTACCGTCCACCCATCAGGTAATACGACAGCATCGTGGTGAGTTCGCGCTCGAGTTCGCCGTTGGTGAGGGCTGCCGGTCGCATCAGGATCGCGGCGTCGATGGCGGACCCGACCATTCTTGGAAGGAAGAAACTGCTGACCTCGACGTCGAAATCCTTGCGAAGTTCGCCGGCGTGGGCATTGAGGCACTTCCGTAGAATGATCTGCCGTTCGCGGAAAGCGTCCACCGACCATTCTACTGCCGCCGGCCGCGATGTCACCTCTAGCAAGATCCGGAATAGCGGCAGCGCGCTGGCATGACTGGCGATGGACGTGCGCAGGCCGCCAGTGATTTGGCTGCGCAGGTCCGGCTCCGGCTTCTCCGACATGGCCCGCCAGAGCGGCGTTGCGATGCCGTCCTTGAGACGGTGCGCGACCGCCGCCACCACCGATTCGCGGTTCGGAAAATACTGGTACAGCGAGCCGATGCTGACCCCGGCACGTTCGGCGATGCGGTTGGTGGTGGCCTGATCGTAGCCCTCATCGACCAGCAGCAGCGCCGCGGCATCGAGGATCACCTCGACGGTGGCGAGCGACCGAGCCTGACGCGGAATCTTGCGTGGACGATGGGCGCCTTGCGGCATGATCGATGCGCCCCCGCGCAAGCTGTATTGTTTCTGCATTGACATGCATGGCCAACGGGGGCGGTTTTAAGGTTCCATCGCGGCGCGGTTGCGGCATACCGCCAGATCCGTGGCCGGGGGCCCACGAAAAACGCCCCGCAAAGCGGGGCGTTTTGTAACAAAACACGAAGGATCAGGCCGAAGCGGCTTCGTCTTTCTTGAGAAAGCCCGAAAACTTCTTCTGGAAGCGCGAAACGCGACCGCCGCGGTCGAGCATCTGGGCCGAACCGCCGGTCCACGCCGGATGGGTCTTGGCGTCGATGTCGAGGTTCAGCTTGTCGCCTTCCTTGCCCCAGGTGGAACGGGTCTGGAACTCGGTCCCGTCGGTCATAACGACCGTAATCATGTGATAATCCGGGTGAACTTCGGCTTTCATGGCAATTCCTTCGGCGCGCTGGCGCCTGCATCACGGCGTAAGAGGAGTGGATTTGGCCGCTCTATATCGCAGGACTTGCGCTAAGACAAGGACTCCCGCACCGATCCGGCCTTGATTTGCGCCTGGGCCGCGGCAGGCCTATTTGAGGCAGGCGGCAAGGACAGTTGGAATCATGAGCGCAGTTGAACGGCTTGAAATCCCCCCCGGCGTCAAATCGCTGCCACCACAGCCGGATCCTGTGCTTTCCGAGCCCTCGCTGGTCGATGCGGTGGTGGACGCGCCGGCACCCAGCCGCGCCAGATTGCGGCCGCTGCTGGCGCTGGCGCCCTATGTCGCGCGCTACCGCGGCCGGGTGGCGCTGGCACTGGTCTCGCTGACCATCGCCGCACTGACCACCCTGATCGTCCCGATTGCGGCGCGCCGCATGATCGACTTCGGCTTCAGCCCCGAAGGCATCGCCATGATCAACAGCTATTTCAGCGTGATGATCGCGGTGGTCGCGGTGCTCGCGGGCGCCAGTGCCGCGCGCTATTACCTCGTGATGACCATCGGCGAGCGAATCGTCGCCGATCTCCGCCGCGACGTGTTTGCGCATCTCACGGCGCTGTCGCCGGCGTTCTTCGATTCGGCCCGGTCCGGCGAGCTGGTGTCGCGGCTCACCGCCGACACCACCCAGATCAAGTCGGCGGTCGGCGCCTCGGTATCGATCGCGCTGCGCAACATCATCATGTTTCTCGGCGCCGCCGCGATGATGGTGATCTCCAGCCCAAAACTGTCCGGCTTCGTGCTGGCGGCGATTCCGCTGATCGTGATCCCGCTGGTGGCGTTCGGGCGCTGGGTGCGCCGGCTGTCGCGCGATGCGCAGGACAGCCTGGCGGAGGCTTCCGCCTATGCCGGCGAGCTGGTCGGGTCGATCCGCACCGTGCAGGCCTATACCAATGAAAATCTCGCCAATGCCCGGTTCGGCGGCGAGGTCGAGCGCGCCTATGACGCCGCGCTGGGCTCGACGCGGGCGCGCGCGGTGCTAACGGCCGTGATCATCTTCATCGTGTTCTCCAGCGTCGTCGGTATTCTCTGGGTTGGCTCACACGACGTGCTGTCCGGCGCGCTGACGCCGGGCCGGCTCAGCCAGTTCGTGCTCTACGCGGCGTTCGCCGCCTCCAGCCTCGGCCAGCTCAGCGAAGTCTGGGGTGAGGTCTCGGCCGCCTCCGGCGCCGCCGAGCGATTGTTCGAAATCCTCCACGTCAAATCCGCAGTCACCGCGCCGGTGGTGCCCCGCGCGCTGCCGCAGCCTGCGCGCGGCGACGTCAGCTTCGACAACGTTACCTTCGCCTATCCGACCCGGCCCGACATCCTGTCTGCCGACGGCGTCTCATTTGCGGTCAAGTCCGGCGAAAAGGTCGCCATTGTCGGGCCAAGCGGCGCCGGCAAGAGCACACTGTTTCACCTGCTGCTGCGGTTCTACGACCCCCGCAGCGGAACGATCTCGTTCGACGGCCTGCCGATCCGCGACGCCGACCCGAAGGAGCTGCGCCGCCGCATCGCCTTGGTGCCGCAGGATTCCGTGGTGTTCGCTGCCACCGCCCGCGAAAACATCCGCTTCGGCCGGCCCGACGCCACCGACGCCGAAGTCGAGCACGCCGCGAGCCTGGCGCATGCCACCGAATTCATCCGCCGGCTGCCGGACGGGTTCGGAGCGCAGCTCGGCGAGCGCGGCGTGACCTTGTCCGGCGGCCAGCGCCAGCGCATCGCGATTGCCCGCGCCATCCTGCGCGACGCGCCCCTGCTGCTGCTCGACGAAGCCACCTCGGCGCTCGATGCGGAGAGCGAGACGCTGGTGCAGACCGCGCTGGAAGAGCTGATGAAGCACCGTACCACGCTGGTGATCGCGCATCGCCTCGCCACCGTGCTGTCGTGCGACCGTATCCTGGTGATGGAGCATGGCCGCATCGTCGAACAGGGCACGCATGCCTCGCTGGTCGCCGCCGGCGGGCTGTACGCGCGACTGGCGCGGCTGCAGTTCGGGGTGTGACGGGCCGTTACAGTGACCCGGGCATTTCCGACGGATTGCGGGCTGCATGGCGGATCGCATGCACGATAATCTCTGTTTCGGTGGCCTCGTAAAACACGAGATAGGGATAGGGCGGCGTTGCCAAGCGACGAATGACGGGGTCATCCGTGCGCACGCCTATTTCCGGATGCTCCGGGAGAAGACTGACCATTCGCTGGATGCGGGCATGAACGCGCGCTGCCCCGTGCGGGGAATATGCGGTGATATGGTGGAGGATTGCATCGAGATCGGCGAGTGCCGGGATGGTGTAGCGGAGCTTCACAGCCCGTGCTTGGCCCACACCGCCCGGACCTGGTCGTCCGTCGCAAATTCGCCACGCACCGCCGCAGCTTTCGAAATCGCAATGGCAGTTCGCTCGTCGGAAGACAGCGTCACCGGCACACCGTCATTGCCGGCAAGCTGCAGCACGATGCGCGCGATGTCGTCCTGCGCATCCGACGGAAGGCTGCGGGCAAGATCAAGCGCCTGATCTAGAAGCTTTGTCATGGCGCGAGACTAGCTCAATTTTCGGCGGCGGTGAAGTGTCGGAAGCGTTAAGTGGTCCACGCCATAATCAGCACCGCGCGCCCCGACGAATTCACCTCCTCGCCGGTCCGCACAAACCCGTTGCGCTCGTAGAACCTGATCGCGCGAAAATTGTCGGCGTTGACCTTCAGCGTCACGCCATCCGGCGACAGCCGTTTCGCTTCATCGACCAACTCTCTGCTGACCGAAGATCCCCATTGCGCCGGGCTCACCACCAACTGGTCGAGATAGCCCGTGCGATCCATCGTCACGAATCCGACCAGCGCGCCGTCCTGCTCGGCAACCACAATGTCAGCCACCGGCACCAATTCGCTGCGCCAGCGGTTGCGCCACCAGTCGACGCGGGCGTCGAAGTCGATGGAGGGATAGGCCTGCCGCCAGGTCTCCAGCCACAGCGCGATCGACGCGTCTTCGTCGGCGTCAGTATAGCGACGGAGGTGAAACGAAACGCTCATGTTGCAGCCGTCATGGCCGGCGTTATGCCGGCCATCCACGTTCGCGCGGAACGTCGTGGATGGCCGGAACAAGCCCGGCCATGACGCCGAGTTTGGTTCATCACCTCAGCGCTCCGTCAGCTTCAGCTCGATGCGGCGGTTGCGCTTGTAGGCCTCTTCCGTCGTCGCGACGTCGAGCGGCTGGAATTCGGCGAAGCCGGCGGCGACCAGGCGCTGCGCGGGCACGCCGAGCGAGACCAGATACTGCACCACCGAGATCGCGCGCGCTGATGACAATTCCCAATTCGACTTGAACAGCGGGCTGTTGAGGATCGGGCGGGAGTCGGTGTGGCCATCGACCCGCATCACCCAGGCGATCTCGGCCGGGATCTGCTTGTCGAGTTCGGTCAGCGCGCTGGCGACTTTGTCGAGTTCGGCGCGGCCTTCCGGCAGCAGCAGGGCTTGCCCGGTGTCGAAGAAAACCTCGGACTGGAACACGAAACGGTCGCCGACGATGCGGATGTCCGGGCGGTTGCCGAGGATGGCGCGCAAGCGTCCGAAGAATTCCGAGCGGTAGCGCGACAATTCCTGCACCCGCTGCGCCAGCGCCACGTTGAGCCGCTGTCCGAGGTCGGCGATGCGGCCCGCCGATTCCCTGTCGCGCTTCTCGGAGGCTTCCAGCGCGTCCTCAAGGGCGGCGAGCTGGCGGCGCAGCGCCGAAATCTGCTGGTTCAGCACCTCGACCTGGGCCAGCGCACGCGCCGACAGCGCCTTCTCGGAATCCAGCGCCTTGTTGAGTTCGCCGGCGCGGCCGGCAGCGTCGTTGCCGGCGCCGGCGAGGCCGTCATAGAGGCCCTTGACGCGGTCGCGTTCGGATTGCGCGGCGGACAGCCCGGCGCGCATCTGCGCCAACTGGTCGTCGAGGTTGAGCTTGCCGAGCTTCTCGAGCGACAGTAGATCGTTGAGTTGCGCCAGCTTGGCGTTGAGTTCTTCCAGCGCCTTGTCCTTGCCGGTGATCTGTTGCGACAGGAAGAACTGCACCACCAGGAAGATCGACAGCAGGAACACGACCGCCAGCACAAGCGTCGACAATGCATCGACGAAGCCGGGCCAGTAGTTGAATTCGGAGGAGCCGCGCCGTCCGCGTGCGAGAGCCATCAGTTGTTCTCCAAAATGCGGAATTGTTTCCCGGACGCGGTGCGGCATTCTTCATGCCGCTCCGCAGATCCGGGATCCCGGTTTCGACGCAACCAACCGGGGCCCCGGATCAGCAGCGCACCACGCTGCAGGTGCAGCGCGTTGCGCAGCATCCGGGGAACGCGAGTCGTCACTAATTCTTCTCCGGCTGTTTTGCGATGCGCTCCAGCAGCTTCTTGATCTCGCGGTTCTGCTCGCCCTGGCCGTCGGCCCATTCGCGGATCATTTCCTGCTCGGAGCGCATATGCGCCACCAGGCTCTGGATCGCATCCGCGAGGTTGGCCATTGCGGTGGTGGTGCCGCGGTTGTTGCCGCCTTCTTCCATCGTGGTGCGCAGCCGCTCGATGGCGTTCTGCAGGTCGCCGGACGCGCCCGCGGCGGTTTCGCCGGAATATTCCTTCACGGTGGACGCCAGCCAGTCCTCGAGGTCAGTATAAAAGCGGTTCTGCGCGCCGGACGATTGCAGGTCGAGGAAGCCGAGAATCAGCGAACCCGCGAGGCCGAACAGCGACGACGAGAACGAGATGCCCATGCCGGCCAAGGGCGCGGCGAGGCCTTCCTTCAGGGTATCGAACAGCGAGCCGGCGTCGCCGCCGACCTTCAGTCCCTCGATCACCTTGCCGACCGAGCCGACGGTCTCGATCAGGCCCCAGAAGGTGCCGAGCAGGCCGAGGAACACCAAGAGGCCGGTCATGTAGCGCGAGATATCGCGGGCTTCGTCGAGCCGGGTGGCGATCGAATCCAGTAGATGCCGCATGGTCTGCTGCGAGATCGACATCCGCCCGGAGCGTTCGCCGCCGAGGATCGCGGCCATCGGCGCCAGCAAGGTCGGGCGCTTGTCCAGCGCCAGGCCGGGATCGGAGATCCGGAAGTTGTTGACCCAGGCGACCTCGGGATACAGCCGGATCACCTGCCGGAACGCCAGGATGATGCCGATGAACAGTACCCCACCGATCAGCGCGTTGAGGCCGGGATTGGCGAAGAACGCCACGATGATCTGCTTGTAGAGCACCGTCAGCACCAGCGCGCACAGCACCAGGAACACCAGCATCCGCACCAGGAAAATCCGGGGTGAGGACAGTTTGGTCAGTTCGATCTCCATCGCGGAGCGGGAAGTGGAGCCTGGCGCCATGGTGGTTTCAACTGCTTGCGAGGGAACTCAGATGCGCAATATGGCACAGCCCGGCGACAAAAAAAGATCGGAGTAGGCGCGGCGGGACTCATCCAATGGAACTTTGCCCTGAAACCCGGCTTGAATTGTAGCGTATTTGTGAAACGCGCAGCGGCGCGGCCGCTCAATGGGGCCTTGCATGACCTTTCTTTATCTCGAAGCGCTGGCCGCTATCGCGGTCTCGCTGTCCGTCCTGATGGCCGGTGCCTGGCTGGTGCAGCAGCGTACCGGCAATTCCGGCTGGGTCGATACCATCTGGACATTCTCGCTGGGCCTGGTCGGCGCCGGCAGCGCGCTCTGGCCGGTGGCGGGTGCTTCGCCGAATGCAAGGCAGTGGCTGGTAGCCGTTCTGGTGGCGATCTGGTCGGTGCGGCTCGGTTCGCACATCGCTGCGCGTACCCGGGGAATCACCGACGACCCGCGCTACGCGGCGTTCGCCAAGGAGTGGGGCGTCGATTCGCCGAAGAAGATGTTCGTCTTCCTGCAGAACCAGGGCTTCGGCTCGATCCCGCTGGTGTTCGCGATCTTCGTCGCGGCGCGGTTCCCGTCGGAGGCGCTGCGGCTGCAGGATGGGCTCGGCGTGCTGATCCTGTTCGCGGGCATCGCCGGCGAGGCGCTGGCCGATGCGCAACTCAAGGCGTTCCGCTCCGATCCGGCCAATAAGGGAAAGGTCTGCGATATCGGACTATGGCGCTGGTCGCGGCATCCGAACTACTTCTTCGAGTGGTTCGGCTGGCTGGCCTATCCGGTAATCGCATTATCCATTGACTATCCCTGGGGTTTCGCCACGCTGCTGGCGCCGCTCTTCATGTTCTGGATCCTGCGCTACGTCACCGGCGTGCCGCCGCTGGAAGACCAGATGCTGCGCTCGCGCGGCGACCGCTATCGTGAGTACCAGTCGCGCACCAGCGTGTTTTTCCCGTTGCCGCCGAAAGAGGCGACTCCATGAGCGTGGTCTCCCGCATCATCGGCACCGCCGAACGCGTGCCGCTGCCGGACATGGTGATCCGCGCCGGCATCCAGCAGCTCTGCTCGCGCACCGCGACGCGGCTGGCGTCCGGCGATGCGATCGCCGACGCCGCCTTCGCCAGTGAGATGGCGGCGCGCAGCATCGCCGAACACACCGAGGCGGCCAACGCCCAGCACTACGAAGTGCCGGCGGCGTTCTTCGCGCTGGTGCTGGGGCCAAACCGCAAGTACTCGTCGTGCTACTACAAGGAACCGGAATCGACGCTGCGGGAGGCCGAGGAAGAGGCGCTGCGCCAGACCATCGAGCACGCCGATCTCGCCGACGGACAGAGGATCCTCGAACTCGGCTGCGGCTGGGGGTCGCTGGCGCTGTCGATGGCGCGGCAGTTTCCCCATGCCAGCATTACCGCGGTCTCCAACTCCGTTTCGCAGCGCGAATATATCGAGCGTGAGGCGGCGGCGCGCGGCCTCGCCAACCTGAGCGTCATCACGCAGGACATGAATGTCTTTGCGCCCACGCAAAAATTCGACCGCATCGTGTCGGTGGAAATGTTCGAGCACATGATGAACTGGCGCGAGCTGCTGACGCGGATCCGCTCGTGGCTGGCGCCGGACGGCCGCTTCTTCATGCATATCTTCACGCACCGCTCCGGCACTTATCTGTTCGACCGCGCCGACGAGGAAGACTGGATCGCACAGCATTTCTTCACCGGCGGCGTGATGCCGAGTCATCAGTTGATCCGGCAATACGCCGACTTGTTCACCGTCGAGAAGGAGTGGCGCTGGAGCGGCGTGCACTACCAGCGCACGGCGCTCGGCTGGCTCCACAACTTCGATCGCAACCGCGCGGCCATCGAACGCATCCTGCGCCCGGTTTACGGTGGCAGCACGTCGCTGTGGATGCGGCGCTGGCGCTGGTTTTTCTTGGCGACGGCGGGACTGTTCGGCTACTCGAATGGCAGCGAGTGGGGCGTCAGCCATTACCGAATGACGGCGGTTAACTAGATTTACGCGCTCACACGATTCCGTGAGGGCCAGAAACCTGCTGCATTTCCAATGCGGTAAGCGCGTGTGGCATTGCGCCGCCACGAAATGTATTGCGCTGCAGCGCATCTGATTTATCGTCAGCTATCAACAGGTTCGAAATATCCGGAAAAGTCGCGATGGGCGTAGGCCCGGCGGCTCCGTCGATGCATGTGCAACTGGACATGCGCCTCGAATACCCAAGCAGGAACGATAGCTGTCATGACGACATTCAACCCACGCTCCGCAGCCCTGGCGCTATTGCTTGCCGGCCTTGCGCCGGTGCTGGCGGGATGCAACGAGCCGAAGCAGGCCGTTGCGGCAACCCAGGCGCCGGAGCCCGAAGTGAGTGTCGTCTCCGTCAAGCCGCAGGCGCGCTCTCTGATTCGCGAATTGCCCGGCCGCATCGCGCCGACCCGCGTCGCCGATGTGCGTCCGCGCGTCTCCGGCATCGTCGTCGAGCGCATGTTCCATCAGGGCAGCGTCGTGAAGGCCGGCGAACCGCTGTACCGGATCGATCCGAAGCCGTTCCAGGTCGAGCTGCAGGCCAGCGATGCCGCGCTCGCCAAGGCGACGGCGGCCTTCGATCTCGCCGCCCAGCATGCGCACCGCATCGCCACCCTCGCCGGCCAGAAGGCCGTGTCCGAAGCGGAGAACGAGAAAGCCATCGGCGCGATGCGCCAGGCCGAGGCCGAGATCGCCGGCCGCAAGGCCGACGTGGCGCGCGCCAAGCTCAATCTCGATTACGCCACCATCCGCGCGCCGATCAGCGGCATCATCGGCGCCGCGCTGGTCAGCGAAGGCGCGCTCGTGGTGCAGAACGAAAACACCAATCTGGCGACCATCCAGCAGCTCGATCCGATCTATGCCGACTTCACCCAGTCGGTCAGCGAGATGAACACGCTGCGCCGCGCCTTCGAGAGCGGCGACCTCGATCAGATCGCCGACGACGCGGCGCGGGTCCGGCTGGTGCTGGACGATGGCCAGGTCTATCCGCTGCCCGGCAAGCTGCTGTTCTCCGAAGCCAAGGTCGATGCCTTCACCGGCCAGGTGACGCTACGCGGCCAGTTCCCCAATCCGAAGCGTGAGTTGCTGCCGGGCATGTATGTACGCGTCCAGATCGAGCAGGGCATCGACACCGACTCCATCGCGGTGCCGCAGCAGGCCGTGCAGCGCAATGGCGGCGGCGGCAGCGAGGTCTTCGTCGTCAAGGACGACGGCCACGTCGCGACACAGGTGGTGCGTGTGGGCGCGGTACAGGACGGCCAGTGGTTCGTCACTGAAGGCCTCAAGGGCGGCGAACGTGTCGTCGTCGAGGGCTTTCAGAAGTTCGCGCCCGGCGACAAGGTGAAGCCGTTGCCATGGCCGGTGGCCGAAGCCGCCGCCAATGCCGCCGCGGGCGAGCAGCAGACCTCCCAAGCGAAGCCCTGAGACCTGACACATGGCTAATTTCTTTATCGACAGGCCGATTTTTGCCTGGGTCGTCGCGCTGTTCATTTGTCTGTTCGGGGCGATCGCGATTCCGCAACTGCCGATCGCGCAGTATCCGATCATCGCACCGCCCTCGATCTCGATCTCGACCAGCTATCCCGGCGCGTCGCCGGAGAACCTGTACAACAGCGTCACCCGGCTGATCGAGGAAGAGCTCAACGGCGCCGCTGGTATTCTCAACTTTGAATCGACGTCCGACTCGCTCGGCGCGGTGGAAATCATCGCCAACTTCGTGCCGGGCACCGACACCAGCCAGGCCTCCGTCGAAGTGCAGAACCGCCTCAAGCGCGTCGAGGCGCGACTGCCGCGTGCCGTAATCCAGCAGGGCATCCTGGTGGAAGAAGCCTCCGCCGCGGTGCTGAACATCATCACGCTGCGTTCCACCGATGGCAGCCTCGACGAGGTCGGCCTCGGCGACTTCATGATCCGCAACATTCTGGGCGAGGTTCGTCGCATTCCCGGCGTCGGCCGCGCCTCGCTGTATTCCACCGAGCGTTCGCTGCGCGTCTGGGTCGATCCCGCCAAGCTGGTCGGCTACCATCTCACTTCCGACGACGTCAACAAGGCGATCACGGCGCAAAACGCCCAGGTCGCATCGGGCAGCGTCGGCGCCGAGCCGAGCACCGCGACCACCAAGACGTCTTCGCTGGTGCTGGTCAAAGGCCAGCTCACCACGCCGGAGGAATTCGGCGCCATTGTGCTGCGCGCCAATCCCGACGGCTCCACCGTGCGGCTGCGCGACGTGGCGCGGATCGAGATCGGCGGCCTCAGCTACCAGTTCACCACGCGGCTCAATGGCAAGCCGACCGCCGGTCTCTCGGTGCTGATGTCGCCGAAGGGCAATGCGCTGGCGACGGCCGCCGCCATCGAAGCCAAGATGAAGGAGCTGTCGAACTTCTTCCCGGCCAATATCGCCTACGATATTCCCTACAACGTCACGCCGGTGGTCAAGGCTTCGATCGAGAAAGTCGTGATGACGCTGATCGAGGCGGTGGTTCTCGTCTTCATCGTGATGTTCATCTTCCTGCAGAACTTCCGCTACACGCTGATCCCGACCATCGTGGTGCCGATCGCGCTGCTCGGCACCTGCACGATGCTGCTGATGGCCGGCTATTCCATCAACATGCTGACCATGTTCGGCATGGTCCTGGCGGTCGGCATTCTCGTCGACGACGCCATCGTCGTGGTGGAGAACGTCGAACGCATCATGAGCGAGGAGGGGCTTCCGCCGAAGGAAGCCACCAAGAAGGCGATGGGCCAGATCTCCGGCGCCATCATCGGCGTCACGCTGGTGATGATCGGCGTGTTCGTGCCGATGGCGTTTTTTCCGGGTTCGGTCGGCATCATCTACCGGCAGTTCTCCGTCACCATGGTGGCCTCCATCGCGTTCTCCGCGCTGCTGGCGCTATCGCTGACGCCGGCTTTGTGCGCCACCTTCCTGAAACCGGTGAAGGCCGGCCACGGCCACGCCAAAAAGGGCGTGTTCGGCTGGTTCAACCGCAAGCTCGATGCCACCCGCGACGGCTACTCGAAGACCGTCGGCTGGTCGCTCAACCGCACTGGGCGCCTGCTGATCGTCTATGTCGCGCTGCTGGTCGGCCTCACCTGGGGCTTTATGCGGATGCCCGGCGGCTTCCTGCCGATCGACGACCAGGGCTTCATCACCACGGACGTGCAGACGCCGTCGGACTCCTCGTTCAGCCGCACCGAGGGCGCCATCGAGAAGGTCGAGGCCTATCTGGCCAAGCGCTCCGGCATCGAGAGCGTCGTGTTCCTTACCGGCTTCAGCTTCCTAGGCCAGGGCATGAACACCGCGCAGGCCTTCATCACCCTGAAGGACTGGGCGGACCGGCCGCCCGGCGATTCCGCCGCCGCCCTCGTCGCCGATATCAACAAGGAATTGTCGTCGATCCGCGATGCCAAGATTTCGGCGTTGCAGCCGCCGCCGATCGACAACCTCGGCAACTCCTCGGGCTTCAGCTTCCGCCTACAGGACCGCGGCCAGAAGGGCTTTGTTGCGCTCAACGCCGCGTCCGACAAGCTGATCGCCGATGCCAATGCCAGCCCGGTGCTGCAGAAGGTGTTCGTCGAAGGTCTGCCGCCGGCGCCTTTGGTCAACCTGATGATCGACCGCGAAAAGGCCGGCGCCTTCGGCGTCACCTTCGAGGACATCAATTCGACGATCTCGACCAATCTCGGCTCGAACTACATCAACGACTTCCCGAACCGCGGCCGCATGCAGCGCGTCGTGGTGCAGTCGGAGGCCGCCAACCGGATGAACGCCAGCGACATCCTGAATTACAATGTCAAGAACAGCCGTGGGCAGCTGGTGCCGTTCTCGTCCTTCGCCACCGTGGAATGGGCGAAGGGGCCGACCCAGATCACCGGCTTCAACTTCTATCCCGCGGTGCGCATCTCCGGTGAGGCGCGGCCGGGCTTTACCTCCGGCGACGCCATCGCCGAGATGGAGCGCCTGGCCGGCCTGCTGCCGCGCGGCTTCGGTTTCGAGTGGACCGGGCAGTCGCTGCAAGAAAAGCTGTCGGGCTCGCAGGCGCCGTTGCTGCTCGGCCTGTCGGCGCTGGTGGTGTTCCTGGTGCTCGCCGCGCTCTATGAGAGCTGGACGATTCCCATGGCGGTGCTGATGACGGTGCCGCTTGGCATCTGCGGCGCTGTGCTGGCGGCGACTTTGCGCGGCCTGCCGAACGACGTCTACTTCACGGTGGGTCTGATCACGATCATCGGGCTCGCGGCCAAGAACGCGATCCTGATCATCGAATTCGCCAAGGACCTGCGCGCGCACGGCAAGTCGCTGGTCGATGCGACGATGGAAGCCTGCTACCTGCGCTTCCGCCCGATCCTGATGACCGGCCTGGCCTTCATCTGCGGCGTGATCCCGATGGTGGTCGCCAACGGCGCCGGCGGCCAGAGCCAGCGGGCGCTGGGCACCTCGGTCACCGGCGGCATGGTGGCGGTGGTGATCCTGGCACTGTTGATGGTGCCGGTGTTCTTCGTGTCGATCCAGCGGCTGTTCTCGCCGGACAAGAAGACCGAAGAAGCGAAGCAGGACGAGCCGGCGGGGCAGGCGACGGTGGCGCATTCGTAGAGGTCCGCACTCCGGACGCGACGCCATACGCAGTATGGCGACGTAGAGGCGAAGCCGTCACCAGCGCGTCCAGCGCAGCTTCGCGCTACGGACTTCGATCCGGCCGGCGCCGATGCGCTCCTGCAGCGTCGGCTTGAGTGGCTGCGGCCCGGGGTCATGAGCTGCTGCGAAGTCCTGCACGGCACGGCGGTCGCTCGCCAGTCGATCGATCATCAATTTCGAAATCAGCCGTGTCACCTGCGGCGCGGCGACGCTGGTGCCGCTCATCGCCACCACCGAACCGGTCCGTGTGCCGGCGGCCAGGACGCCATGTAGCACAGCGGAGTCGTCAGCCACCGCCGCGGCATCCGGGCCGATGCGCGGAAGCGGAATGCTGGTGGGAGTCAAAGCCGGCCCGGCGCCCGAATAGCGGCTGGGATGATAGTCGCTGCGCCTGAAGCCTCCGATGACGATTGCGTTCTGCTCGGTCGCAAGCGCATTGATGGTGTCCCTTCTGCGAATGGGACTGGCGACATTGTCGCTCTCCTTCGGTCGGCCGGCTAGATCGAAGCGTACATAGTCGCGATCCTCGAACCGCGATTGCCGGCCACGGAGCGGATAACCAAACGGCGTGTCGCCACGCTGCACCCACGCATCGACCGCAATCGCATCGCCCTTGTTCTTGATTTCGACCAGCCAGGTCCCCGAAGGCGCCGTGGGATTCGGTTCGATCTGTGCCGTCGGCGCCATCGCCAGCAGAATCCAGGGACGCTCGCCGGCGGAATTCATATAGCGCGCCCGAAACCGCACATGTCCGTCGGCCGTCAGCCAGGACCAAAGGCCACCGGCATCGATCCAGGGGCTGGCTGGCGCGGCCGGCGGCGTGATGCGCACAGCGATGTCAGCCGATTCCGGCAGCCAGATTTCCATGAATGAGGCCGACTGGTCATCCGGTTGCACCCGCCAGTGCAGTTCTCTCACCGGATAGTCCGGCGCCGCCGCTTCGTCCATCTCGAAGCGGGCATGACATTGCGCCAGATAGTGATTGCCGGCGGGAAGCACGACGCGGAGCGGGGTCGGGCGCGCTGCGATCAGTTGATCGATCGCGCGCTCGAGCGGCGTCGTGCCATCGTGCGGCCCGGCGATGGTGCCGTAGCTCAGATTGACGACCACCTGCAGTGCCGCCGTACCGTCATCCACCGCGATCTGATCGGCGCGGCTCAGGATATAGGTCAAGGCGGCGTAGACGATCGGCGTCAGCAGTCCGCCGGACGTTTCCTTCGTCACCCATTGCGGCAACTGAACGCCGATGAGATAGGGCGAACTCGCGTTCGCTTCCTGCGGGTCGAGCCCGCAGGCGATATCCATCACATGCGTCCCGTGCTTGACACGTCGCGCGACAAGACGCTGTCCGGCCTTTCGATACACCTCGTCTTCATCGATGACGCCTGCATGGGTGCTCGACCTCAGCAGCGTGTTGATCTCGTCTCCGGGAAGTTCACGTCCCCAGCCGAGGTCCTGGGGAGCGCGATCGAACGTCGAGTCGTCCTGGTTCCAGAAGTATTTGAAGCGGGTGGCGCCCGTCGCAAAACGAAATCGCTCGTGGGCGAAGGCCAGGCCGTCATCGATCACGGCGACAATGGCCGTGCACGGCGGACGGGTCGCGAGCGGCTTGCGTCGCTCGGGCAGCGGCTTCGGGGTCGGGAAATGCGGCACGACCGGAGAGCCAAGCTCAAGCCGTCTGATCCATTTGAGCAGGGGCTGCAATTTGTCGTCGATCGAATCCGGACCTTTCCCTTCGACCAACGCCGTAAGCGCCGCGCGGTGCATGATGACCATCCAGAATGTCACTTCGGCATCGAAGGAGTCGCGGGCAGGGGCCTGATAGATCCAGGGGACCCGGATCAGATCTGGATTGAAGTCTCTGGTGACGAAGCTGGCAGCCGACGGTTCGACCTCCAGCAGCACCGGGAACCAGTCGCCGCTCAGATAGGCGAACTTCGTCGCAACAGCCCATTCCAGATAGGGATCAAATATTTTCCGTGTCTCGACCATGGCGAAGGTCCTGGAAGCTGACGGAGAAATGGGATCATGGATTTACGGGAGTTGGCGCCATTCCTGTACGGCTTGCAGCCACAGCCATTCCAGAATGTCCGACTTGTCCGGCGCTGGCTGCGCCGCGAGAGCGGCGATGTAGGAAGGCACGGGTTTTTCCGTGACGGTACCGGCCTCGCAAAAATCCCGAAAATCGAAATCGCCCTCTGGCGGATAACGCTCCCCGTCGAAGCGCCAGGCCTGAAAGTCCGTTGCCCCGGCCTGAGCCCTTTGAATGAAATAACGGCCCAGCGTGAGCCCGAGCATCTGCCCGACCGCCGTATCGACCGGGAAATGCACGCCCGCGACGGTTCGATTGATGGCGATGCGCGCGGCCTGTCGCATCAATTGCTCGCCGAGCACGGGTGACATGCCGTAAGCGGCTTTACGCAATTCCCAGAGGATCCGCGCAATCATGTGGTTCTCGGTGGCGTGACCGCTGGGAAAGCTGCCGTGCCCCGGCGTGAGGATGATCGGCTGAACCTGCAGCGAATATTCGTTGGGACGCCGGCAGGCGAGCGCGTGCTTGAACCGCATCTCAACGAAATTGGCGAGCCTCAGCGCCGCGTCGAGCAGCTCGATGGTTTTCTTCGTGCGATCAGGATGCAGGTACACGATCGAGGCCCAAAACGGGAATGGATATGAAGTCTGGGACAGTATTTCCGAAGCGCGATCTTCCCGGAGGTCGGAATACTCATCAAGGAACCTGAGCTGACTTTGGAATATCTCGGTGGTTGGTCGGATCACCGTCGCGATCCTGCTGGCAGTAGTGCGCGGCGATTGGTCGGCGCCAGGCGTCACGTTGAAGTGCCAGACCGAGACGCCCTCTTGCGACAGCGTGCCGTCCTCCCGCTTTTCGGAGTGTTGAGTAAAATGCAGATGCGATAGCAGATCGAAGTCGATGACGGACGCGCGTACGCCGGGGTCCCAATCCCTAAGATTGAGCGGCTCCTCCACGTCGCGCTGCGCAGGATATCCGGTAGGTGGCGGGGGCGACCAGCTCCCGACGATACCATCGCGATGCTTGATCAGGGCATCCGCCGCCATCGGCGATCCGTAGCCATAAGCTGCGCCGGCGGCTCCAGCTGCTCCGGCGGCGCCAGCCGCTCCAGCCGCTCCAGCCGCTCCAGCCGCACCGGCTGCTCCCGCCGCGCCGGCCGCTCCCGCTGCACCGGCCGCGCCGGCCAATCCTGCTTCAGGACCCATCGTACTCATCGTAGTCCCTTTCATCGTTACTGCGGGACGCCTGCCTCCCGCAACGCGTTGGACCAAATCTTGCCGGTTTCGAATCCCTTGCTCGGACTGCGTTCCATATAGTTTGCAATGGTCAGGCCCGGCTCAAGCCGCAGCAGCTCGCGGACCGTCTTGCGGGCGTCGTCGTGGAGTCCGAGCTGCCATTGCGAAATTGCCAGGGCTCGAAATGTCGAAGTGTGCGTGCGGTTGCTGCGAAGCGAATGTTTGGCCAGTTCGATGGCTCGTTTATAGTGTCCCGCCGATAAAGCCGCGGTGGCTGCCAGCGAATCGTAGAAATAGCGATGAGGATCGAGCGGCGACAATTTGAGCGCCCGCTGCGTATTGTCGATGGCGAGTTTCCCCTCTCCGCGAAAGGCATGCAGGGTCCCCTTCAGCAGCCACGCCAGCGAGTCGTTCGGGTTGATGCTGAGCGCCAGTTCATAATGGTCCTGAGCCACATCGAGCTGCTTCAGCAGGTTGGTGTGAACCAGGCCCGCAATCACCAGCGCCAGCGAACATTGCGGATCTGCGGCGAGAGCCCGTCGGCCGCAGTCGAGAGCCAGTTGCGTTTCCCTCTTCGGGTCCTCGGACCATCCCTGCTGCACGCGCAGCACATGCCATTTGGCCATCCAGGCCCACGGCACGGCTTGTCGTGGTGCGCGTTCACTCAGGGCTTGCAGCATCTGCCGGGAGCGGTCGAAGTCGTGCGGAGACAGCCGATGCATCAACGCGATCGCTCCCATCAGCAAGGTGTAGCTCTCCAGTGTCGGCAGCGGCAGGGATTGCGCCCGTTGAAGCTCGCGAGCCATCACCGCCATGCTGACCGACGCGACGATCGTGTCGACCAGTTCGTCCCTGCCAAAGACGACAGCATGGACGTTGCCGTGCAGGCTATCGGACCACACAACCGCGCCTGTATCGGCAACCGCCAGTTCGACCGTCAATCTCAGTTCGTCGCCCGTCCGGCGATAAGCCCCTGACAGCACGTAGTCTGCGTCGAGGTGTCGGCTGACTTCCTCAAGCGACGCATTGCGATCCCGAAACACGGTAGTCGAAAGCCGCGAGATAAGGTTCAACTCGGACGAGCGCGACAGCGCGGAGATGATTTCATCGGCCAGGACTTCGCCGACAACATGATGCTCTGACCGGCCGCCCCGGGCGGCAAACGGAATCACCGCGATGGTCGGCCGTAATTGCGGCATCGAAGACGTACTGGAATCAATTACAGGTTGCGGACCGGGAGGCCCGACGCGGTAGGCGCGAACGGGGTCATGCAGATGTTTCAGATAGCAGTGCCCGAGGTCTTCGATCTCGGCGTCGAGCGTCGGTGTCAGTTGGTCGCGGACATCGGCGGAAACGACAATTTCGCTGGGCCCGGCCAATGTCGCCAGCCGTGCGGCGAGGTTGACGCCGCTGCCATAGACGTCGTGCTCGCCGGTGATCAGGTGACCGACATGGGCGCCGGTGCGGAGCATGATGTGCTGTTGAGCGGGCAGGCCCAGATTGGCATTTTCGCAAGCGTGTTGAACTTCGAATGCGGCCTGAACGGCCGGTAAAACGCTGGGAAATTCCAGCATCAGCCCATCGCCCAGGCTTTTGACGAGTCGTCCTTGATGAGACGGCAGGATGTCGTTTTCCACAACCCGGACCAGCTGCAGCCACCGATGCACGGTGGAGGTTTCGTACTGCTCCATGAGCCTTACAGATTCGACGACGTCCATGAACAACAGGGTTCGGACCACCCAGTCGGAATGTTCCGCAATTGGGACGCTGTCTTGAACCATTGCCGAGCCGATCGATCGGAAGAGCAGTGTTAGTTTCGATCAGAGTCCCTCAGATGGCAAGTCGGAAACATGTTGCCAACTTGCATCAGTCGAAATGCGCATTCGCTGAGTTACGGAAAATCAAAACTCAACGCCGATGGCATCGTGTCGCGAACAATGTGGCCGAAGCAGCGCCAACACAATGCATCAGGGAGAGTCGGGATTGTCTCACGGCTTGTATGGAACAGCGTCCATGCACAGATGCAGATGCCTTTCGGTAGCGAGGCGATCTCTCTGTTAGTTACACATTTAGTATCTTGCTGCCGACGAGGATCGACGTGATGCATTCAGGTCTTCGACCCAGCGCTGCCTTGGCTTGATCGCCCGATGTTCGGCGTATCGGAGAGCTCTCGCATCTCGATATCGCGGCCCGCGCTCACAGCGCCATCGATGGCGTGGGGCGTTGTCATGTCAGGTGTCGAGGCGGCAACACTGTCGGGCGATTCGACCGGGACCAATGCCGGCAGATCTATTTTTTCTGACGCAGGCGCAACGACCGAAGCGGGTGACGGCGCTGGAGGTGGCGTCGTGTCTGCGACGGCAGGCGCCGCCGCGGCAGCGGATGGCCCGATGCGGGATTTCCGGAACAGATAGGCGACTGCCGCGAGCAGGACGACGACCAGCGCGATCAGAAAGATCACCAGGCCGTTGCCGGCTCCCGAAGGAGTCGGCGTCGGTGCCGCTGCCGGAGTAGCGGGGCGCAGCGCGATGGGTGGACCGACCACCCGCACCTCGGCCGGTGCGGGTGCTGCCGCCGCAGGTGCAGGTGTCTTGGCTTGCGGAGCCGGCACAGGGGTGGGCTCCGCAGGTTTTGGCGCGGTTTGCGTAGCGGCAGCTGGCGCAGGTGGCGCTGCATCAACAGGCTTCGGCGCTTCGGCCACGACGGCTGGCGGCTCCGCAGGTTTCACTTCTGCAGCAGCGCCGGGCAGCCGCGACGCGTCGATCGCCAGCATGCGCAGCGTGCCGCGGCCGCGACCGTTCCAGCTCGCCGACCAGACATAGCCCGCGCCGCCGCCGAGACGATAGATCGGCAGTCCCAGTTGCGCCGATCGTTGCGCGTTGCCGATGCCGTCGATCAGGATGCCGGGTTGGTCGTCGGTGCCGGCAGCGAGCGCAGCCCTCCGCTCCGGCCCTAGCGGCTGCAGCGACACCGCGCCCCAGGACGCGATCAAGCCGCTGGGCACGCCTCTGGCGTCCTGCATCGGCAGCAGCGTTGCCTTGCCGAGCGTTTCCGACAACCTGCCAATCTCGTCATGGGCGTCGTTGTCGTCCATGACGACCGGCTCAAGACTCTGGTTGATGTAGACAACAGCCCCATCGGCGGCGTGCAGAAACGCCGCGGACTCGGCGACGCGACGGCGCCGCGAGCGCTCGGCGGTCTGGCGCTGGCACACGGTGAAGCCGGCATATTGCTGGCTGGGCGCGCAGGCATAGTCGAGATAGTCCGGGCTGCTGACGTTGACACTGCTGCCGAGTCGCATGCCGTTGACGACATAGGCCGGATCGTCGCGCGCGGTCACCTGCGCCGGGGCGGGGACCTGGACCGGCGCGCCGCGCGCCTGGAACGCGGCGATGGCTGTGAGTTGCACGCGCTTGATGCACTCGATATCGGAGCCGCAGCCATGCCGACGTTGCAGCAGCGGCTCGGCGATGCCCTTCGCGACGGCCGCGCCTTCGTGGCCGAGCACATGCTCATAGCCGTCCACGACCGTGCGATCGAGACGCGCCAATTCGCCATTGCTGCAGATCGCCATCTCGTCCGGCTGGTTCGCGATCTTGCAGTTGAAGCTGGGAGTGGCTGGTGTATTCGAATTGCTCGCATCGGCACGGCAGTCGCTGACGATGCCGGCAACGCGATTGTCCGACGGGCCAATGCCGCGGTCGATCAGAACGTTGACCGACCGGCGGGCGCGGCGAAGCCTGTTGTCGATGCAGAGAAGTTCGGCTGCCGAGATCCTTTCCCATTCGGTCTGGATCGCAGCCCTGCGGGGCTGTCCTCCGCGGCCGATGCCCTGGAAAAACTGCTCCAGGCTCTGGGCGGCGGCGCCGTCGATGCCGGCAAAACTCATCGCGCCGATGAGCAACAGTTTCGCAGCAAGGTGCATCATCGGCTCCCGGCCGGTCCAGAAACCTGAGTGGTTTCAGCGGCGGGCCAGCATGGGAACGCGCCGGCAACCCCGCGAGTTCCATTCGGCGCCTTCTTCGTTCTCCCCGCGAAGCTTAGTTTCCGCCTACGCCACTCCCGCTGCCAAAATCACGCCATAGCTGATCACGGCCAGCACGATCAGCGACAGAGTGACCGCGATGGTCACAGCGAGGCCGGCCTTCGCCACCACGCGGACATCGACGCCCAGCCCGAGCCCCGCCATCGAAATCGTGGTGAGGATGCTGGCGATGCCGGCGACCGGTTTGACCCACGTCATCGGAATCAGTCCGAGCGAACGGGCCGCGGCGACCAACAGGAAGCCGACGATGAACCACGGCAGCAACTGGTGCAGCGCCAGCTTTTCGTGAGGCGCGGTGCGCGGGCCATCGCTGCCGCGCAAGCGGCCCGCGGCGAGCGAAAGTCCGAACACCACGGGGCCCAGCATCAACACCCGCACCAGCTTCACCACCGTGCCGACCTGATTGCTCAGCGCGCCGATCGGCAGCGTGGCGGCCAGCACCTGCGGAACGGCATACACCGTCAGGCCCGCCAGCACGCCGTATTGCGTCAGGGATAATTGCAGCAGCGGCACGAGCAGCGGCAGCAGCAGCACCACGACCACGCCGAGTACCGCGGTGAATGCAATCGAGGAGGCGACGTCGTCGCTGTCGGCGCCGATCACCGGCGCGACGGCGGCGATGGCGGAGTTGCCGCAGATCGAGTTGCCGCAGGCGATCAGGATCGCCATCTTCTGCCGCAGGCCGAGCGCGCGGCAGATCGCATAGCTGCTGGCGATGGCGAAGATCACCACGACAACGATCCCGACCAGCAGCAACGGGCCGAGCGCCAGCACCGTGCCGGCGCTGAGCGCGGCACCGAGCAACACCACGGCGATTTCGAGCAGGATTTTGGCGGAAAAATCGATGCCGGGCAGCCATCGCGACCCGGGGCTCCACAGCGTCCGGATGATGACCCCGATCAGGATCGCCAGCACCAGCGCTTCGAGATAGGGTTCGCCGACGAGAGCGACTTCGATCTTCTCGAGCAGCATCGCGAGCAGCGCCACGGCCACGCAGAGCGCGAGGCCCGGCAGGCTGGCGAGCCGGAACGGCGTCGGCGCGCCATCGGCGGTCACAGCGGCCGAAGAATTTTCGTCAGTTCGCCGTTCACGAATTCATTGCCGCAGACCACGTTGCCGGTCTTCAACACGTCGCCGCCATGGATGTCGCCGACGGTGCCGCCGGCTTCCTTGATCAGCACGATGCCGGCCGCAATGTCCCACGGCTGAAGGTTGCGCTCCCAGTAGCCGTCGAGACGGCCAGCGGCGACGAAGGCGAGATCCAATGACGCCGCGCCAAAACGGCGGAGCCCCGCGACCTTCGGCTGCAGCGCGGTCATTTCCTTGCGCGACTGCTCGTGGTCGCCGCGGCCGATATGCGGCAGGCCGCAGGCGATGACGCATTCGTTGAGCTGCTTGCGGCCGGCGACGCGCAGGCGGGTATCGTTGAGGAACGCGCCAGAGCCCTTTTCGGCCATGTAGAGTTCGTCGTTGGCGGGATTGTAGATCAGGCCGGCGATGGCGACGCCTTCGCGCAGCAGGCCGATCGACACCGCGAAATGCGGAATGCCGTGCAGGAAGTTGGTGGTGCCATCCAGCGGATCGACCACCCAGCTATGGCTCTTGTCGGTGCCTTCGCGATTGCCGCCTTCCTCGCCGAGGAAGCCGTAGCCGGGGCGCGCCTTGTTGAGGTCGGTGTACAGCATCTCCTCGGCGCGCTTGTCGGCGAGGCTGACGAAATTCGCCGGGCCCTTCATCGAGACCTGCAGGTTCTCGACTTCGCCGAGGTCGCGCTTGAGGCTGCGGCCGGCGCGGCGTGCGGCTTTCACCATGACGTTCATCAGGGCCGAATTGATCATGATTTCGCTCAAGACGACCTGGGCGTCAGGTCTCAATGGATGCTGCGGGAGTTGCTGGGGCGATGGGTGCCCTGCAAGCGCGGGAACGTCAAGGGCCGATCATTTCGGAGCGCCCAGCCATTTTCGCGCGGCGTCCTGGGCGCTGCTGCGCTCTTCCGGGGTGGCCTTGGCAAGGAGCTCGTCGAGCATCAGGTCGCCCTTGCCGGCGGTTTTGGCGACAATATGCCATTTCAAGCCCTCCAGCCGCTCGGCGGTGTCGGGACGCATCGCCAGCACGCGCGCCAGCCGGTTTTGCGCAATCGGGCTGTTCTGCCTGGAGGCCTTGCGCAGCAGGGCCACGGCGGCCGTCTCGTTTTTCGGTGTCCCGGTGCCGTTGTACAGCGCGATGGCGTATTCGACCTCGGCATCGACATTGTCGGCGAGCGCGGCGGCCTGCAGCAGCCGGACCGCCTTGTCGACGCTCTTCTCGACGCCGGTGCCTTCCTTGTAGAACGTTGCCAGCGCGTATTGTGCCTCGGGATTGCCGGCATCGGCGGCAACACGCAGCAATTCGGCCGCGCGCTTGACGTCCTGCGGGAAGGTCTGGCCGTCCAGATAGAGCAGCGCCAGGTTATATGCCGCCTTGGGATTGCCGAGCTTGGCGGAGGAGGCCAGCAGCTTGGCGGCGTCATCGCGATTGCCGGACTTGCCGCCGCGATCCGACAGCCGCAGCATGGCGAGCGCGAACATCGCCTCTCTGTCGCCGCGTTCGGCGGCGCGCTGATACCATTCCGCGGCCTTGGCGTAGTCGCGCTTGACCCCCAGGGCATTGGCGTAGAGCTCGCCGAGCATGGTCATCGCCTTGGGGTCATTGTTCTCCTGCGCGCGCTTCATGGCGAGATCGAAGGCGGTCTTGTACTGGCCGCGCTGATAGGCGCCGTAAACCAGGTCGGCATTGGAATCGACAGGCGCTGCCGCCGTGGGCTCTGCGGGTTTGGGGGCCGGCGCCGGCGGCTTCTTCGCCACCGCCGCCGGTGCCTTGGCGGGTGCCTTCGGCGCCGCCGGCTTGCTGGCCTTCGGCGGCGCCGCGGGCGCGGCCTGCGGCGTCAGCTGAATCTGCGCGGAAGCGCAGCCTGCCCACGTCGCGCAACCCGCGAGGATGATAAGGAAACGCAGAATTTTCATTCCGGCGTCATTCCTGTTCGGCTTTGGCTGTTCCCGGCATGGCAGCTTCTGATTTGGCAACTTCCAGTCTGGCGGCATGACCCAGCCCGATCGCCTGCTCGGCGTCCATCAGCGCCGCGGTCGGGCCGCGCGGATCGGCCCAGATGAAGTCGCCCACCAGCACGAAGTCGGCGCCCGCCACGGCGAACGCCCGGGCTTCATCGACCGACGCCGCATAGCCGACGCAGGGCGGCTCGAACAGTTCGGCCCACCATTGCAGCCGCTCGGCGATGGCATCCGCCGATGGCCGCTCGCCCTTCGCATCCGGTTCGCCGAACAGCACGTAATCGACGCCGGCTTCGCCCGCCGCCATGGAATCGTGGCGCGTGGAAAGCCCGCCGACGCCGGCGATCCAATCCGGCTTCAGAGTTTCCATCGCGTCTTCCACGGCTTCGATGCCGTCGAGATGCGCGCCGTCAGCGCCGCCGCGGGCCACCAGTTCGGCGTGGCCCTCGATCAGCACGGCAGCGCCGCTCGGCTGGATCGCCGGCACCAGCGCCTTGATGCGCGAGATCAGGGTGCGCTGGTCGGTCATCTTCAGCCGCACCAGCACGGCGGCGACGTCGGCCTTCGCCAGCAACGCGGGCAACTCGGTCACCAGCGCGGCGGGATCCTCGAGCACCGGGGTCGCCAGATAGAGCCGCGGCGCGGGCGGCGGTGGAACGGGTTTGGCCAAGACTATGCCGCCTTCTGGGTTTCTTGAGCCGCCGTCCATTCGCCCTTGCTGGCGAGCGAATTCATGCGGGCGCGATGGGTGAAAGCCTGCTGCCCGGCGGCGACGTTTTCCGATCTGCCGGACCACGCCTTTTGCGGCGCCGCCTGCAGCGCGCGGCCATAGGAGAAGGTCAGCGGCCACGGCAATCCGCCGATTCGGTTCATGGCATCGAGATGCGCAGTGGCGTCCTCGTCGGACTGGCCGCCGGACAGGAAGGCGATGCCCGGCACCGCGGCCGGCACGCAGGCCTTCAGCATCCGCACGGTCTTCTCGGCGACTTCCGCGACACTGGCCTGGGTCTTCGACTTCTTGCCGGAGATCGCCATGTTCGGCTTCAGGATCATGCCCTCCAGCTCAACACGCTGGATGCGCAATTCCTGGAACGTCTTGTTGAGCACGCGCGTGGTCACCTCGACGCAGCGGTCGATGTCGTGGTCGCCGTCCATCAGCACTTCCGGCTCGACGATCGGCACGATCTGCGCCTGCTGGCACAGCGCCGCATAGCGGGCCAGCGCATGGGCATTGACGTGGATCGCCGTCATGCTGGGGATGTGCGAGGCTTGGTTGATGTCGATCACCGCGCGCCATTTCGCAAACCGCGCGCCGCGCTCGTAATATTTTGCCAGCCGCTCGGCGAGCTTGTCGAGACCGACTGTGACCAGTTCGCCCGGGCAGCCTGGGAGCGCCTGGGTACCTTCATCGACCTTGATGCCCGGGATCGCGCCGGCCTGCTCGATCAGTCTGACCAGCGGCGTGCCATCGGCAGCGTTCTGCCAGATCGTCTCGTCGTACAGGATGACGCCGGAAATGTAGTTCGACATCGCTTGCTGGGAGCGAAACATCATCTCGCGGTAATCGCGGCGGCTGTCCTCCGTGGATTCCACGCCGATCGCGTCGAACCGCTTCTTGATGGTGCCGCCGGACTCGTCGGCTGCCAGCACCCCCTTGCCGGGGGCGACCATGGCGCGGGCGATCTTGTTGAGGTCGGCGAGGTTCATCAAATGGTCCTGCAAAACGGTGTTCTTGAAGGTCAAACGTGACGGTTGTCAGGCAATTCCAGTGAAAACAGCAAAGGCGCGATCAACTCGATTTAGATCATCGGGAGCCAGACGTCCAAAGACCTTACCGATCTTTGCAAGCGGCAGCGTCGCGCACTTGTCGGCCATCACCTGCGATCTGGATTGCAGGCCGTTTTCAGGAGTCGGTTCGACCAAAATGCGAAATGTGCGGGCAATGGAAATCTCGCTGGTCAGCGGCAAGAATGTAACCGAGTCCAGACCTTCGGCCCACGTCGCTTGAATGACGACCGCCGGTCTCGGTTTTCCATACGCACCCTGCATCACAGCGGTCACGAGGTCGCCGCGTTTCATTTCCAGCCTTCGATCTCAATACCCGAAAGCTCATCAAGAATGACTTTTTCGTCCGCACTAGCATTGATGGCCGCGATTTCGCGAGCCACCTGCGCCTTGAATTCCGGCGCATTTACATCAGGCACCCAGATGGTCACCGGCTTCAGGCCGGCGGCCTTCATCTTGTCGCGGTGCTTGCGGACCCGCTTGGCTCCATCGGACATGGCGGCCTCCATTTGTTACATGTAACATATGGCAGGCCGCCGTGGCCTTCAAGCACGGAGGCGCCCGATCAGACGATCTTCGCGGCCAGCTCGCCGGAGGCATAGCGCTTGGCCATGTCCGCGGTGGTGTAGACCGTCTTGAACTTGCTTGCCTGGCCGGCGGTATTGAACTCCTGCAGGCGCTGCTTGCACAGCTTGACCATCGCTTCCATCGCCGGCTTCAGGTACTTGCGCGGGTCGAATTCGCTAGGGTTTTCCTTGAGAACCTTGCGGATCTGGCCGGTCATCGCCATCCGGTTGTCGGTGTCGATATTGATCTTGCGCACGCCGTGCTTGATGCCGCGCTGGATCTCCGACACCGGCACGCCCCAGGTCGGCTTCATCTCGCCGCCATAGGCGTTGATGATGTCCTGCAGGTCCTGCGGCACCGAGGAGGAGCCGTGCATCACCAGATGGGTGTTGGGCAGCTTGCGGTGGATTTCCTCGATCACGTTCATGGCCAGAATATCCCCGTCCGGCTTGCGGGTGAACTTGTAGGCGCCGTGCGAGGTGCCCATGGCGATCGCCAGCGCATCGACCTGGGTCTCCTTGACGAACTTCACGGCCTCGTCGGGGTTGGTCAGCAACTGGTCGTGCGACAGCTGGCCTTCGGCGCCGTGGCCGTCTTCGGCTTCGCCCATGCCGCTCTCCAGCGAGCCGAGCACGCCAAGCTCGCCTTCCACCGAAATGCCACCGAGATGCGCCATGTCAGTCACGGTCTTGGTGACGGACACATTGTAGTCCCAGTCGGCAGCGGTCTTGCCGTCGGCCTTCAGCGAGCCGTCCATCATCACCGAAGTGAAGCCGGCCTGGATCGCGGTCATGCAGGTCGCGGGACCGTTGCCGTGGTCGAGATGCACGCAGACCGGGATCTGCGGATAGATTTCGGTGACGGCGTCCATCATGTGCTTGAGCATGATGTCGTTGGCGTAGGAGCGGGCGCCGCGCGAGGCCTGGATGATCACCGGCGCGTCCACGCTCGATGCCGCCTCCATGATCGCCAGCGCCTGTTCCATATTGTTGATGTTGAAGGCCGGCACGCCATAATCGTGTTCCGCGGCATGATCGAGCAATTGACGCAACGTGATGCGGGCCATGGGAACTCCTTGTGAGGGATGGGACGGCGCGGTCGGCGTGACCGGCACGGAAATGCTGCCCCGCTATTAACGCGACGCTGGCAGGAATCCAAGTCGCCGAAGGTCGCGGGTGGTATGGGGATTAGTGGTGGCCGACCAAGAAGCCGGGCAACCAGGTCCGCTATGCGGTTGTCTCGGCTTCCAACGCCGCGACGCGCTCCTCGACGTCGCTGACCCGCTCGTCGAAATCGGTGACCGTTGCTCGCATCATGACCAGCATGCCAGCGCTATCGCGGCGCTGTTTGTGCATGACTGTCTCGATGCGTTCAAACCTTGTATCGGCGGCCAGTCTGAATTCGCCGAGTTCGGAACGAAGCGCGCCGATACCCTCCTGAATCTTGATCAGGATATCCAGCGTTACATCTGTGGGACGCTCTGCCATGTCCGTGAACATAGCATAAACATCGGCAACCAACAAGGGTAATATCAGGCCTTTGCGCGCAACACGTCCACGCCCGGCAGCGGCTTGCCTTCCATCCACTCCAGGAAAGCGCCGCCTGCCGTCGAGATGTAGCTGAACTCATCCGCCACCCCGGCATGGTTCAGCGCAGCCACCGTGTCGCCGCCGCCGGCGACCGAGATCAGCTTCTTCGCCTTGGTGCGCGCCGCGGCGTGCTTGGCGGCGCCCACGGTGCCGGTGTCGAACGGCGTCATCTCGAACGCGCCAACCGGGCCGTTCCACACCAGCGTCGCGGCGTCGTCGATCGCGGCGTTGATCCGCACGATCGACTGCGGTCCGACATCCAGGATCATGCCGTCTTTCGGAACCGCATCGAGCCCGTAGGCTTGCGATGGCGAATTCGCTTCGAACTTGAACGCTACGACCGCGTCCACCGGCAGGATGATCGCGCAGCCGGCGGCTTCCGCCTTGTCGATGATGCGCAGCGCGGTCGCGGCGAGATCCTTCTCGCAAAGCGACTTGCCGACGCCGATGCCTTGCGCGTGCAAAAATGTGTTGGCCATGCCGCCGCCGATCACCAGCGCGTCCACCTTGGTGACGAGGTTTTCCAGCAGGTCGATCTTCGACGACACCTTTGCGCCGCCGACGATGGCGATCACCGGCCGGGTCGGCGCGTCCAAGGCCTTGCCGAGCGCGTCGAGCTCGGCCTGCATGGTGCGGCCGGCATAGGCCGGCAACTTGTGGCCGAGGCCCTCGGTCGAGGCGTGGGCGCGGTGTGCGGCGGAGAACGCGTCGTTGACCCAGATGTCGCCGAGTTCAGCGAGTTCAGCGACGAAGGCCGGATCGTTCTTTTCCTCGCCGGCATGGAAGCGGGTGTTTTCGAGGCAAAGGATGTCGCCGTCCTTCATCGCGGCAACGGCCTTGGCCGCGACGTCGCCGATGCAGTCTTCCGCAAATGCCACGGGCTTGCCGATCACCTCGGCGAGCGCCGCGGCCACCGGCTTCAGCGACTGCTTGGGATCGATACCCTTCGGTCGGCCGAAATGCGCCAGCAGGATGACCTTGCCGCCCTTGCCGGAGATCTCGGTGACGGTCGGCGCAATGCGCTCCAGCCGGGTGGCGTCGGTGACGCGGCCGTTGTCCATGGGGACGTTGAGATCGACGCGCACCAGCACGCGCTTGCCGGAGACATCGACGTCATGGAGGGTGCGGAAGGAGCTCATCTATGACCAGTCTTCTTGGGCTGCAGTTGTAATTCAAAGGAGGGGGCCGCCGTCACTTTGTTCCGACGGCGATCCATCCTGCTCGCGCGTAACCTGCATGCCTTGTCGGAATGCAAACACGATAAACGCCAGTAGAAGAATTCCGGCCGGAACGCCAATCCATGGGGACAGTGTCATTCCGGCCTCCTGTTTTGCGAAGTCGATCCTTAGATCAGCTTGCCCATCGCGACAGCCGTGTCGGCCATGCGGTTGGAGAAGCCCCACTCATTGTCATACCAGGACAGCACGCGCACCAGCGTGCCGTTCTGTACCTTGGTCTGGTCGAAGGCGAAGGTGGAGGAGTGCGAGTCGTGGTTGAAGTCGATCGACACGTTCGGATGCGCGGTGGTGCCGAGGATGCCCTTCAGATCGCCGCTCTCGGCGGCGGCCTTGAACGCGGCGTTGACCTCGGCGGGAGTCACCGACTTCTTGGCAACGATCTTGAGGTCGATCACCGAGACGTTCGGGGTCGGCACGCGGATCGAGACGCCATCGAGCTTGCCGGCCAGTTCCGGCATCACCAGGCCGATCGCCTTGGCGGCGCCGGTCGAGGTCGGGATCATCGACATCGCCGCGGCGCGGCCGCGGTACAGGTCGCTGTGCAGCGTGTCCAGCGTCGGCTGGTCGCCGGTATAAGCGTGGATCGTGGTCATGAAGCCGGTCTCGATGCCGACCAGCTCGTTCAGCACCTTGGCCACCGGCGCCAGCGCATTGGTGGTGCAGGAGCCGTTGGAGACGACCAGGTGATCCTTGGTCAGCGTCTTGTGGTTGACGCCGTACACGATCGTCGCATCGGAGCCGTCCGACGGCGCCGACACCAGCACGCGCTTGGCGCCTGCCGTCAGGTGCATCGAAGCCTTCGCCTTGGCGCTGAAGATGCCGGTGCATTCCAGCGCGATGTCGATGCCGAGATCCTTCCACGGCAGCGTGTTGGGATCGCGCACCGCGGTGACCTTGATCTTGCCGCGGCCGATGTCGATGCTGTCGCCATCGACGGTGACTTCGCCGGGGAAGCGGCCGTGCACGCTGTCGAAGCGCAGCAGATGCGCGTTGCTCTCGACCGAGCCGAGATCGTTGATGGCGACGACTTCGATATCGGTGCGCTTGGACTCATAGATCGCCCGCAGGACGTTGCGGCCGATGCGGCCAAACCCGTTGATCGAAACCCGGACTGCCATTCAACTTCTCCCTGTAATGCTCAAGATATTGGTATTACCCGCATATAGTGACGTTTAACGGCCGTTTCATGCCCTGATTGGAACGCTGGCGCAATGCGTCTATTTCGCCAGTGTTCCGATAGGGTTAAGCCGCGTTGTGACGCTTGGTGGCGGCGTCCACGACGGCCTCTGCCGTAATGCCGAAATGCTTGTAGAGGTCTTTGGCCGGCGCGCTCGCGCCGAACGTCGACATGCCGATGAACACGCCATCGTGCCCGATCACCGCATCCCAGCCGAACCGCACCGCCGCCTCGACGGCGATCTTGACCGGCGCCTGGCCGATGATGGCTGCCTGCTTCTCCGGCGACTGCTGCAGCAGCAGTTCGAGCGACGGCACCGAGACCACGCGCGCCGCGATGCCCTTGTCGGCGAGCTGCTTTTGCGCGGCGACCGCGATCTCGACTTCGGAGCCCGACGCGAAGATCGACACCTGCGCCTCGCCCTTCGCCGCGATCAGCTCGTAGCCGCCGGTGGCGCACAGGTTGTCGTCGTGGTGCACGGTGCGCGCGGGCGTCAGGTTCTGTCGCGACAGCGCCAGCACCGTCGGGCCCTTGGTGTTTTCCAAGGCGAGCTGCCAGCATTCCGCGGTCTCGATCGCGTCGGCCGGGCGGAAGGTGCGCATGTTCGGCATGCAGCGCAGCGACGCCAGGTGCTCGACCGGCTGATGGGTCGGGCCGTCCTCGCCGAGGCCGATGGAATCGTGGGTCATGATGTAGACCACCGGCACATGCGACAGCGCCGCGAGCCGCATCGAGGGGCGGGCATAGTCCGTGAAACACATGAAGGTGCCGCCGGCCGGCGCAAAGCCGCCATGGGTGGCAATGCCGTTCATCGCCGCGGCCATGCCCATCTCGCGGATGCCGTAGTGGATGTAGCGGCCGCTGAAGTCGCCGGGCTTCACGTCCTTGGCATTCTTGGTGCGGGTGTTGTTGGATGGCGTCAGATCGGCCGATCCCAGCAGCAGTTCCGGCATCTCCGCGACCAGCACTTCCAGCGCGATCTCGCTGGCCTTGCGCGTGGCGACGGTCTGCGGCTCGTCGATCAGCTTCTGCTTCAGCTTGCGGATCGAGGCGGCGAGCCCCGCCGGGCGTACGTGATCGACACGGCGGGTAAACTCGCTGCGTGTCTCGTCCGCCAGTGCTTCGAAGCGCTTCGTCCAGTCGGCATGCGCCGACGCGCCCTGCTTGCCGACGTTGCGCCAAGCCTGCAGGATATCGTCCGGCACTTCGAACGGGCCGTAGTTCCAGTCGAGCGCCTTCTTGGCGCCGGCGAGTTCCTCGGCGCCAAGGGGCTCGCCATGGGCCTTGGAAGTGCCGGCGCGGGTCGGTGCGCCGAAGCCGATGGTGGTCTTGCACGCGATGAACGAGGGGCGGTCCGAGGTCTGGGCTTCCTTGATCGCCGCAGCGATGGCCTTTTGGTCGTGGCCATCGACATGCACGGCGTTCCAGCCATGGGCCTTGAAACGCGCCACCTGATCGACGCTGTCCGACAGCGTCAGCGGGCCGTCGATGGAGATGCCGTTGTTGTCCCACAGGAAGATCAGCTTCGACAGCTTGAGATGGCCGGCCAGCGCCGCGGCCTCATGGCTGACGCCTTCCATCAGGTCGCCGTCGGAGCACAGCACATAGGTGTAGTGATCGACGATGTCGCCGTATTCGGCGGCCAGCAGCCGTTCGGCGAGCGCCATTCCGACGGAGGTGGCCACGCCCTGGCCGAGCGGGCCGGTGGTGGTCTCGACGCCGGCGGTGATGAAGTTCTCGGGGTGGCCCGGGGTCTTGGAATTGAGCTGGCGGAAGTTCTTCAACTGATCGAGCGTGACGTCTTCGTTGCCGGTCAGATAGAGCAGCGCGTAGAGCAGCATGGAGCCGTGGCCGGCCGACAAAATGAAGCGGTCGCGGTCCGGCCAACGCGGGTCGGCGGCGTCGAACTTCAGGAACTGGGTCCACAGCACGGTGGCCACGTCGGCGGCGCCCATTGGCAGGCCCGGATGGCCGGACTTGGCCTTCTCGACGCCGTCCATCGCAAGCGCGCGAATCGCATTGGCCATCTTCGAGTGATCAACCTGCGCCATGTTCATTCCGCCTGAAGTGAGATGTTGGGGACGTTCCGCCTCCGCTGGAAGGTGCGGCTCTGCAGCAAGTCGTGGCATGCCAATGGAGAACGCGCTGGATAGCATTTGGTTGGCCGGGAGTCCAAGCCGGTTGGTCTTTACCGCCCAATTTTGTGGCCTTTGCAGTGCATAGCTTCTGTGCGCCGTTGCGCCAGGCTCGCTTGCCACGTAAATTTAAGGGCCTAAAGGCTTGCCGAGCCGCCACTTTTGCGACTTTGGCGGCTGTGCACCCAAGGTCCGCGTACCCCGTATGATCGAACGTCCCGCCCATCGCGCTGCCAGCCCGGACCCCGCTCCCAGCGGGGCGGCGGAAATCGACGCGGCGACGCGGCGGCTGATGGCCGCGCTGGATGCGCTTGAAAGCGCGGTGGAGCGCCGCCGCGAGGCCGATCGCGACGAGGACGAACTGGCGACGCGGATCCAGGCGCTCGGCGCCGACCGTTCGCGGCTCGCCGATGAACTCGATGGCACGCTGGTGAAATCGCGCCGCTTGGAGCGCGCCAACCGCGAGATCGCCGACAAGCTGGATGCGGCGATCGGCACCATTCGCGCGGTGCTCGATGCCGACGCGCCCGCGGAAGAAGCCGAATGAGTCACGTCAATGTCACCATTAATGGCCGGCAGTACCGCATGGCTTGCGAGGAGGGCCAGGAGACGAGGCTGCTGCGGCTGGCCGAGAGCCTGGAGTTCCGCGTCGAGAACCTGCGCGGCAAATTTGGCGAGATCGGCGACGCCCGCCTCACGGTGATGGCGGCGCTGACCGTGGCCGACGAGTTGCTCGACGCCAACCAGCAGGTCCGCGCGCTGCAGGAAGAGCTGGCAGCATTGCGCGACGTCCGCGTCGTCTCCGCCGACCGCGCGCGGGCGACTCAGACCGCGGTGGCCGCAGCACTGAACTCCGCCGCCGACCGTATCGAGAAGACCACCCAGGTGCTCAACCGCACCATCGGCGGCGGGGTATCGATCGGGTAGGAATCTATCGAGGCGGGGTCCTTCTTCACCCTCCCCCTCAAAAGGAGAGGGTGAAGCCTAGCCACTGGCGCACGCCATCCATAACGCCTACATTGCTCCTGCGAGGCTGCGTCGCGCGTCAGGAGCCACATATCCCCGGGGCCTTATCGATCCTCACGGGAACTGTCCCTGGCCAGGTCCGTGGACTTGGCTACATGGTGCCCACCTACTTTCGTAGGTGCTCCGGGATCGAGTGCTTCAACGGCCATCGTGGCTTCGCACTTTTATATTCTGCGTGACCACGCCGTCATGGCCGGGCAAAAGCGCGTCTTCGCGCTTGCCGTTCCGGCCATCCATGTCTTTAGCTTGCGGCAAGCAGAGACGTGGATGCCCCGGACAAGCCCGGGCACAACGGTGGTGAATGACTGAGACTTTCCTCGATAAAGCATCGCTCCGAACCGCCGCCCTCGCACGCCGCGCTAGCCTCTCCGGCGAAACGCGCGGCGCCGCCGCGCAATCCATCGCCACCCGCGCCTTTCCTGTCCCCATCACCGCCGGCACCATCGTCGCCGGCTATTCGCCGATCCGCAGCGAGCTGGACCCCATTCCACTGATGCATGCGTTGGCCGCGCGGGGCGCACGCCTCGCGCTGCCCGTCATCGTTGCCCGCGACGCGCCGCTGATGTTTCGCCAGTGGTCGCCGACCGATGCGCTGGTTGCCGGCGCGCTCGGCATCCTCGAGCCGCCGCCGGAAGCGCCGCCATTGCTGCCGGATATCGTGCTGGTGCCGCTCGCCGCGTTCGACCGGTCCGGCCATCGCATCGGTTACGGCGCCGGGCACTACGACCGCACATTCGAACAGTTGCGTGCCAGCAAGGCGTTCGTCGCCGTGGGCCTCGCCTTCGACGTGCAGGAAATCGCGGCGATTCCCGTGCAGCCGCACGACGTCGCGCTGGATTATGTGCTAACGGAAACCCGAACGATCGATTTCCGGAGCATCTGATTTGCGCATTCTTTTCATCGGCGACGTGGTCGGCAAGACCGGACGCAATGCCATCGCCGACCATCTACCCGCCTGCGTGCGCGACTGGAAGCTCGATCTGGTCGTCATCAACGGCGAGAACGCCGCCGGCGGCTTCGGCATCACCGAAGCGATCTACAACGATTTCATCGATGCCGGCGCCGACGCGGTGACGCTCGGCAACCACGCCTGGAATCAGAAGGAGGCGCTGGTGTTCATCGAGCGCGCGCCGCGGCTGATCCGGCCGCTGAATTTTCCGCGCCACACGCCGGGCCGCGGCGCGGCTTTGGTCGATGCCAAGAACGGCGCGCGCGCGCTGGTGATGAACGCCATGGGCCGCGTCTTCATGGAGCCGCTCAACGATCCGTTCTCCGCCGTTGGCAAGCAGATCGAGGCCTGTCCGCTGGTGGAGGCCGCCGATGCCATCGTGGTCGATTTCCACGGCGAGGCGTCGAGCGAAAAGCAGGGCATGGGTTTCTTCTGCGACGGCCGCGTCAGCCTGGTGGTAGGTACCCATACCCATGTACCCACCGCCGACCACCAGATCCTCCCCGGTGGTACTGCCTACATGACCGACGCCGGCATGACCGGCGACTATGATTCCGTGATCGGCATGCACAAAGACGAGCCGCTGCGCCGCTTCGTCACCGGCATTCCCTCCGGCCGCTTCGAGCCCGCCACCGGCATCGCCACCATGAGCGGCGTTGCGGTGGAAACCGACGACAAGACCGGCCTCGCGCTACGCATCGCCCCGGTGCGCCTGGGCGGACGGCTGTCGCAGACGGTCCCGGAGTTCTGGGTGAATTGATCGCCACTGTCTGGGGCCGTCGCAACCGCCGGCCCGGTACGGTCCTGGCTCCGCGCAGCGGCATGAAGAATGCCACACCGCGTCCGAGACCGGACATTGTCGCTGCAGAAGTTCCGCTTCGCTCGACCTGTGCTGCGACCAACGTACTACGAACAACCACTTGCAACCGAAGTACAATCCGAGCCAGGTTACACACGCAGATGTAGCTCGTTTTGATTGTATCATGACTCGCCCGATTTCCTTCGACCAGGCATCGCTGTCACTGCTCGATGCCGCCATCGATCCTTCGCAATTGGGGAAGGCGATGGACACCGTTGCGGAATATGCGGGAGCGACGGGAGCGGTGTTGCTTCAGATCCGGGGCCGGGGCCCCTGGCACGCCGCATTCGGCGTCGCTGCAGGAGGGGCTCGACGTCTACTTCAGGGACGAATGGCACCTGCGCGACGAACGCGAACGCGGCGTGCCGCATCTGCGGTCGAAAGGCATCTTCGTCGAT